>JANNCT010000093.1:0-10670 GCA_031386895.1 Polaromonas sp.
CAACGCTCACAGGTGCCGTCTTCGTCTTAGCCGCTCAACTCATTGATTCACATCAGGAAAATCCGCTCGTTTACGGCGGATGCACGTCTTGGGGTATCTACACGCAGAATGATCCGATTGGGCTGGAGGGGGGGTTGAATACATACGCTTACGCCAACGGCGCGCCTACGATGTACGCGGATCCACTGGGATTGTTTGGGATGGCGGATATGCCAACAGCTCCGCAGGGGGTTGTGGACTTCGGAGCTGGTCTTGGTGATGCGTTGCTGCTGGGTACTGGCTCCTATTTGCGCGATGCCGCTGGAGTTGATGGCGGTGTAGATGAGTGCAGCGACGCCTACCTTTATGGTGGCTTGAGCTCAGCCGCATTCGGCGGTGCGCGCCTTGCTTATGCAGGCCTTGCCAAAGCGGGCTCGGTTGTTGCCACGTCTGGCGCTGCAGCAAGCGAATTTCGTCAAACGCTCAAAGTTGTATTTCGTGGCGGTGTCGGCCGCAACTGGCGACCACCAAATTTGGCAGGCAAAAGCGATGCAGCATTAAGACAATCTGCGGGCAAGACAAATGCCGCGATTAATTCTTATGGCGCGGGTACAGCAGCGGCAGCTGGAATTGGTGCATCAAAATGCGGGTGCCCACGATGAAAAACCTACTGCTTGGATTCAGTCTTAAAGCGTTCGCCATTGCAGTAGCCGTCAGTGCTGTGGTGGCTGGTCTGGTTACGTGGTTTACGCGCGCAAACTTTTGGTACGTCTTGCTGATTGTGATGTGTGGGCTGCTAATTAATGGGTGGATTGCTAGCGCTGAAGACCGTGATGTTAGCGAATCTGAAAAGCACTAACCGCTACAAAATAAGTAGCAGTTAGCGCCCATATAAATTGGGCTAGCAGCTTGTTTCTATCTTGATCTAAACAAAAAAGTATTCACCTAACCCCTTAGCCGCTAAGAGCTGGGGTTCTGGGTAGGTGATCACAACCTGTGACCACCTGAGCGCTTTAGATTGAGTTCAGCCCATGGCCTCGACCAGGTCAATCTCGCGTTTGAGCAGGTCATTGACCAGCGCGGACAGATCGACCCCTTTGGCCTGCGCTTTAGCGGCCAGATAGCCTTGCACTTGCTCGTCAAGGTAGACAGGCAGTTGAAACACCGCAGCAGCGTTGTAAAACTTGCCCCGCACCCCATTCGTAAAATCGTATTGCTCTTTCATGCGTTCACCTTCAAAGTTGAAATCATCTTTATCTCTCGTGTCCACTCGCGTCAATTCGCCAGCACGTGCCTGACTAGCGCGGTGCCGTCTCATAGTCCTGGCGCTCATGTTTGTCGGCCTTGCGCGCCGAGATCAAGCGCACCTCAACGTGCTGCGCATCCAGCTGAATAAACGTATGGATCACCACCAGCGTTTGGCCATTAGCCGCTTGGCCAATACTGACCCAGCGCTCTTCATACTCGCTGTGCTCGTCATCAAAAATCGTGATGGCCAGCGGGTCATGCAGCACCGTGCTGGCCAGGCGGAACGTCACCCCGTCGTGCTTGGCGATGTTGATGCGCTCCTTGTTGGAGTCCCACTCAAAACGATAAATCGGGCCAGGCATGGGAGCAGGTGCAGGCGGCACGTCTGCACTCACGCGACGGCCTCAGCAGCCAGCACACCATCGAGCATCTGCATGACCACCTGCTGCTTGGCACGCGGCAGCGTAGCGATGCGCTGGAACTGCTGCTGCCACTGCGGCAACGGGCCACGCTTGGCCGGTGCGCTCTTGGCAGCGCCCTGGCTGGCTGCATCAAACAACTCATCGAGCGTGACCGTCAAATGTTGTGCCACCACCGGCATGGCCGACACCGGCACCCGCCTGCGCCCGCACTCGTAGGACTGCAGGGTTTGCTGGGAGATGCCCAGCTTCTCGGCCAGTTGCACCTGGGTGATGTTGCGCGCCTTGCGCAGGGCGGCAATGCGCCCACCCATCGAGACAAAAAAATCGCGTTCAGCGGTACTGATGGCCATGGCAATGCTTGGATTGTGAGATTGGAAAGCCATAACGATAAACCTCGATTTGTTGAGTAGGTGTTCATAATACTTCAATATGAAGTACACTGAAACGGAGTTATTTATTTCTTGACCTGTTTGCGTCCAAAGACCCCAGGGCGCGCTCAGGTAACGGTAAACAAAAGAGAAAACCAAAAAAATTGGCGGACGAAAGACACCCATGGCACGCATTCCCGAATCAGAGCTTGAGCGGCTAAAAGCAGAAGTCAGCGTGCAGCAGCTGGCCGAGGCGTCTGGCCTGGAGTTAAAGAAGTCGGGCAAGGACTTTGTAAGCCGCTGCCCGTTTCACGCTGACGACACCGCCAGCCTGGTCATTACCCCTGACAAAAACCTGTGGCACTGCTTTGGCTGTGGTGCAGCGGGCGGCCCGATTGACTGGGTGATCAAGACCCAGGGCGTGAGCTTTCGGCATGCGGTGGAGCTGCTCAAGGCCGATCCTTCTTTAGCTGCTGGCAGCTTGGATGGTGCGGTGGGCACTGTAGGGGTCAAACGCTCGACCGTACGCCGCCTGAGCGCGCCGGTGGCGCTGCAGGCCAGTGAGCAAGAGTTGCTCAACCAGGTCATGGAGTACTACCACCAGACGTTGCTGGCCAGCCCTGAGGCGCTGGCCTATTTGGACAAACGGGGTTTGAGCTGTGGCGAGAACGCCCGCGAACTGGTCGTTAAATTCCGCCTGGGCTTTGCCAATCGCACGCTGGGCCTGCGTTTGCCGCAGGCGCGTGTCAAAGCGGGCGGCGAGTTGCGCGCACGCCTGCAAGGCCTGGGCGTGCTGCGTGAGAGTGGCCATGAGCACTTCAATGGCTGCCTGGTCGTGCCGATGTTTGATGAAGCGGGAAACGTCAGCGAAATCTATGGCCGCAAGATTGGCGAGAAGGTGGACGGCCCGGCGCATCTGTACCTGCCCGGCCCACACCGGGGCGTGTGGAATGCGCAAGGCCTGCAGGGCCAAGAGGAAGTAATCCTCACCGAAGCCCTGATCGACGCCATGACGTTCTGGTGTGCGGGTTACACCAACGTCACCGCCGCCTATGGCGTGGAAGGTTTCACCGATGACCATCTGGCCACCTTCGGGCGCTGCGGCGTGCGTCGGGTGCTGATTGCCTTTGACCGCGATGAGGCGGGCGAGCGCGGCACGGCCAAAGTGGTGGAGCGGCTGACAGCGGCGGGCCTGGAGTGCTTGCGCATCCAGTTCCCCAAAGGCATGGACGCCAACGCGTACGCGTGCAAGGTGACGCCTGCGGCCAAGAGTCTGGGCCTGTTGATCCGCAAGGCGGTGTGGTTGGGCAAAGGAGCGCCGCCCACCGAAACGCCGGGCCAGCGCGTGGAGGGTGTGGAGGATGTCGAAACGATGGATTTACAAGCCAAATCGGCCTCTTGCGCAGGTAATACGGGCGCAAGCAGCTATGAAAAAAGTAGTGATGTGCTGACGCAAGCCGTACCGCCATCCACGCCTGTAGCCGCTTCTTTAGCCGCTGACAAGCCAGCCAGTGAGCAGGCCAGCGACCAGATCGGCGACGATGAAATCATCCTGCACTTTGGCGAGCGGCGTTACCGCATCCGGGGCCTGGCCAAGAACCTCTCGCACGAAACGCTCAAGATCAATGTGCTGGTCAGCCGCCCCGCTGGAGAAGATCAAATTTATTATGTCGATGCCTTCGACCTGTACGCCGCACGCGCGCGCAGCGCCTACAGCGTGCAGGCCGCGCGCGAGCTGGCGGTGCGTGAGGAAGTCATCAAACACGACCTGGGCCGCGTGCTGCTCAAGTTGGAAGCGCTACAGGCCAAACGCATGCAAGCCGCCTTGCAGGTTGAGCCTGCTGTGCCCAGCATGAGCGATACCGAACAGGCCGAGGCTTTGGCCTGGCTCAAATCTCCCGACCTGTTGAAACGCATCCTGGCCGACTTCGACGCCGTGGGTTTGGTGGGCGAGGCCAGCAACAAACTCATGGGCTACCTGGCGGCGGTCAGCAGGAAGCTCTCCGCGCCACTGGCCGTGGTGGTGCAGTCCAGCAGTGCCGCCGGTAAAAGCAGCCTGATGGATGCCGTGCTGGCCTTCATGCCCGAGGAAGAACGCATCCAGTACAGCGCCATGACCGGGCAGAGTTTGTTCTACATGGGCCAGACCCAGCTGAAACACAAAATCCTGGCCATCGCCGAAGAAGAAGGCGCAGCGCGCGCCAGCTACGCTTTGAAGCTGTTGCAAAGTGAAGGCGAGCTGACGATAGCCTCTACCGGCAAAGACCCCGTTACGGGCAACCTGATCACCCAGCAATACCGGGTCGAAGGCCCGGTGATGATCTTCCTGACCACCACCGCCATCGAGATTGATGAAGAGCTGCTCAACCGCTGCATCGTGCTCTCGGTTGACGAAGGCCGCACGCAGACCGAAGCCATCCATGCCCGCCAACGCTCTAAACGCACTCTGCAAGGCCTGCGCGCCAGGCAGGACAGGGCTGCGGTGCTGGCCATCCACCGCAACGCCCAGCGCCTGCTGCGCCCCCTGGCGGTCGTCAACCCCTACGCCGACCAGCTCACCTTCCTGAGCGACAAAACCCGCACCCGCCGCGATCATGAAAAGTACCTCACCCTGATCGACACCATAGCCCTGTTGCACCAACACCAGCGCCCAGTAAAAACCTTGGCCGGAGCCAATGGAGGTTTGGACTACATCGAAGTCCAAGCCAGCGACATCGCCCACGCCAACGCCCTGGCCCACGCGGTGCTGGGTGTCAGCCTGGACGAGCTGCCACCGGTCACGCGCCGGGTGCTGGGCGAGGTGGTGCGCTTGGTGGCGGGGCGCATGCAGGCGCAGCAGCTACCGCGTGCCGACATTCGCTTTAGCCGCAAAGATGTGCGTGACGCCAGCGGCATGAGCGACACCCAGTTGCGCGTGCATCTGGAGCGCCTGGTGCAGCTCGAATACCTGCTGACCCACCGGGGCACACGCGGGCAGAGCTTTGAGTACGAGTTGCTCTACGACGGCGATGGCCAGCAGGCCGCGCACCTGTCGGGTTTGCTGGAGATTGGAGCCGACAGCGCCACTATGAGCGCTGAATTGAGCGCTAAATCTGCACCTACAAATCCAAGTTCGCGGGGTGAGGTGCCCGAGTACGCGGGGTCAACGCGGCCGCAAAACGGCCCCAACGCGGGTACTTCGCCAACGACAGAACCCGCCGCCAAGCCGCATGAAATCAAGGTTTCGCAGGCAACGGCTCCCAATCGCAGTAAAACGCACGCCCTGCATGGCCTCAATGGTGATGTGCAAACCCCGGTGTACCTGCAAACACCACCCACACCACCCACGCCCATTGCCTTAGCCGCTTGAGGTCACACCATGCCCAGTCCTGTCGCACCAATCATCCCCCCACTGCACACCCGCAACCAGAAATTGAGCTACCGCCGCCCCGGTAAATCACTGGGCCCAGCGCATGTGGCGGGTGACCCCGAGACGCTGGGCGGCTTTAGGGGTTACGTGCTGGACATGCTGGCGTGGATGGCGGCGTGTGCCTTCTCGGTGCACACCATCAAAGGCCGTCGCATTGACCTGGGCTACTTCGTGGATTGGTGCGAAGAGCGCAGCATCCAGCGCCCCGATGAGGTCACCAGAGCACTGTTGGAGCGATACCGCCAGTACATCTTTAACTACCGGCGCAAAGACACCGGCAAACCCGGCACAGGTTTGCCGCTGTCCTTTGCCAGCCAGGGCCAGCGACTGGTGGCTGTGCGCGTGTTCTTCCAGTGGATGACGCGCCAGCACCACCTGCTGTACAACCCGGCGTCCGAGCTGGAGTTGCCAAGAGCGCAAAAGCGCTTGCCCCGCAACATCCTCACTGTGGTCGAGATCGAGCAGGTCTTGAACGCCATCGACACGCTGGAGGCCAACAACCCCGAGCCTACCGGCCTGGGTGTACGCGACCGCGCCATGCTGGAGACGCTGTACTCGACCGGCATGCGCCGCAGCGAGCTGGTGGCGCTGCACGTTGATGATCTGGACACCGAGCGCGGCACGGTGCACATCCGCCAGGGCAAGGGCGCCAAAGACCGCGTGGTGCCGATTGGCGAGCGCGCTTGCCGCTGGATAGACAAATACCAGCAAGCCATTCGCCCGCTGTACCTGGAAGCTTCAGGTGAGAGCGACGACGGCACGCTGTTTCTGGCCAGGCATGGCCAGGGCATGCAAGGCAAACAACTCTCTGTCATCGTCAAAAAAACCATTGAAGCCGCCCAACTGGAGCGCTTCAAGGAGACGCATCCGAACGCCGCCTGCCATCTGTTTCGCCACGCCTGCGCCACCCACATGCTGGAGGCTGGCGCAGACATCCGCTACATCCAGGCGCTGCTGGGTCATGCGGCACTGACCACCACCGAGGTCTATACGCAGGTCAGCATCTTGCAATTGAAGGCCGTGCATGAGAGGACGCACCCGGCGCGCATCGAGGCCACGCCAGAGACGGTTGAGCGGCGCAGGGATGAATTAGATGGGCAGTAAATCACTACAAATGACTATTAAAAAAGGCTGTAGCTCAATCAATACGGGCGCAAGCAGCTACGAAATAGATAGTAACGACAGCGGTTGGTATGAGCAGTGCTGGAGACTGAGTTCACGCTTAGCCGCTACCGTCACGGCTCTTGCGGGGCAAGACCCGCGCCGACGCTACGGGCGGTGAGTGATTGAGCATCGTGCCCGCCGCGAAGGCCACAGGAGTCAAAGCCAGGCGCTACGCGCAGAGCTGGGAGGTACAGGCCAGGCCGGGCATCGAGCCCGGCCCGACCTGGCAGGTGCTGCGGGGTTAATTGCTTTGCAATTAAACATAGCGGGCTGTTGCACAAAGTGCGGCCAGTCACTGCGCTAAAGCTTCGTTTGGTGTCCACACCGCTGCGCTTCGCTTCGCGCCCTCGCGGGTTCGCGCAACCCCCGTTATGTCTTGCGCCCACTTCGCCCCTGCGGCGTGTGGCCGGCCCTCACTGCGTGTAGCGCCCGCCACACGCCTGACAGCCATGGTCAGTGCGGTAGCGGCAAGCCGCAACCGCAAGTGTTTCAGTCAGGCGCTTTGCGCATCTGGGGTGTTTGCCCCCGCCCACCCTGTGGGCCTGGCGCTTGCGCGCCCAGGCCGCGCCGGGTAGTGGCCCGTCCACCCCCCAAGGGGGTTCCCTCCACCCCGGCGCTGTAGGGCTCGGGTGCTGGTGGCCAGCTTGGTGCCTGTGCCTGGCCGTGTAGGAGACGGCTCGCTGGCGCATCGCGGGAAACCCCAGCCCTCTTGGGTGGCGAGGGTGCAGCAGCGGTGCCAGTCAGTAAAGGCCAAGCCCTTCGGGTGCTGCGCAGCCTTGACAGCCTGTCCCCGCTGCCGCCCGTGTCGCTATGAGGGGTGGGGTCTTCCTGCACGCACGGCGTGCCAGGTCTCACACAGCAGTTCATCAATGACACAAAAGGAAAATCATCATGCAAACCGCCGTAGCCATCACCGTCAGCCTGACTGCCAACCAAGCCGAAGCCTTCGCCCAATTCTTAAAGCGCGTGGGTCTGTCGGACTATGCAGCGCTGGCCCAAGGCCAGCAAGAAGCCTATGCCATGCTCAGTGCGGGCGAAGTCATCCGTGATGAGCTGGCGCGTGCTGGCTACGCGCCACGCTAAACGGGCAAGCGGCTAAAAGAAGAAAAGGGAGTGAGGCAATCGCTATTTATTTAGTAGCTGCTTGCGCCCGTATCGATTGGGCTACAGGCCTATTTGATACCTGAAAACGGTTCAAAATCACTCAAAACAGTCTGAAAACGCCAATATGGGTGCGCTGACGCGCACCCAGTTCGGTCGAGCCGTGCCCGCATGCGCGCGTGAGGCAAAATGCGCTTCTAGGCAAAAAATCCCCAACGCTCACAGGTGCCGTCTTCGTCTTAGCCGCTCAACTCATTGATTCACATCAGGAAAATCCGCTCGTTTACGGCGGATGCACGTCTTGGGGTATCTACACGCAGAATGATCCGATTGGGCTGGCGGGGGGACTCAATACATACGCCTACGTAGAAAATTCGCCGTTGATGTTTACTGATCCGCTCGGTCTTGCGCCTGGGGATAAGCAGTTTGGAATAAATGACCCTGGATTTTGGAAGTGGTGGGAGCAAAACAAACGCGATTACGGCCCGTTCGACAAAAGCCAATCAGGATTCAATCCGCAGAAGCCTTTTGATATCCCGAATTCTGAATTGGCAAAAGACTATCAAAAAGAGTACGAGCAGTGCAAAAACCGCGATAGTGGGCGCGGCGGTAAAACCAGAGGTGGAAAACCAAACATCAATGAATTGATGAGAGGCAGCGGTCGTTCAGGTGGCCGTGGCGGCAATGAGTAGTGCATCCGCATGACTGATTTCTGTTCGCTCCATGTCCGCTCCGATGTCCATGGTGCGCTACCCTCTGGATTTTTAAAGAAGCGCAAAAAGATAGATCTGCTATTCGTCGATAACGAGTCCCCAGAGCGTCTTGCAAGTTTTATTCGGTTGCGTAAAAAGGGCGCAACTCATACTGCACCTCCCAGATATCACTGGTCATTTAGCTCTGATGGCTACGTTGAAGGGTTCGATGTGATGAAGCACCTTGTCTGGATACTTGATCGGGTTCAGCCGGGTTTCATGCTTTCAACACTAGAGGACGCGGGCTACCAATGCTGGCTACAGTTTTACTGGGAAGGCAACGGTACGGGCGGCGGGCCAATCGTTACTGCTGAAATTGCTGGCGTGCTTGCTCTGCACAAAGTGGACTTGCAGTTTGGTTTTTATCTTGAACAAGAGTCGGCATAAATTGACTGCAATTCAAACCGCTGTTTGCATATTCGCTGATTAATATGCATCGCCGAAAATTGCTTTTATGGATTGGTAGCGCAGCCCTGCTTGCGTCTTGTGATGACTCGTCTCTAAAACCTGCTGACGATATTCGACAGCGGTTAGTTGGCAGATGGTTGGAGGAGGTATCCGCCGATGGAAATCAAGTTCGGAGCATCGTCACACTTGATCAAAACGGCCAGTTCCTTGAGCTAGAAAAAGTCTTAGATGCCAGCGGATTAATCAAGCAGGAAACACATGCGGGTGAATGGTCTTTCGACGGTGTTAACTTCAAAAGAAAATACACCAGCCTGAACGGTCAATCACTCACAAATGCTCAATTCGGATATGCGACTTACGCGGTCAAGCCCTTTGAGAAAGATGTGTTTGTCGGTCTCGACAATGTCCGTAAAAGAGAAACGCGCTTTAGTCGAACCGATGCGACCATCCCGTAGCGTAGTCTGCATGGGCTCTAACTGGGTCTTGTCTTAATCTTTAAAAAAAGCCACCCACAACCCCTGCCAGCTGCTAAAGCTGTGGGGTTTCGGGTGGCTTGCTTGTTTAGCCGCTGATTGCGTGGCGTTACGTCCCCTTGCGCGGCCTCACCTTGATCGCCTTTACCGCTTTGGCAATCGCCTTGGGCTTGTTGTTATCCAGCGGCAAGAACCCGATAGAGCGCTTGGGCGGTGTTGGCTCGGGCGGGGCCGCCTTATCGGCCAACTCCCGCAGCGCCTCAAACACCTGGCGCAGCTGATTGCGCGTATTACGGCTAAAAGTATCGTGGCTCAATTCCAGCCGCTCAGTTGACAGTTCCAGCTCGGTCAGCCGCTTGGCCAAGTCCGCATGCACGCTGCTGGCCTGGCGCAACTGCACAAAGGCACGCACCACATAAATCCCCATCTCCACCGCTTGGGAGGAGGCCAGCACATTGGCCAATGCGACTGCGCCATATTCGGTAAACGCAAACGGCATTGATTTAGAAAACTTCAGTTTCTGGAGGTGATCACAGTTTGTGATCACCTCGGCTTTCTCAGGCGATTCAAGCTGGAACATAAAGTCCTGCGGGAAGCGCCCCGCATTGCGCTTAACCGCCTGATTGAGCGTGCGCGTGTCCACGCCATAAAGCGTGGCCAGGTCAGCATCAATGATCACCCGCAGACCGCGAATCACCTGAATGCGCCCCTCAATGCGCGGCGCCATGGTGTATGCGGGCGTGTTGGCGGCAGCTTTGATCATGCCGCGCCTTGTGCCAGCACGGTATCGAGCATCTGCGAAACAAATTGCTGCTTGGCCTTGGGCAACTGTTCCACCGCATCAATCTGCTGGTGCAGGCGTGAGGTCGGCCCGCGTTTGGTGCCGCGTTTGGCCGGGGTCACTGCATGGCCCATCAACTCATCAAGCGACATCGTGAGCAAGCGCGCCAGGGTAGGCAGCATGGAGGCTGGGAAACGGGTACGGCCCACCTCGTAATGGGCCAGCGTTTGCTGGGGTACGCCCAGCTGATCGGCCAGGAACAATGGGGGTCAGACTCCAATTAATTCATTTTGAGCTACAAAATCAGCCTTAAGACCAATAAATTCGGGCGCAAGCAGCTCCTAAATAAATAGCGTTTCGCGGTTGCACGGTCAGCGGCCAACAACTCGCTGCTGTAACCGTCCTAAAAAACGACCAGACGGGGCTGAACTTCTACCGAGCCCGGTACTACGACCCCATCCTCAAGCGCTTCATCAGCGAAGACCCGGCGGGGCTGACAGCCGGATTAAACGGCTACCGCTACGTCAACAACGCCCCCACCGAATATTCAGACCCCGATGGCGAG
>JANNCT010000106.1:0-9492 GCA_031386895.1 Polaromonas sp.
TACCACCAGCACGCCGTCCATCCATTGGCCTTGTACGCAGGTTTCAATGCAGTCGCTAATGACTTCACGGCTGACGAGCGAATACTTCATGCCCTCAGTACCCATCGCCATGCCGTCAGAAATCGTTGGCGTGCCAAACACTTGCGCGTTGCCACCAGCAGCTTCAATCGCGGCAATCGCGGCATCCGCCAGCTTTTGCAGGCCGCTGTTGCACGGCGTGATGGTGCTGTGACCGTTGGCCACGCCAATCATGGGCTTTTTAAAGTCATCTGCCTCGTAGCCCATCGCGTAGTACATCGAGCGGTTCGGCGCGCGTGACTTGCCTTCGGTGATGTTTTTGCTGCGCGGATTTAAAACGATGGTTTGGGTTGTCATGGGGACTTTTTTGTTGGAGTGAGAGGTGCTTCGCCGATTGTATTTGCATGCTTGCGGGCATGTCATGGCGAAAGGGCAAAATAACGGCATGCTTATTCACCCTGAAATTAACCCTGTCGCCCTGCAACTCGGCCCGCTGGCCATTCACTGGTACGGCTTGACGTATCTTGCCGCGTTTGGCTTGTTCTTTTTTCTGGCAACGCTTCGATTGAAGCACCAGCCCTACGCATCCATCAAAGGGCCAGGCGCGTGGAGCAGGCGCGACATTGAAGACATTTTGTTTTTAGGCGTAATGGGTGTGGTCATTGGCGGGCGAGTCGGTTACTGCCTGTTTTACAAACCGGCTTACTACGCCAGCCACCCACTGGAGATTTTTTACGTGTGGCAAGGCGGCATGAGCTTTCATGGCGGCTTGATTGGCGTGCTGTTGTCGCAAGTCTGGTTTGCGCGCACGCGCAAGCGGCCGTGGCTGCAGGTGATGGACTTTATTGCGCCGTGCGTGCCCACCGGGCTGGCGGCGGGCCGGGCGGGTAACTTTATGAACGGTGAGCTGTGGGGCAGGGTGGCAGACCCATCATTGCCCTGGGGCATGATTTTTAGAGGCGGCGGGCCACTGCCGCGCCATCCATCGCAGGTGTACCAGTTTTTGCTGGAAGGTTTGCTGCTGTTCATTTTGCTGTGGCTGTACGCCCGCAAGCCGCGCAAGATGGGCCAGGTATCAGGCGCGTTTTTGTTTGGCTACGGCGTGTTCAGGTTCATCGCAGAGTTCTTCCGTGAGCCCGACGCGCATCTGGGCATATTGCAGCTGGGCATGAGCATGGGCCAGTGGCTGTGCGTACCCATGATTGTGGGTGGGGTGGCGCTTTGGGCTTGGGCTTCTAAACAGGGTAAAACGGTTTGAAAAGCTTTCTAAGGTGTCTTTTAGGCCTCTATCTCAATAGATACGGGCGCTAGCAGCTATTAAATTAATAGTACTATAGCTAAGGGCTTGAATTTTCGTTGCGCTTTTTTTGGAGCCGCCCTCAACATAATGATTTGATCCGCCCAGTAATTGCGCTAGTTAGTTACAGATTTTTATGGCAACGATCTCAAACGCGGCGTCAAAAAACTTCGATGCACATATCCCAAGAATCTCCCGACCAGCCAGAAGTCATCGCGCTAATTGCTGACCTCGACGCCTACCAAGACACGCTCTATCCGGCCGAGGCGCGGTATTCGCTGGACCTGGCATCGCTGACTAAACCGAACGTCGTTTTCATGGTCGCGCGAGATGGCGCAGGTGTTGCCGTCGGATGCGGTGCGGTTGTCACCAACAACTGCGTCGGCGAGTTGAAGCGAATGTACGTGCGACCGCAGAACCGTGGCCAAGGCGTTGCGCGCAGCTTGCTCGTTGAGCTTGAGGCTGAGTCGTTACGGGTGGGGTGCCAAGAGTTGCTCCTGGAAACTGGGCCATACCAACCGGAAGCTTTGGCTTTCTACGAAAGGCAAGGGTACAAAAGGTGCGGGCCGTTTGGTGCGTATGTTGACCATCCGTTGAGTGTTTTTATGGCGAAGAAACTTGCGCATCAATAGTCTGCTGCGTAATTCCATGTTTAGGGCGAGGTCGACCTGGCGGATTGCTTCAAACCAAGTGGTAAGTTTTTGATCGCGAACCCCGGGATATTCCAAAAAATGATTAAAACAGGCCTTTGGCGCAATAAATACGGGCGTAAGCAGCTATAAAAAACACAGTAGCTGTTGACTTGGTTGTTTCGCGATTACGTTTGCTGCCAATCGCGCCCCGCCGCGGCTCCCAATCCACCAAGCAGGCTTGCTTGCCAAAAACAAGCTCTCAAGCCATCTCCAAACCATCAAGCCCAAGCCTTACGCAATATCGCTCTGCGTTGCTTTATGCTTTACACCGTTGGTAATTAAGGAGCTTCGACGTGAAAAAACTATTCCCCTCCGCTGCGGCGGCGCTTGGTGGCGTTGTCAAAGACGGCCAGTTGCTGGCGGTCGGCGGCTTTGGGCTGTGCGGCATTCCTGAGGCGCTGATTGAGGCGCTCAAAGACAGCGGCGTGCAAAACCTGACGGTGATTTCAAACAACGCTGGTGTTGACGGGTTCGGCCTTGGAAAGCTGCTGGAGACGCGGCAAATCAAAAAAATGATTGCCAGCTACGTTGGCGAGAACAAAGAGTTCGAGCGCCAGTACCTGGCGGGCGAGCTGGAGCTTGAATTCACCCCGCAAGGCACGCTGGCTGAAAAGCTGCGGGCGGGTGGCTCGGGCATTCCGGCGTTTTTCACCAAAACCGGCGTTGGTACGCTGGTGACTGAAGGCAAAGAGCTGCGCGAGTTTGATGGCCAAACTTATGTAATGGAGCGGGCGCTGTTGCCCGATGTGTCGCTGGTCAAAGCCTGGCGCGCGGACCAATCGGGCAACCTGCAATTTCGCCTGACGGCACGCAACTTCAACCCTGCTGTGGCAATGGCTGGCAAGGTGTGTATTGTTGAGGTTGAAGAGGTGGTGGAGCTAGGGGCGATGGAGCCGGACCAGATCCATCTGCCCGGTATTTATGTGCACCGCATTGTGTGCAACCCAACACCTGAAAAACGCATTGAAAAGCGAACGATCACAGAGCAATCAACTGAGAAGGCAGGGGTTTAATCATGGCCTGGACACAAGACCAAATGGCAGAACGCGCGGCCAAAGAACTGCAAGACGGTTTTTACGTCAACCTCGGGATAGGTATTCCTACTTTGGTGGCAAACCACGTCAGCCCTGACATTGAGGTGTGGCTGCAATCCGAAAACGGCATGCTCGGCATTGGCCCGTTCCCGACGGAAGACCAGGTCGATGCCGATTTGATCAACGCAGGCAAGCAAACCGTAACGACGATCAAAGGCTCGGCGATTTTTGGCTCTGACCAGTCGTTCGGCATGATTCGCGCGGGCAAAATCAACCTGAGTATTTTGGGTGCGATGCAGGTCAGCGAGAAGGGCGATTTGGCCAACTGGATGATCCCCGGCAAGATGGTCAAGGGCATGGGCGGCGCGATGGATTTGGTCGCAGGCGTCAAGCGCGTGATCATTTTGATGGAGCACGTCGCGAAGAAGAAAGACGGCACCGAAGACATGAAAATTTTGCCGAGCTGTACGCTGCCCCTGACGGGCCTGGGCGTGGTCAACCGCATCATCACCGACCTGGCTGTGATGGATGTGACTCCGCAAGGTTTGGCGCTGGTGGAGCTGGCCGACGGCGTGACGCGTGAGTTTGTGCAGTCAAAAACTGGCGTTACGCTGCTGTAGGCTGTTAGCAGCTTGAATTTAAACAAAAAAGACCTCTAGCGCAATGAATACGGGCGCAAGCAGCTACTAAAAAAATAACATATTGAATCCGATTCACAAGAGCCAGAAAACAAAAAAAGCCCGGTATCTACGGGCTTTTTTTGTTCGACACTGCCTACTTCACCGTGATCTGAATACTGGAACTCATCGGCGCGCCGTAGGACTGGTGCGCGCCGTTGGCAAACTGTGATGTCAGTTTGTATTGGCCCGGTGGCAGGGTGACCATCGCTTCGGTTTGACCAGCGCCAAAGTGCCTGTGGTTGTCGTCAAACGGCACCGATTCGCCCTTGGCAACTGGCATGCGGTTGATCAGCAAATGGTTGTGGCCGCTGTCTTTAACGATGTCTCCCGCAGCGGCAACCGCCATACCTTTTACGCCAAAACGCACCTTGAAGGTGGTGCCAACGGTAGCGCCGTCTGCAGGTTCAAGCAGCGACACCGACTGCGTAGGCGCGGGTGTTGCACAGCCAGCCAGCAGCCCGAGAGTAAGGCAGGTGGCGGTGAGCAGGCGCATATGAATTGCTGTTGTTCTCAATTTAGGTCTCCAGATTTTTTTGCGTCGCATTACATCGTGATGAAGCGGTTGGAATAAACCGCCCAGTGCAGAAGATAACGCGCTGGTCGCTAATTGCACACCGCATTAACCCTGCTTGGGCAGGGCGCAAAAAAGCTGGGTATGAAAAAAAGGTGTGCTGGAGCGGGTAAAGGGAATCGAACCCTTATCTGAAGCTTGGGAAGCTGCCGTTCTGCCATTGAACTACACCCGCACACATCGCTGATTGTAAAAGCGCAAGGCCTCTAAAACAAGACGCTGAGTTACTTCAAAATATCGCCCATGCACAGGTACTTCATTTCAAGGTATTCCTCCATGCCGTGGCGGGAGCCTTCGCGGCCCAGGCCCGATTGCTTGACGCCGCCAAACGGCACGTGCTCAGTCGCAATCACGCCGACGTTGATGCCGACCATGCCGTATTCAAGTGCCTCTGCAACGCGGAAAATGCGGCCCACGTCGCGGCTGTAAAAGTAGCTTGCCAGGCCGAACTCGGTGTTGTTGGCGGCGTCAATGGCTTCTTGTTCATGTTTGAAGCGAAATACCGGCGCGAACGGGCCAAAAGTTTCTTCTTTGGCGCACAGCATATCTGCGGTTGCATCGCCAATGACGGTAGGCTCAAAAAACTGCCCGTCCAGCTTGTGCCCGCCTGCCAGCAGCTTGCCGCCTTTTGCCACGGCATCGGCCACGTGGCGCGCAACCTTGTCGATGGCTGCGTCTTCAATCAGTGGGCCGGTGGTGACGCCTTCGGCAAAGCCGTTGCCAACTTTCAAGGCTTTGACCTTGGCTGCAAACTTTTCAACGAAGGCGTCGTATACGCCGCCCTGCACGTAAATGCGGTTGGCGCACACGCAGGTTTGGCCGGCATTGCGGTATTTGCTGGCCATTGCGCCGTCTACTGCGGAGTCAATATCAGCGTCGTCAAACACGATAAACGGTGCATTGCCGCCCAGCTCCAGAGACAGCTTTTTAACCGTGGGCGCGCTTTGCGCCATCAAAATTCGGCCCACTTCGGTAGAGCCGGTAAAGCTCAGGTGGCGCACCACCGGGCTGTCGCAAATGACTTTGCCAATTGTAATGGAGTTGGCGCTGTCGGCGGTCAGCACATTCAAAACACCGGGTGGAATCCCCGCGCGAATCGCGAGCTCGGCGGCAGCCAGCGCCGTGAGTGGCGTCAGTTCTGCGGGTTTGATGACTACCGGGCAACCGGCTGCAAGTGCGGGCGCCACCTTGCGCGTGATCATGGCCAGAGGAAAGTTCCAGGGCGTGATGGCTGCGCACACGCCGATGGGCTCTTTCATCACCATCAGGCGGCGGTTGTTGTCAAACTGCGGAAGCGTTTCGCCGTTGACGCGTTTTGCTTCTTCTGCAAACCACTCGACAAAGCTTGCTCCGTAGATGATTTCGCCTTTTGCCTCAGCAAATGGTTTGCCTTGCTCGGCGGTCAAAATGCGGCCCAGGTCATTGGCGTGGGCCACCAGCAGCTCAAACCATTTCATCAAAATCGAATGGCGCTCTTTGCCAGTTTTTTTGCGCCAGGCAGGCCAGGCGGCGTTGGCTGCTGCTATGGCTTCGGTAGCGGATTGTGCGCCGAGGTTGGGGACGTCGGCCAACTTCAGGCCAGTGGCCGGGTCGTTCACGTCAAAACGGCTGCTGCCTTTTACCCACTGCCCGTTAATCAAGGCGTCGGTTTTAAGCAGGGTGGGGTCTTCAAGAAGAGAAACAGGCGAGGTCTTCATGTCCATGGGGTGTCCTTTGGGCGGCATGCTGGGTGACGCTCAATTATGGCTGGCGTTACTGGGGCGCGCATTTTTAAACGAATAGTTGTCAGAATCGAATAAGTACGGGCGCCAGAAGCTATTTAATTAATAGCGCTCACTTTGCAAGAGAATCGTCTGTGCCTGGTGCGTCAGTGTTTGATCATGATGTGGCGCGCTACCGTGTAGTCCTACAGTGCGTACATCGACATATCTTTGCCGTAGCCAGATGACTTCAAGCCACCGTGCGGCATTTCATTGACCAGCATGAAGTGCATGTTGACCCAGGTGCAGCCGTATTGCAACTGGCGCGCCACACGCATGGCTCGGCCTACGTCTTGCGTCCACACGCTGGATGCCAGGCCGTACTCGGAATCATTGGCCCAGCCGATGACTTGCGCTTCATCGTCAAAACGCGTGACTGTGACTGACACCACCGGGCCAAACACCTCACGCTGCACAATTTCGTCGTCATGGCGTGCGCCTGCAATCAGCGTTGGCTCGTAGAAAAACCCGTTGCCTGCACGTGCTTTGCCGCAGGTGGTTACTTGCATGTGGCCCGCAAGCTGCGCGCGCTCTACAAAGCTGGCCACTCTGCTGCGCTGGCGGTCTGAAATGAGCGGGCCCAGTTCAACTTCCGCTTCGTCTTGCAGACCCATTTTCAGGCTGCTCACGGCGCTGGTCAGGTCGGCCACGAGGCGCTCGTAAATTTTGGGGCCTGCGTAAACGCGGCACGCGGCGGTGCAATCTTGCCCAGAGTTGTAGTAACCAAAATTACGCACACCGGCTACCACTTCTGCCAGGTCAGCGTCGTCAAAAACAATCACCGGGGCTTTGCCACCCAGTTCGAGGTGCGTGCGCCTGAGCGTGCCTGCAGCTGCCTGCAGAATGCGCCGCCCGGTCGATACATCGCCAGTGACCGACACCATGCGTACCTTGGGGTGCTCCACCAGCGGCTGGCCCACGCTTGCACCGCGCCCGCACACCACGTTCAGCACACCCTTCGGCAAAATGTCAGCCGCCAGCTTTGCAAACAGCAAAGCGGTAAGAGGTGTTGCTCACTGGGTTTGAGCACGATGGTGTTGCCTGCGGCCAGCGCTGGCGCGGTCTTCCAGGCGGCCATCAGCAGTGGGTAGTTCCAGGGTGCGATAGCTGCAATAACGCCCACAGCGTCGCGCCGAATCATGCTGGTGTGGCCAGCCAGATACTCGCCCGCAAACGGGCCACTCATGTATCGCACTGCGCCTGCAAAGTACTGGCGCAACGGCCAGAGCTGAGTCTGGCCGAATGTGCGGTCTTTCCCCAAGTGGTGCTGGAGGCTGACTGGTTTGAAAGCGTGCTGAGCAGTGTGTGGTCGGGTAAAGCATTGCGCCCGCAGGTATTGATGCGTACCTCGTCGCTGGAGGCGGTGCGCTCTTTGGTGGGAATAGGTGCAGGCATTGCCCTGCTGCCAGATTTTTTGTACCGCCCGTGGACATTGGATTCTGACCACATTGAGGCGCGCAGCGTGCGTGACGCGGTGCCTAACATTGACGTGGGTGTGGTGTGGCGGCGCGGCTCTGCAAGCAGACCTGTAGTGGTGGAATTTCTGGAACTGGCCAGGGAGCAATCGCGGGTTGGGCGCGGTCGAAAGCCCTTGTAAAAAGGCTGGCTGGGTTAAAATCTGGTTGAATCAACCAATTTTTGTCGCCAACTTTAAGGGGTTGCCATGCACGCAGTCGGACTTTTTGAAGCAAAAACGCACTTGAGCGAATACGTTGCGCGCGCCGAGGCGGGCGAGGAAGTCATCATCATGCGGCACAACAAACCGGTGGCCAAGATTGTGCCCCTGAATGCTGCCGCTGTGGTGCAGCCCAGGGCGGTACCGCGCTTTGTGCAACGCGTCTTTCATTCAGGCGGTTTTCTGGTTGACCTGACCAAAGCGAACGAATTGATTGCAGGGCTGGACAACGAAGAGTACCTGGCCAAAGTCAAGCGCGGCGCATGAGGCTGGCCGATACCAACCTGCTGGTTTATGCAGCCGACAAAGACAGCCCTCACCATGCGGTGTCGCATAAATGGCTCGAAGACAGCCTGAGCGATACACGGGGCTTGGGACTTGCGTGGCTAAGTGTGATTGGCTTCATCCGCCTGACCACGCATCCTGGGCTATCTGTGATTCCGCGCACCGTCCCTGAAGCGCTCAGCTACGTGGATGACTGGTTGACCCATGCCAACTGCCACATCTTGCACCCCACCATACGCCATGCCGACATACTTGCCCGACTGCTGCTGGCTGTGGGAACTGCTGGAAGCCTTACCAACGATGCCCACCTCGCTGCTTTAGCTATTGAGCATGACGCGGAAATAGGCACATTTGACCGCGACTTCAAACGCTTTTCTGGTCTTAAATTTCAACTTCTTTCCCGCTAATTCTTGTACCTGATATGACTACAACAAATACCCCAACAACTGTGATTTCCGTTGCCGATATCCGCAAAACTTTCCTCGACTTTTACGCCGAAAAGGGTCACACCGTCGTGCCGTCCTCATCACTCGTGCCGGGCAACGACCCGACGCTGATGTTCACCAACTCCGGCATGGTGCAGTTCAAGGACGTGTTTTTGGGCACCGACAAACGCAGCTACGTGCGCGCGGCTTCGGTACAAGCGTGCTTGAGGGCAGGCGGCAAACACAACGACCTCGAAAACGTCGGCTATACCGCACGCCACCACACGTTTTTTGAAATGCTCGGCAACTGGAGCTTTGGCGATTACTTCAAGCGTGACTCGTTGTTGTGGGGCTGGGAGTTGCTGACCAAGGTCTATAAACTACCACCTGAAAAGCTGCTGGCCACGGTGTACATCGACGATCAGGAGGCCTACGACATCTGGCACAACGAGATCGGTTTGCCCGCTGACCGCATCGTGCGTATTGGCGATAACAAGGGCAAAAAATACGCGTCTGACAACTTCTGGATGATGGCCGACACCGGGCCTTGCGGGCCGTGCAGTGAGATCTTTTATGACCACGGCGACCACATTCCCGGCGGGCCACCTGGCAGCCCGGGCGAAGATGGTGACCGCTTCATTGAAATCTGGAACCACGTCTTCATGCAGTTCGACATGCAGGCCGATGGCTCACTCGTCAAGCTTCCCGCGCCGTGTGTGGATACTGGCATGGGCCTGGAGCGCCTGGCCGCGATCTTGCAACATGTTCACAGCAACTACGAGATTGATATCTTCGACGTGCTGATCAAAGCCGCATCCCGTGAAACTGGCGAGGCTGACTTGAACAACAAGAGCTTGCGCGTGATTGCTGACCACATTCGTGCCACCGCGTTTTTGGTCAGCGACGGCGTGAACCCATCGAACGAAGGGCGCGGCTACGTGCAGCGCCGCATCATTCGCCGCGCCATTCGCCATGGCTACAAGCTGGGCAAAAAAACGCCGTTCTTTCACAAGCTGGTGCCTGATTTGGTCGCAATGATGGGCGATGCGTATCCG
>JANNCT010000109.1:0-63761 GCA_031386895.1 Polaromonas sp.
AACCCGAGGGTGGTCAAAAGACGAACCAGCTACTATCCTTCGAGAAAAGGCGATGAGCCCTTGAATGTGCTGATTCAAACTGTCATTCGAGTTAAAAATACTTCTAACTGAACAGTATTGGGTCAGACTCCAATTAATTCCCAGCGTGAAAGGCCGTACAGTGGTGAGTAAGCGAGGTCATGCGGATTTGCGCAAGGCGCTGTACATGCCCGGCATGGTGGCGATTCGGTACAACCCGTTGATCAAAGACATGGCCGCGCGCTTGGAAAGCCAAAGGCATTGTGCCCAAAGCGATCATTGCTGCTGCGATGCACAAGCTGACGCACTTGATTTATGGGGTGCTTAAAACACGTCAGCCGTTCGATACGAACTGGGCTAAAAAAGCCACTGAGGTGATGGAAGTAACGATGTCAGTTGTAATGCTGGCAAGAAATGATGCCTTGGCGCTTGACTTTCAAGACGGTATCTAAGCCTTGATGTCTGGGGCATATTCGCCGCATTTAGTGCGGTGAATAAGGCCGTAAGCTGGGTTTTTGCTGTCGAAACTGGTTTTCGAGCCTTTTTAGGCCACTTTTGCCCATCAAAAGCGCCCTCAGTTCAATAAATAAGGGTGCGAACAGCTACTAAATTAATAGTAATTGGCCTCTCAAAACCCTAAAACGCAGCCTTCTCAAACTGCGCCACGATGTCCGCATGTTGCCCAGGCGCACGCTGCGATACAAAGAATCTAGGGTTTGCACCGTAGAGAATTTCATTGAAAATACTACGATAGTTGACAGTGTGATGCATAAAAATCTTTCTCTTATTCGCTGGAGCTTCGCTTTCTGCCTGAGTGCGGCAGTCTGGTTTGCGCTGGGCGGCGCTATTAAAGTGTTTGCGGCGGCCAGCAACGGCAAGACGGTTGCGATCGTGGTGTGCTCGGGCGCTGGTATGACGAAGATTTATGTGCAGATTCCAGGCGCGGAGCAGCCAAACCATGAAGCGAGCCTCAAGCATTGCGGTAACACACCTTTGGCGCTTGCAACTGTGCCTTGGAATGTGCTGGATCATTTGGCTTATGCAGCGCCAAGCCAGACTCCCAACTGGCAAGCAACCGACGGCTCCCGTGCGGTGCGCAATTGGGTAGACAACGGCAGACCGCCGCCTGGACGAGCGCCGCCCGCGTTTATTTAAGCTGATTTTTCGCATCAGCGTGTGCGCACTCGCCTTGTCTGGCGAGTCGTTTACTTCTTGATCTCCATTTTTCATTTTATTTTCCGCGCCTGCAGACCTTTGGCCTGCGCGCACCTCTTTTGTTCAAGGATTTTTATGACCCACTCTCTCCAGCAATTCTCCCGCCGCCTCGCTCTCGCAAGTGGTGTTGCTGCAATCATGCTCGTTACGGCCTGCTCTCACTTGAGCTCAGACACGGCACGAAATGTGCGCATCATCGAGCCTGCTGATGGTGCGACTGTTGGCACCACTTTCAAGGTGAAATTTGGCGTCAAAGGCGTGGGAGTTGCACCAGCAGGCGATATCTTGCCAAACAGCGGCCATCATCATTTGCTGATTAATCTGGACTCCATAAAAGCTGGCGAATCAATCCCGTTCACAGAAAAGCACATGCATTTCGGCAAAGGCCAAACCGATGCTGAAGTCAAGCTGGCTCCCGGCAACTACACGCTTACCGCGCAGTTTGCCAACGGCGCGCACCAGTCTTATGGCAAAAGCTTGAGCCATTCCATCATGGTGACCGTGAAATGATGAATCGCAACTGTCAACTTCTGCATGCAGCTGTCTTGATCAGCGCTTTAAGTGCGCCTGCTTGGGCTAGCCCAGATCTGGCCGATAAATCTGCCTGCCTTAACTGTCATCAGGTGGACAAAAAAATCGTCGGCCCCTCTTTTGTAAGCATTGCGGCCAAATACAAAGATCGCAAAGATATCGTTGCTTATTTGACGGAAAAAATCGTCAAAGGCTCAAGCGGTGCCTGGGGAACGATTCCTATGCCGGCCAATGCACAAATCAAAGCAGACGATGCCAACGCGCTCTCGACTTGGATCATGACTTTGACTGAAAAGAAATAAGCTGTACCGGATAAAAATGTCAAGTATGATCGCTAAATTTCATTAATTAACGAGCTTCTGAATAAGTCGTCTGTATGCAGCGGGTATGGATTTTGGATGGATGCTAGTTGAAAACGTAGCTTTATCGGTACTAAAGCGACTGTTTTCAACGACACAAAACGTCCCAAAACCTATCTGCGACTCCCGTTACGACATTTCCAGACGCTCTCTAAAGGAACGTTATTTTTAAGTACAACTATCGGTTCTCTAAGGCTGGAATCGCGGTCATTTTGTGCATGTTGTCCGTCGTTGGCGTCGGCGCGGCTGCACAAAACATCTCGCCGCTCGTGGTGCCTCCAGCAAGCTTGGCTCCCGAGGTTTACTTTGTGAATTTAAGAGGTGGTGATCGCGTTCGCTCTCCTTTGCGAGTAATTTTTGGTCTGACACGCTTGGGTTTGGCGCCTGCTGGCGTGGATGTGTCTTCAACTGGGCATCATCATTTGCTCATCAACACGCCGTTGCCGAGGGATTTGAAAAGCCCCATCCCGTTTTCTGATAACTACAAGCACTTCGGAGGGGGGCAGTCGGAAGCTGTAATTGAACTGCCCGTTGGCACCCACACGCTTCAATTGCTGTTTGCGGACAGCCTTCACCGTCCCTTCGTGAAGACGAAGTCAGGCCAAGAAGTCGTTGTTTTTAGTAAACAAATCATCGTTGAGGTAATTCCCTGACTGAACGGGTGTCTCTGTCTGAATCGCCCCGGTTTTCGTGGAGGCTGTTTAGTTAAAGTGAAACCGGGAATTCGGTCTTCTCGGCAAGTTGCCGATAGTAGTTTTCCTCAGCCTCGGCTGGTGGAATATACCCAATCGGCTCCAGCAACCGGTGGTGGTTGAACCAGGACACCCATTCAAGGGTGGCCAGTTCCAGTGACTCCTTTGTCTTCCAGGGAGCACGGCGGTGGATCAATTTGGTTTTGTACAACCCGTTGATCGTCTCGGCCAGGGCGTTGTCGTAGCTGTCACCACGACTGCCGACCGAGGGTTCTATGCCGGCTTGGGCGAGGCGCTCGGTGTAAAGGATGGACACGTACTGCGAGCCTCTATCTGAGTGATGGATCAATGCATTGTGGTCCGGCTGACGGTCATACAAAGCCTGTTCCAGCGCGTCCAGAACGAAGTCCGTCCGCATGGAACTGCTGACACGCCAGCCCACAATGCGCCGGGCATACACGTCGATCACAAAGGCGACGTATTGCCAGCCCTGCCAAGTCGAGACATAGGTGAAGTCCGATACCCACAGCTGGTTGGGACGATCAGCCTTGAACTGCCGATTGACCCTGTCCAGCGGACATGGCAACGCTTTGTCGGGGACTGTGGTGCGTATGACCTTGCCCCGGCGTGGCCCTGCAACCCCAAACGCTTCATCAGCTGCTCGATGGTGCAGCGTGCCACCGCGACGCCTTCGCGGTTCATCTGATGCCAGACCTTGTCGGCACCGTAGACCTGCATGTTGGAATGCCAGACTTGCTGGATCTTTGGCATCAAGGTGTCATCCGTCTTGGCGCGTGCACAGCGCAATTCAGGCTTGCGTTGGCACGCAGCATGGCGCCGATACCCGGATGGGGAAATCTGCAATACCTTGCAGATCGGCTCGACCCCGTGGGTGTGGCGATGTTTGTCCACAAAGTCCTTCAAGACTTGAGCCGGCGGTCGAGCTCCGCCTGGGCAAAAAAAGCACTGGCCAGTTTCAGGATTTCGTTGGCTCGGCGCAGTTCCTTGTTCTCACGCTGCAGAGCTTTGGATGCGGTCGCGCTCTTCACTGGTAATGCCATCGCGCAGGCCACTGTCGATTTCCAGCTTGCGAACCCATTCGTGCAGCGTCTGCGGAACACAGCCGATCTTCGGCGCAATTGACTCAATGGCAGCCCACAGGGACGGGTACTCGCCACGGTGATCCTGCACCATGCGCACTGCGCGCTCGCGAACCTCGGGTGAAAACTTGTTTGACTTCTTCATAGCTCAATCCTCTCAGAGATTTGAGCCTCCTCAAAATACGGGGCGATTCATTGTTCAAGCGATTGTGGACACCCGCTTGTCTGAGTTCCAAACCATAGCAGACGATATTGTTGCGCCGACCTTGGACGCCCTGTTTGTGGAGTTAAACGCATGACAGCTGACGCTTACAGCGGTAATAAAACTGGCCGAAAAAACCTGAGCCTCGTGCTGGAGTTTTTCAAAAGCAGTCTGGAAGGTCATTCCATCCTATTTGGCTTTGCTTGGTTCATGGTAATGGCGACCATCTTCGCTGCGTGGCTTGTGCCGCGCCCACTAAATTTCGTTCAAGAGTGGTGGTTTTACGCAAGCGTGCATCTGGTGTTTATGCAGGCCTTGGCTTTGGCACTGTTCGCCAAAGGTTTGGTGCGAGCTGGAAATGCGCAATGGGTGCCCGGCTGGTATCAGGCTCATAGTCAGGCGCTGGCAGCTTGGCTGCTGGCGCTGGCCATCATCCCCTTTCTATTGGGTGCCGTCTTCGCTCAGCTTGCTGCTGAAACTTGGGATCCTTCGTTATTGCCCTGGTTGGTCTTTTCTATCAGTGCTGCTGTGGTCGTTGCTTTTCTGTCGCCCTTTAAAGAGCCCGGTGCCCGGCAGCTTATGCTGCTCATCGGGGTCACGGGTACTTTGGAAATCATACTAATCGGCAACCAAAACTCAAAAACTTTTTCATCCCCTTGGCTTGCCTGGTCAATGCTTCGTGAATGGCCATGGTGCATGGCGCTGATCACGAGCTGTGTTGCGCTGGTGCTTTACCGGCAACTCACTAAAAGTAGTAAGGGTACTTTCAATACATGGAGCTTGACTAGCCTTAAAGACACTTTTGCGATTGGCCCGAAGATGCCAAACCGATGGTTAAGCTCGCGGCGCTGGCCTCTCTTGAATGTTTCTTTTTTAAGCAGAACTGAAACGTTTCAATGCCTTGTTTATCTTCCTCAATTGGCTTGGGTATTTAAGTCCGGCGTGTTGGTTCAGATCAACTTTTACTGGTTCATTTTGGTTTGTATGTCAGCAGCAATTTCAGCTGACATGAAATTTTCGCGCCAAGCACGAATGCTGATGTGGCTACCGTCTGGTTTGTCTCGCCAAACGCTGGGCAAAGATGTGTTTTATCTATTGCTGCGGCGGCACGCATTGCTGGTCTTCATCCACACGCTGGTGTTTTCCAGTGCTTTGCTTTTTGTTGGCCGGCCCGTTCGCTTTTTGCTTGAGCCATCAGTCGTACTTTTAGCCATTGGCTACTGTATTTTTTCAGCCGGCTGGGCAGCCTCTTTTCGCCGTCAAAAAACCGGAAGAATCGTCAGGGGAATGATACTTGCGCTGCCTGTTTTTGTATTTGGGATTCCCTTGGCAGTTGCCATGTTGGCAACGCGCAGTGGGCCGTACCTTATCTCTGAGCCGATGCAGATAACGCTGGCAATCGCGTTTGCGCTGGCAGGTTGGTATGTTGGTCAGCGTCACACAGCGCACTGGGGTCAACAAGAATTTGAAGGCCTGCTCAGGCGTGCAAAGCGGCTGACATGAAGGGCGATCAAAGTTTGTTTGGTGGCGCCGCCTAAAGCAGCTGTCGCTGCAAGTCAAGCCTGCAACGACAGCCCCTAAATCATTTAGTTAAGCGGTCAAATACCCATTAACTGGTTCTGCAGCCCAATAAAGACGCGCGCAAGCAGCTCCTGAATACATAGCGTTTTGCTTTATTCCTGACCCACCTGCAGCACCAGCTTGCCAAAGTTTTCACCGTTGAAAAGCTTCAGCAGCGTGGCCGGGAAGTTTTCAATGCCTTGCACCACGTCTTCTTTGCTTTTCATTTTTCCGGCCTTCAGGTAGCCCGCCATTTCGGCCACGCCAAGGTGGTAGCGATCGGCGTAGTCAAACACCACAATGCCTTCCATACGGGCGCGGTTTACCAGTAGTGACAGGTAGTTGGCCGGGCCTTTGACCGGGGTGGTGTTGTTGTACTGGCTGATGGCGCCGCAAATAATGATGCGGGCGCCCCGGGTGATTTTGGCCAGCACCATGTCCAATATTTCGCCGCCCACGTTGTCAAAATAAATATCAACGCCTTTGGGGCAGTGCTCTTTCAGCCCAGCGCGCACGTCGCCGTTTTTGTAATCAATGCAGGCGTCAAAACCAAGCTCGTTCACGACCCAATCACATTTCGCCTGCCCACCGGCTATTCCCACCACGCGGCAGCCTTTGAGTTTGGCGATTTGGCCAACTGTCTGGCCTACTGCGCCTGCTGCGCCTGACACCACTACCGTTTCACCCGCACTGGGCAGGCCGACTTCCATCAGGCCAAAAAAGCCGGTCATGCCGGGCATGCCGAGTACGTTGGTCCAGGTGGTCAAGCCCAGGCTCGCATCGATTTTAAAAATGCCGCCGCGCTTGATGTTTTCCTCGCTGATCAGGCAGTATTCCTGTACGTCCAAGCCGGCGTTCACGTAGTCGCCTACAGCAAAGGCCGGATTGTGTGACGCTACCACCTGGCCTACGCCGCCCGCGCGCATGACGGCGCCAATTTCAACCGGTGCAATGTAGCTTTTGCCTTCGTTCATCCAGCCGCGCATGGCGGGGTCAAGCGATAAATACAGCGACTTGACGAGCACGCCGCCGGGGCCGGGCTCAACTACTGGCTCGTCTGTAAACCTCCAGTTGGCAGCGGTAGGCAGGCCAGATGGACGGCTGGCCAGGCGTACTTGGTGATTGACTAATGTGGTGAGGTTTGTCATGGGTGTGTCCAGTCAAAGGTAAGTAACCCCGGATGGTAACGCGGCGGTGCAGGCGCTCGAGTCTCGCAAGCGATTGCGGCGGCAACGCTGAAAACGCGTCTTTCGGTTTATGCTTTATCCATGAAACTCCATTCCTACTTTCGATCTTCTGCTTCATTTCGCGTGCGCATTGCGCTTGAGCTCAAGGGCCTAGCCTACGACTACATTCCAGTGCATCTGGCCAAGGGCGAGCATAAAAAAGAGGCCTACACAGCGCTGGCCGCCGATGCGCTGGTGCCGCTGCTGGAGATTGACGGCGCGCGGCTGTCGCAGTCAATGGCCATCATTGAATATCTTGATGAAAAGCACCCCACGCCCGCCATGCTGCCCCCAGATGCCTTGGGCCGCGCCCAGGTGCGCGCACTGGCCCAATCGATTGCATGCGAGATTCACCCGGTCAACAACTTGCGTGTGCTCAAGTATTTAAGCGGCGTGATGAAGGTCGACGAAGAAGTTAAAAACACCTGGTACCGCCACTGGTGCCGCGTGGGACTTGAAGCTTTTGAACGGCAACTCACGCAGCTGCCCAAATTGGAGGCGTCCACGTTTTGCTATGGCATCACGCCAACACTGGCAGACTGCTGCTTAGTGCCACAAATCTTCAACGCACGCCGCTTTGACACCGACTTGAGCGGCCTGCCGCGCACAATGGCCGCGTTTGATGCCTGCATGGCACTGCCTGCATTTCAAAAAGCGCAGCCGTCAAGTTGCCCGGATTTTGAGCCTTGAGCCTTGAAATTGAACCTTGAACATGCCGTGATGCCGCCGAGCTGGCTGCAGCCCGACTGGCCAGCGCCAGATAATGTGCGCGCGGTGTTCACCACACGCCAAGGCGGCGTCTCCAGCGCACCTTGGGACAGCATGAACCTGGGCGACCACGTGGGTGATGCACCTTTGCACGTGGCGGCCAACCGGGCTGCGCTGCAACAATCCATTGGCAGTCGTCCGGTGTTTTTAAAACAGGTTCATGGTGTGGGCGTTGAAAGCCTCAGCACAACCACGCCAGACGGCACGGTGGCGGATGCTTGCGTTTTCACCCAGCCCGGCGTGGCTTGCACAGTTATGGTGGCCGATTGTCTGCCGGTGCTGTTCACCACACGTTGCGGGTCGGTGGTGGCGGCTGCCCATGCGGGCTGGCGCGGGATGGCGGGCGCGGCGGGGCAGGGCGTACTGGAGGCCACCGTAGCGGCATTTTATGCATCATTTAGGGCTCTAGCCCAATTAAATCAGGCGCAAGCAGCTCCTGAAATAATAGCGTGGCTGGGTCCATGCATTGGGCCTGCTGCGTTCGAAGTGGGCGCTGAAGTGAAGGTGGCCTTCATTGCCAGCCAGGCCGGTGCTGCAACATGCTTCAAGCCCGCTGCAAAAGGCAAATACACCGCTAATTTGGCTGGCTTGGCGCGCCTGCGGTTACGCGCCTTGGGCATCACGGAGATTTACGGCAACGACTCCAGCCAGCAGTGGTGCACAGCCAGCAACCCGTCAAATTTCTTTTCGCACCGGCGCGACGCTGGCGTCAACGGCATCGGCATCGGCAACGGAAACGGTTTCACCACCACTGGCCGCATGGCCGCCTGCATTTGGCTCACCTGAAATGGGTGCAGCGCTGGCTTGCTGGGCATAGGCAAGCTCTGCTTCTGCCATTCGTTTTTTGTTGCGTTTGTTTCGCGCTGGCGCGCCCATCAGGTATGCCACCAGCCCTGCAGGGCCAACACCGTAAAGCACAAACGTCACCACAGCGCCCAGCACCGTGCCAGTCGTGCTGGTTCCCTCGGCCACAGCCATCATCAGCACGACGTAAATCCAGGCAATGATGATCAAATACATAAAACTTCTTTAATAGTTGCTAATAGTTGCGAATAGTTGATTTCGATCACAAGATTGGCGCTGAATCCTAAGATACTCAAGGCTACAGGCGCAAAATTTAAGCGCTATCGGAGACAAACAGTTGACCAATTTTGACCCAAGCTGGCTAAAAATGACCGGGCAGATGCAAGAGTCCCTTGTGAAATCTCTTCAGCAGCTTTCAGGCCCTGGCAGCAGCGCAGCGCCACAGCTGAGTTTTGACGCCGCCAAGCTGCACGAAATTCAGCAAAGTTACCTGCACGATGCTACCCAGTTGTGGAACCAGAGCGTGCAAGCTGGCAGTGCCATCCCCGCTGCGCCTGACCGCCGGTTTTCTGCCGCCGCCTGGAACGACAACCCGGTCTCAAAATTCTCGGCTGCTGCGTATTTGATGAACTCGCGCGCGCTGATGGGTTTGGCAGACGCAGTAGAAGGCAGCGCCAAAACCAAAGCCCGAGTGCGTTTTGCAATTGAACAATCATTGGCCGCTAGCGCGCCGAGCAACTTCATGGCGTTGAACGCTGACGCAATTAAAAAAGCCATTGAAACGCAAGGCCAAAGCATCGGCCAAGGCATGAAAAACCTGTTCAATGACATGCAGCAAGGCCATGTGTCGATGACGGACGAGAGCCAGTTTGAAGTCGGAAAAAACGTCGCCACCACCGAAGGTGCAGTGGTGTTTGAAAACGAGTTTTTTCAACTGCTTGAATACAAGGCATTGACCAAAACCGTGCACGCCACGCCGTTTTTGCTGGTGCCGCCTTGCATCAACAAGTTTTACATTCTGGATTTGCAGCCGGAGAATTCACTAATTCGTTACGCTGCTGCGCAAGGGCAGCGCACTTTTGTAGTCAGCTGGCGCAACCCCGATGCATCCATGGCCAGCAAAACGTGGGACGACTACATCGAGCACGCCGCTATTAAAGCCATAGCTACAGTGCAAGAAATTACGGGCGCCAGGGCCATTAATACCCTTGGTTTTTGCGTAGGCGGCACGATTTTGGCCACAGCGCTGGCGGTGTTGGGCGCGCGTGGTGAAAAGCCTGCCTCCAGCCTCACGCTGCTCACCTCACTGCTGGACTTTACTGACACTGGAATTCTCGATATTTTTATCGACGAGCAAAGCGTAGCGCACCGTGAAAACGAAATGGGCAAAGGCGGTTTGCTCAAAGGCCAGGAGCTGGCCTCCACCTTCAGCTTTTTGCGGCCGAATGATCTGGTGTGGAACTACGTTGTGGGCAACTACCTGAAAGGTGAAACGCCGCCGCCGTTTGACCTGCTGTACTGGAACAGCGACTCCACCAATTTGCCCGGCCCGTTTTACGCCTGGTATTTGCGCAATACGTATTTTGAAAACAGCATGGTCAAGCCTGGCAAGCTGACGGTGTGCGGGCAGAAAATTGATCTGGCGCACCTGGACATGCCAACTTACATTTATGGCTCGCGTGAAGACCATATCGTGCCGATTGGTGGAGCGTATGCATCCACCCAGCACTTGCCGGGTAAAAAGCGCTTTGTGATGGGCGCTTCTGGCCATATTGCTGGTGTGATCAACCCGCCGGCCAAAAACAAACGCAGCTTTTGGACGAATGACAAATTGCCCGCCAACAAATTCCCCGTGCTGCAGCCAGACTGGTTGAAAACCGCTACCGAGCACCCAGGCAGCTGGTGGACAGACTGGTCAAACTGGCTCCAAGGCCACGCGGGCAAGCAAATTGCGTCACCCAAAACCTACGGCAACCGCACGCACAAGGCGATCGAGCCTGCGCCCGGCCGTTACGTCAAGGCGAAAGCCTGAGTTAAGCATCAGACATTTTTTGAATCCATACACAAGGAGAACACCATGGAAGACATCGTTATCGTGTCAGCAGCCCGCACAGCTGTCGGCAAATTCGGCGGAGCTTTGGCAAAAACGCCCGCCACCGACCTGGGTGCAGCCGTAGTCAAGGCGGTGCTGGAGCGTTCAAAACTCAGCGCTGACCTGATCGGTGAAATCATCATGGGCCAGGTGCTCACCGCTGGTGTGGGCCAAAACCCGGCGCGCCAAACCGTGCTGAAAGCTGGGTTTGCGCATGGGATTCCAGGCTTGACCATCAACGCCGTGTGCGGCTCGGGCTTGAAAGCCGTGATGCTGGCGGCGCAGTCGGTGGCCACGGGCGACAGCGAGATCGTGATTGCAGGCGGGCAAGAGTCCATGAGCCTATCGCCCCACGTACTCAATGGCTCGCGCGACGGGCAGCGCATGGGCGACTGGAAGATGATCGACAGCATGATTGTTGACGGCCTGTGGGACGTATACAACCAGTACCACATGGGCATTACGGCAGAAAACGTGGCGAAAAAATACGAAATCTCGCGCGACATGCAAGACGCGTTGGCACTCGCCAGCCAAACCAAAGCTGCAGCTGCGCAAGACGCGGGTAAATTCGTGGGCGAAATCGTGCCGTTCTCCATCGCCCAGAAAAAGGGCGACCCGATTGTTTTTGCGGCGGACGAATTCATCAACCGCAAAACCAGCGCCGAAGTATTGGCAGGCCTGCGCCCCGCATTCGACAAGGCGGGCGGTGTAACGGCAGGCAACGCATCAGGTCTGAACGACGGCGCTGCAGCCGTGATGGTGATGACCGCCAAAAAAGCCGCCGAACTGGGCCTGACGCCACTGGCCCGCATCGCCAGCTACGCCACCACCGGGCTTGACCCGGCCTTCATGGGAATGGGCCCGGTTCCTGCATCGACCAAAGCGCTGGCCCGGGCTGGCTGGAAAGCTGCAGATCTGGACGTTTTGGAAATCAACGAAGCCTTCGCGGCACAAGCCTGCGCAGTTAACAAGGAAATGGGCTGGGACACCAGCAAAGTCAACGTCAATGGCGGCGCGATTGCTATTGGCCACCCGATTGGCGCGTCAGGCTGCCGTATTTTGGTCACGCTGCTGCACGAGATGGTGCGCAGCGGTGGCAAAAAAGGCATTGCCAGCCTGTGCATTGGCGGCGGCATGGGGGTTGCCCTATGCGTAGAACGTTAAATCTAGGGTAAAAACAACCTGTAGCCCAATTAAAACGGGCGCAAGCAGCTATTTTTTTAATAGCTGTCTTCATTCAGATTCAAGGAATTCAAGGAGATAGACATGGGTAACAAAGTAGCGTACGTCACCGGCGGTATGGGCGGTATTGGTACCGCCATTTGCCAGCGGCTGGCCAAAGACGGTTTCACGGTGGTTGCAGGGTGCGGGCCAACGCGCGACCACGCCAAATGGATTGACGAGCAAAAAGCACTGGGCCACACCTTTTACGCATCGGTTGGCAATGTGGGCGACTGGGAATCCACGGTCGAAGCGTTTGCCAAAGTCAAAGCCGAACACGGCCCGATCAGTGTGCTGGTCAACAACGCAGGTATTACGCGTGACGGGCAGTTCAGAAAAATGAGCAAGGCCGACTGGGACGCAGTCATTTCCACCAACCTGAACAGCATGTTCAACGTTACCAAGCAGGTTATTGAAGACATGGTGACCGCTGGCTTTGGCCGCATCATCAACATCAGCTCGGTCAATGGCCAAAAGGGCCAGTTTGGCCAGGTCAACTACTCCACCGCCAAAGCCGGTTTGCACGGCTTTACGATGGCTCTGGCGCAAGAAGTTGCCAGCAAAGGCGTGACGGTCAATACCGTGAGCCCTGGCTACATTGGCACCGACATGGTTAAAGCGATTCGCCCGGATGTACTTGAGAAAATCGTTGCGGGCGTGCCTGCCAAGCGGCTGGGCCAGCCAGAAGAGATTGCGTCCATCATTTCGTGGATCGCCTCTGATGAAGGCGGCTACGCAACAGGCGCTGACTTCTCGCTCAATGGTGGTTTGCATATGGGCTGATGCCGCTTGTCCGCCTGCCAAATGAAAACCCGCTTAGGCGGGTTTTTTTGCGCTGGACACTAAAATCTGTGAACCTATGAAAAGCCAAAAAAGTCAATTCACAGCGGGCTGCTTGCTGGTGGCAGTTTGCGCATTTTTGAGTAGCGCGTGGGCAGTACCGCGCTGTGAGCTGAATGGTAAATCGGTCAGCCCGTACAACGGCAGCACCACCGACGGGCTGACGGGCGTGATGCGCTGCAAAGAAGAAAGCACTGGCCTGCCCACCAGCGAGCAAGAGCTGCGCGGCGGCGTGTTCATGGGCTTGTCCCGGTTCTACGATTCCAACGGCAACATTCAGCGGGAGCGCCTGATCAATGAGCGCGGCAATACCGACGGCTTCGAGAGAGAGTTCTGGCCCAATGGCAAATTGCGCAGCGAATCGAATCAAAACAACGGCAGCACGCGCGGCGCGGCGCGCACGTTTTTCGAGAGTGGCAAAACTGAACGCGCCAGCTTTACGCTAGACAGCCAGGTGCTCGCCAGCCTGTCTTGGGACCGCGACGGCAACCTGACAAATGCACTGTGCTCCCAGGCCAGCGTGCTCAAGGAAGACACCAAGCTGTGCGGTTTTGAAGGCCGCGTGCAAACCGCGCTGTTCCAGAACGGAAAACGGCGCGAGGTGCGCCTGATGGAGCAAGGCAAAATTCTGGCGGCCACCATATACCGCCCTGTAAGCAGACAATTTTCCGCCACAGATGCTGAAGTGGTGGTTGGCGAGCTGGCTTTTCAAAACGGCCAGCGCTGGCACCGCACCTACAACGCCGAGGGCGCAGCCAACGGCAAAAACGTGTTGCGTGAAGAGCGCCTGTATGAGCCAGGCCGCAATGCGCAAGGCAATGAGTACCGCGTTACCTCAAGCGACGGGCGGCTGCAGTGGTCAAAAGCATGGGGCGCCAACGAGCGACTGCTTGAGCACATCCGCTACGCCAATGGCCGCCCGAATATGACGGAGCGCTGGTACCTGAACGGCGCAATGAAGGAAAAAACCACCGTCACGCTTGACGGTGGCGGCAGCAAATCGGTGCGGGAAAGTTTTGACGACGACGGGAAGATGACCGAGCGGCAAAGCACCATCGCCTTTGGCGTGAACCGCGACCAGCTGACGGGGTTGCAGCAGCAATTTCACGCAAACGGCACCGTAGCGATTGAAGACAGCTACAGCAAGCCAGACGAGCATGGTCGAACCCGGCTGATTTCCCGCAAGCAATTTAATAAAAACGGCCAGTTGCAATTTGACGATGAAATTTTGGAAGACGGCTCACGCAAACGCCGCTAAGTGCGTGGGTGTTCGGGTGTGGCTGTAGCCTTGCGTGAATAACAATTCTGTGGCCAGCAAGCCGGCGAGCCGGCACGCTACAGCTTGTTATTGAGGCCGTTTGTGGGTTTGTTCACTCTGATCAGCTTGATCAGCTTGAACAGGTTGTTCCGGCTATTCGGGTAATTCAGGTTGTTTTGAAACCCTTCGCACACCATAATTATGTGTAATTATCGCGGCTGCGAAGCAGTCAATCGACAGTTGTAAAAGCTCAGGAGTCTGGGCAAAAATTGCTTTTTTATCCAAACTAAACCGAGAACCGAGAACCGAGAACCGAGAATCTCGATCCCCCAACCGCTATAGCACGCTATTGCACGCCATTCCCCGCCAGCCATGCGCCTTGTCCAAAACTCACTGCATCAAGAAGTTGCCAGCTCGCTGCGCGAACAGATTTTCGCGGGCACGCTCGCGCCCGGCAGCTTCGTGGATGAAGTCGCCTTGTGTGAACGGCTGAAGATCTCGCGTACACCCTTGCGGGAAGCTTTGAAGGTGTTGACAGCAGAAGGGCTGTTACGCCACGAACCGCGGCGCGGCTGCTTTGTAAGTGTGGTGACCGAGCAGGACCTGGACGATATCTTCCCGGTTATTGCACTGCTGGAAGGGCGCTGCGCTTTTGAGGCCGCGCGCAACGCCAGCGACACCGACCTGCAGGAGCTGGGTGCTCTGCATGACAAGCTGCAGCGCCACGCCAAGGCCGGGCGCATCACTGACTACTACGCCACGAACTTTGTGATTCATGAGGCGATTATTTTGCTGGCAAACAACCGCTGGCTGAGCCAGAGCATTGCGGACTTGCGCAAAATATTGAAGTTGTCCCGCTTGCAGTCACTCGGCGCGCCGGGGCGCCTGCAGCAAAGTCTGTCAGAACACATGACGGTATTTGCCGCGCTGAAAAGCCGTGACAGCGAAGGTGCTGAAGCGGCCATGCGCACGCACCTCACGCGCCAGCGCGAGGCACTGCGCCAAGTACATGGCAAGCAGGCCAGGTTTGCATCATGAACCCGCCTGATTGGTTAAACCGCAGCGTGTCGCGTTTTGCGCGCAGCAAACCGGCAGACAGTCCAGGCAGTCTGGAAAATGAATCAAATACCACTAAAGACGGACAAATACCGGCGCAAGCAGCTCCTGAAAATATAGCAAATGGGGACCTGAAACCCAGCGGCCGCAGCACGCGTGATCGCCTCAGTGCCACACTGCGGCAAAAAGAAGAAGCGCTATCGCCACGCGTATTGCGCCGCACATTGCTAGAGTTGAAAAAAGTCGTTGAGCCGCAGGTCAGTGAAGTTGAGGGCGGCCTGCGCGCCAGGCGCATTGCCCAGTGGTACGCCCAGGCAGCGCCGAACGAGCGACGCGACATGTGGCTGCTCATGAGTGAGCAGTTCGTGGCCGACCCGCACAAAACCAAAGCCGCTCACGACCAATTTGCAGCAGCCATTGGCACCGCTGATGAAGCAGTGGCCGAGGTGCGTTACCGACGCGCCACCGTGTCACCACGCAGGCGCTTGTTGCAGCGGTTTAGTGCGTTCCCGGAAGGGATTCGGTTTTTAGTCGATTTGCGGGCTGAAATGTTGCCCCACCTCAAAGGCGACAAGCGCCTGGCCGCGCTCGATGTTGAGATGGAATACATGTTCTCGACCTGGTTTGATGTCGGGTTCTTAGACCTGCGGCGCATCAGCTGGGACTCACCAGCTTCACTGATTGAAAAGCTCATCAAATATGAAGCAGTGCACGACATTAAAAGCTGGGCCGATGTTAAAAATCGCCTCGACTCTGACCGCCGTTGCTACGGATTTTTTCACCCGTGCCTGCCGGATGACCCGCTTATTTTTGTCGAGGTCGCGCTCACGCACCACATTGCTGACTGCATTACGCCGCTGCTGGATGAGTCTGCAGATGTCGAAGACTTGCGCTTGGCGACCACTGCTGTTTTTTATTCCATCAGTAATACGCAAGCAGGTTTGCGCGGTGTAAGTTTTGGCGATTCGCTGATCAAACGCGTGGTGGACACGCTGAGAGATGAGTTCCCCAAACTCAAAATCTTTGTCACGCTCTCGCCCATTCCCGGTCTCAAAACCTGGCTGGTGCGCAATGCACCTGAGTTGGCCAATGAGCTCCAAGGCGTAGATGTTTTGGCTCTGACTGAAAAATCTGCGCTGAAGCGGCAGGTGTTACAGCAGGCTGCGCATTACCTGGGGCGTGCAGTGATAGAAGGCAAGCCAGTAGACGCGGTTGCGCGTTTTCATTTGGGCAACGGCGCGCGGGTTGAGCGGCTCAATTGGGCTGGTGACCCATCAGCGAAAGGGCTCAAGCAGTCGTTTGGCGTGATGGTCAATTACCTGTATGACCTCAAGCGGCTGGACAAACACCGCTTGCAGCTTGCACAGGGGAAAATTCCTGTGACCAAAGCGATTGAAGATTTATATGGTTAGGGTTATTTGGTGAGCGCTGTTTGGTTAGCGTTCTTGGGTTTTTGATTTCGATTCTGATTTTGATTTTGATTTTGATTTTGATTTTGATTTTGATTTTGATTTTGATTTTTTGCAATTACTACAACTGGAGACAACATGATTCACACCCCCACAAAATTTAACTTCACCACCCGGCGCACATTGCTGCAAGCAGCGGCTGCCAGTGCCGCAAGCCTGGCACTAGGCAGCCACGCACAATCTGCCTGGCCCGCAAAGCCGGTGAATTTGATAGTGCCTTTCCCGGCAGGTGGCGGCACCGACGCGTTTGCCCGGCCGCTGTCGGCAGTGTTTGCCAAAATTTCAGGCAAGGCATTGGTCATTGACAACCGTGGTGGTGCAGGCGGCACGGTGGGCGCAACCATCGCATCAAAAGCTGCCCCTGACGGCTACACACTCTTCATGGGCGCGGTGCACCACTCGATTGCGCCGTCGATGTACCCGCGCCTTGACTACGACATTGAAAAAGACTTTGTGCCCCTGACCCTCATGGCCAACGTACCACAGGTGTTGGTCGTTAACCCGAAAAACATGCCGTATGCAAACTTCAAGGATTTTTTAGACGCCGTGCGCAAAGCACCTGGTAAATACAACTACGGCTCGGCTGGCGCTGGCACGTCGCACCACCTGGCAGGTGAGTTGTTCAAGCAGCAAACCAAAACATTTATCACGCACATTCCGTATACCGGCGCTGGCCCGTCGCTGCGCGACTTGGTGGGCGGGCAGGTTGACATGATGTTTGACGGCTTGGGATCATCAAGCGCACACATCAAGGGTGGGCGTGTCAAGGCACTGATGGTGTCTGGCCCCAAGCGCAACCCGGCATTCCCGGATGTGCCGTGCGCAGCAGAGTTGGGTTTGCCTGACTACACCGTTACCACCTGGTACGGCATTTGGGCACCCAAGGGCACGCCTGCGGACGTGCAAGCCCGCATTGTTGAAGAGCTGCGCAAAGCCGCCGCGTCAGACGAGTTAAAGGCCATCTGGGCCACGAACGGAGCAGAGTTTGGCAGCTTCACGCCGCCACAGTTTGGCGCTTTTGTCAGCAGTGAAGTCAAGCGTTGGGCGGCTGTTGTCAAAACCGCAGGTGCCAAACTAGACTGATGGGGTCGGTCACTTTATACGTTGCTGGCAAGCTTGCCAGCGTTACGCTGTCCAATCCGGCCAGGCTCAACGCCATGTCACGCGCCATGTGGCGCGATTTGCGCGGCGTGTTCCAAACCATCGCGGCAAGCAGTGGTTTGCGCTGCGTGGTGATAGCCGGGGAGGGCGCGCATTTCAGCGCGGGCGGCGATATTTCTGAGTACGCTGATTTCCGTTTTAACGAGGCATCGCTGCGCGAATTTCATGAAGGCGACGTATGGGGCGGCTTGCAGGCCATGCTTGATTGCAACTTGCCCGTTGTTGCCCGCATTGAAGGCAACTGCATGGGCGCAGGCTTGGAAATTGCCAGTTGCTGCGATATTCGCCTGGCCAGTACCAACGCTAAATTTGGCGCGCCCATCGCCAAGCTGGGTTTCCCAATGGCTCCGCGTGAGGCGGCATTGGTAGTTAACGCAGTTGGCGAATTGACGGCGCGTGACATGCTGCTGGCGGCCAGTGTTCTGGCTGCGCCAGATATGCTGCAGCGCGGTTTTTTGAACAGTGTTAGCAGTGATGCGGATTTAGGTGCGGCAGTGCAAACCTATGTTGACCGCATTTGCCAGCTTGCACCCAACGCTGCAGCCATGAATAAACAGTGTTTTAGTGCTCTAGCGCAATCATTACGGGCGCAAGCAGCTACTGAATTGATAGCAACAGCTTACCAATACGCCAACTCGCACGAGCACCGTGAGGGCGTCACCGCGTTCATCGAAAAGCGGCCACCGAAGTTTTGAAAACCCATGAAAAACAATAATCTATTTTTTGCGTTGCGCGCAGCGTTCCCGAGTGATCTTGATGCGGTGGCAGTTGAGACCGACAACGGTTTGAACTACTCGTGGCGCGACATAGAACGCGCCACTGCCATGTTGGCCAACTTGCTTGAATCGCTCAAGCTGCCAGCAGGCGCGCGCATCGCGGTGCAGGTTGAAAAGTCGGTTGAGGCCATGCTGCTGTACCTGGCCACGCTGCGTGCAGGCTATGTGTTTTTGCCACTGAACACCGCCTACCAAGCCGCAGAAATTGAATACTTTGTCAACAACGCCGAGCCAGCGGTTGTGGTGTGCAGTAAAAAGAACTTTGGCTGGGTCAGCAAAATTGCATTTAAGGCTGGCACCCAGAACGTCTTTACCCTTAGCGATGACCGCACCGGTTCGCTGCTAGACCGCGCTGCCCATTTCAGCGACCAGCACACCGTGGCAGGCAAGGGTGCTGACGACCTGGCTGCTATTTTGTACACCAGCGGCACCACAGGCCGAAGCAAGGGCGCCATGCTGTCGCACGGCAACATGCTGAGCAACGCGCTGGTGCTGAAAGACTATTGGGGCTGGAAGCCGGGGGATGTGTTGATTCATGCGCTGCCGATTTTTCATGTTCATGGCTTGTTTGTGGCTCTGCATGGCGCGCTGATCAACGGCAGCAAAATGATCTGGTGCGCCAGGTTTGACCCGAAGTTCGTCGTCAGCAAAATGCCTGAGGCCACTGTCTTCATGGGCGTGCCTACTTTGTATGTACGCCTGCTGAACGAACCTGGGCTGGATAAAACCGCCGTGCGCAGCATGCGCCTGTTTGTCGCCGGGTCTGCGCCGTTGCTGATAGAAACCTTCAACGAGTGGCAGCAAAAAACGGGTCACACGATCCTGGAGCGCTACGGCATGAGCGAGACTGCCATGCTCACATCCAATCCCTACCAAGGCGAACGCCGTGGAGGCACGGTTGGCTTTGCGCTGCCGCGTGTGAGCCTGCGAGTGCAGGGCGATGATGGCAAGTCACTGGCGACCAATGAGATCGGCGGCATTGAAGTCAAAGGCCCGAACGTCTTCAAAGGCTACTGGCGCATGCCTGAAAAAACCAAAGAAGAGTTCACTGCTGACGGATTTTTTAAAACCGGTGATGTCGGAAAAATCGATGAGCGTGGCTACATCACCATCGTTGGCCGCAGCAAAGACCTCATCATCAGTGGCGGCTACAACGTGTACCCGGCGGAAATTGAAGGCTACATCAACGAGATGCCAGGCGTAGCCGAGAGCGCACTGGTCGGCGTGCCGCACCCGGACTTTGGTGAAGTGGGCGTGGCCGTGGTGATTGCAAAAGCAGGCGTGTCGATTCAGGCCGACGCGATCATTGCCGCGCTCAAATCAAAACTTGCCAACTTCAAAATTCCCAAGCAATGTTGTGTAGTGCAAGAGCTGCCGCGCAACACCATGGGCAAGGTGCAAAAAAACCTGCTGCGGGAGCAATACAAAGCACTCTTCGCCGCTTGAATTGGCCGTTACCACGCAAATCCCAGCTCTTTTAAAAACCCGTCAACCGCAGGTATCCACAGCGTCATTTCCCGTTGCACTACGTGGTGCCCGTCCCGGTCAGTTTTTGCAGCGGCGGTCATGACCAGGCGCGCTTTGCCGCCAGCAGCGGCCGTGGCCTTGTGCCAGCCAGGCGCAACCTCGCCACCAAAATACAAATCGTTTGGTGCGTATACCCACAGTGCTGGCAAGGTGGTGCGGGCGGCGTAGTCGGCAAACAGGCGGCTGACCACCTGCGGGCTGCATGGTGCGTAGGGCGTGCTTTCACTGCCGCCTTTACCGCCTGCAAAATTGATGTACGCCACCACGCCTTTTACATTGCGAGCCGCCGCTGCAATAGACGCGGTGCCGCCTGCCGAGTGGCCGGCAAAAATAATCCGCTGCGTGTCAATGCCCGGCAGGGTTTGCGCAAAGTCATAGGCCGACATAACGGTGTCTGCCATCGCTTCAAAACCCGGTCCGTAGTCAGCATTCAGGCAAGTGCGGTTAACTTCCAGGTACGGGCCTTCGCTTTCGCCATAACTTGGCCGCAGAAAGTACAGCACCGCAAAGCCCCGATTTAAAAAGTAGCGCGCCGGGTTGGCGTAACCGCGTGGCGTCATTTTGCGGCGGGCTGCCACATCGGCATCCGAGCCATGCGAGAAGATCACCAGTGGCGCTGGGCCAGCACTTTTAATTGGCGTGTAGAGCGTGCCGACCAGTTTCACGTCCGCACCAAAAACACCTTTGCCCTTTGCCACAAAGCTGACGTCTTTTGGCGCAAAGCGGCTCATGTCGTTGGCAGCCGGAGCTGCTGCGGCAGTCTCCTGGGCCGATGCGAGCGGGCTCAGCGCCATGGCAAGCCAGCAAAGGCTTGCCAGAATTGACAACATAGATAGACGACGTTTTAAACAGGCCATGTGCAGCTTTTGTAAGTTGGTTGGTGATCCGCGAAGCGCAGTAAGCCGTGGGAGAGTCAACCGCGCCGTAGGTATTTGTACTTGTGTAAGGTTTTTCGCTCCCGCCATTTTCGGTTGCTTAAAAAGCGCAACACCACATGTATTGTTTGATTCTTGTGTTTTGCTGGCTATCCCCAAAAAAGGGAGTGACAAATTTCGGTTTTTCCGAGACCTTGGCCAAATTGAAATGGCTCGCGCATGACGCCGTGCAGGAACAGTTTGGAAAATATCGCACGGGTTGGGGTGACTACCACCTTTCGGTACGCAAGCTCAAGTACCAGCCCTCCAAAAAATTGTTGGTCAGTACTCAAAAAGGGGATAACTTTCAATGGATTGTTTTTCTACACTGCAACGGCTGTAACGATCTGAAATGTTTTAAAACGCATCTCAAAACTACAGAAAGCTTTTACCAAAACTGGGCAGCATTGACTCAAACACTGGCTAACGACTAACTCAAAAGGTGATTTCATGAAAAAACTGTTGATTCCGGCTGCCGCCGTAATGGCTTGCACATTCGCGCAAGCGGGCGCTGGCGCAATGATAGGCATCAGCTACAACTTTGGCGGCACGGTTGGAATCACTTTCAAAGTGTTGTCTACAGACAAGGTTGACCGCGCAGCAGCGGTGGTTGGCGTGACCTACTTTCCCACGCAATCTAACAACCCTTGGGGACTTGATGCAGGTTTGGGGTACAACTTTTCCAAGGCCACACCTACCTTAACCTATGACTTTCTGAATAAAGCACCGCAATTGAGTCTGGGATTCAACAACGCTAAAGCAATTCAGCCGACGCCGCAAACAATTGCGCAGCCACCTGTAGTGACTCCGCCTCCGCCACCACCACCGGCGCCGCCAGTGGTGATTCCACCGCCACCGCCGCCGCCACCGCCGACCCCCACGGGTGGCTCAGCTTTGCGTTCGCAAGGTTCTGGGTTCGGTGTCGAGATCTGACTCTTGAAACAAGGCGAGCTCCATGACGGCCGATCCATCGCGGCTGTCGACCCAGTCGCCCAGCTCGTTACTGACTGTAGTCAGTAACGAGGCCCAGTCTCCCTCCGTGGTTTGACGAAATATCCGCACATTCTGGTACCAGTAACTGGTGGAGTCTATTTCGCCCCAGCGCCAGTCAGCGGTGTGGGCAAGCAGCAGCCAAACCTTCAGACCCAACGCGCCAGCCAGGTGCGCAAGTGATGTGTCAACCGTGATGATCAAATCCAGGTTTTTTATTAACGCGCCGGTTTCGGCAACATCGCTCAGGTATTGACTGAAGTCCAGCAGGGGCACGGTATTGTCGCTTTTAAGCTCCTGAGCGTGTTCGCTGTTGGCCAGGCTAACCAGTTGCAGTCGCGCTGGGCGGGGGTTGAAGTTTTGAAATTCCTGCAATGGAACACTTTTGCGGATGGATCTGCGTGAGCCATCAAAACAATGCAGCATCGGATTGGCGCGCCACATCAGGCCAACCCGGCTTTTGCCGGTGAACTCAGGTTGAAGATCAAGCCGTACTTGCCACTTCAAAACCAGCGCGGGGTCAACAGCCAGGCTAATTTGCGGATCTTCAAAACTTGCCTGCGTGGGGCGCTGCAAAAGCGCCAACCGGCCCATAGAGCATTGAAAGTCAATTTGGCTTGCAGCGAGCCAGGCAGGCGCTGGTGGGCTGTCCCACAAGGGCGGCTGCGGATACCAGTCGGCAAACACAAGCACCTTGTCAGTCATTGTGTTTTGAGAGTCAAAGGTGCTTTGCCACAAGCCCACCATACCCGGTGACGCCACGATGATTAAACGGTTTGCGTCTGCTGCGGCCTGTGCAATCAGGCTGCCAAACATAATCTCGTCACCCAGCCCCTGCTCGCGGTACACCAGCAAAGTCTTTGCGTGCAAAGGCTCGCCCCGCCACAGCGGCTGGGTGTGCGGAAAATGCGGCACTGCAATCGGGGCATCGCAAAGGCTTCGGTACTCGTAAGCCGCCCAACCCAGGGCGAACTGCTTTTTTAGCAACAAAAAGTGAGCATACTCCCAGTGAATTTGCGCCAGCTCAGTGCTGCTGTGTAGTTCAGCGTCGGCAGCCTCTTTAACGGCGAGTTTAAAAAAGTGCTCGGCTTCATGGTCGCATCTCAAATCAAAATAAGTCACCGCCAGCCTAAGGGTCAAGCCCTTGGTCTGGTGGTTAATCGAGCGAATACGCTCGTAGAGTTGCATCGCCTCTTGGGGCCGATCGTGGCGGCGCAGCAAATCTGCCTGATTTGACAACGCGTGAATATGACCAGGCTCTAACGCGAGTGCTTTTGCATAGCTCTGCATGGCTTCACTCAGCGACAAAAGTTCAGCGTGCACCACCCCAAGGTTGAAATGAAACTGCGCTTTTTCCGGTGACAGCTCTGCAGCGCGCAGCAGCAGCGGTAGAGCGAGCAAAAAATTTTTACGCTTTGAATGAATAGCCCCCAACAGTTCATAGGCGTCAGCGCTGTCTGCATTGGCCAGCAAGGCACTCTGCGCAAGACTCTCTGCGTCACTCAAATCACCTGCTCGGTAGGCTGCCAACCCAAGCTCTTCAAGACTCTGGTGCTTTGGAACTACTGGCGGGTTGTCAATCATGTTGGACAAAATTATCTTATCGAACACGCCCGCTTGCAAATAAATCAAATTTCGAAACCAGCAAGCGCAAAGCGCAAACCCAATCTATGCGACAACGCCTTAAATGAAGCAGGGGCGGTGGCGTTGTGCCAATAAGATTCGGCACCGTTTTGATCGCATCTAGTTGGCAAATAGCCCCATACCGCGAAAGGCAGCGCGCTATTTTGGTCAATTTTTCTGGCTCCCCCAAGCCCTTACGCGGTGCAGCGGTTGGTAAAAGTGTGGTGCCGCAATTCGAGCCCAAGATGAACATAAGCGGGGACCCGTAAGTTGAGATAACCACAGCCAGCGTTGGCGCAGCGCTTTGGTCGTGGCATGGTGTGTGCCACTGCGCAGCATATGTGCCCGAATTATTCACGTGAGTTCCCGTTCATTCGTGCTGTATTGACGGGGCTGGCGAGTTGTAGCCAGGCTAATTTGCGTCCACAAACTTCAAGAATATTTGGCGCACCAGAATCGTATTTTGTGAGCGAAATCGCCCTCGATGATGTAATGTGGCGGTCTGCTTAAAGTAACATGGCCAAACAAGTTTTTACCTTTTCGGAGCGTTTATCTTGCTTTTACTGAAATCTGACCTTGTGCGTTTCGATGAGCTGCCTGCAGCTTTGATTTGCCTTCCAGAGGCTTGCTTTGGTCTCGACAAGATTCAGACGTTGGCGCTGTGGCGCCAATGGCATCAGCAAGGTAGTTTGCAGATTGGCCGTATTTACTCGGTGCACCCTGATGGCACCACTCAGACCGAGGCCATGGGAATAACGACCTGGATTACTGACGAAGCAGTAGCCGCGCTGGCCAAAGACACGCAGCTGTCTCGTACGCATCTTTTGTACCAGTCTGCAGCACAGGGCGCTCAGTGGGTTATGCAAGCAGCAGACATTCGGCAAGCGCATGAGAAAAGGGCGCTGAACCTCATGATTTTGCATTTTTGGACAAGGAGCGACGTATCAAAACCAGAGTTTCACCCTGTGTTTTTGCAGGCCCACGCTTCGTTCCGGGATATTCACCAGGGTTTTGGCGTGCAGACGCTGCTGCAAGAAGTGCCACTTGAACAGGCCCCGTTTTTGACGGCGGCGGGTCTTCAGACCATTCACACTTGCTCTGACTCCGCATTAGGCCCCCTGGCATGGATGGGCATTACGCAAAAAGATGCCGTCGCCAATCCTGGCAGCACTCTTTCTTTCTTGTTTTTTTCGCCCGAAAGACGCTTGAAGCTCAAGCCCGCTGTGCAGCGAATGCTGGCTTTGGCGTTCAGCCGAAACACCGATGACGACATCGCTTGCGAATTGGGCTGCAGCCGCGATTACGTTCGCAAGCTATGGGGCGATGCCTACGCCGACATGGAGCAAGCGGGCGTACTAGCGCCATTGGTGCAACAAGCGCCCAGCACGTCAGCGCCGGTTCGTGGGCCAGAGCGCCGGCGCACCGCGCTGGAGTTTCTGCGCGGCAACCCGCATGAGCTACGTCCAGGCATTGCGAACAACGCACGTACCGACGTTTAGTGGTTCGCTGACTGGGCCGTGGCTTGATCTGTGAATTTACCTATAGATTTACCAACCGATTTACCAACCGATTTACCAACAGATTTACCAATAGATTAGTGGGCCAGCAACTGAGCCAAGGCCAAACGGGGCTGCCAGCCCGCCTCACGTTTTTATAGTGGTGGGCCAAGCCGCCAGCGGCAACACCAGCCGGGTGTGCACGTATTGAAGCCAGCTGGTGATGCTCAGGTTGGCGTGTATGAAACCTGGGTCGATTCAGTCTCACATTCGGGATTCACTTCAGTGCAAAAAACCTGCTGCGTGAACAACACCGCACTTAGTTCAAAGTAAATGCAGACAACAACAAAACTTTTTTAAGGCGCTGAATGAACGACTTATTATTGATGCAAACTGTATCAACAAGTGATGCAAAAACTTTCACCAGTTCAACAAAAGGAGGCACCATGTTTTCAAGAGTCAGTCTGTTGCGTATTTCTTCATTCGTCAGTGTTTTGGTTTTCAGCATGGTTTCAGCGACCGCGCAGGTATCCAATTCATCTGGTTTTCCAGCGAGTTTGAAGGTTGAAAACACAACGCTTCAGCTCAATGGGAGTGGTACGCGCTACAAAGCCATTTTCAAGGTGTATGACATGGCTATGTACACCAGCAAAAAAGTCAGCACCCCGGCCGAAGCCATCAGTCTGGACGGTGCCAAACATTTACAGTTCAAGGCTTTGCGTGAATTGCCTGGCACTGATTTGGGTTTGCTATTCATTCGCGGTATGAAAGACAACTCACCGCCTGAGGTGGTTGTCAAACACACGGCCTCCATCAACCGATTGATTGAGGTTTTCTCAGGCAGAAAAAAAATGATGCCCGGCGAAACCTTTGCTATGGAATTCGTTCCTGGCAAGGGGACGATTTTCTATATTGAAAACAAGCCGCAAGGTGCGCCAATTGGCGATGCAGAGTTTTTCTCTTTGGTGCTGAAAATATGGCTGGGCCAAGCGCCTGCAGATTTTTTGCTGAAAGATGCTCTGCTGGGTTTGGCTAAATAAACACGCGCTTGACGCTCGATTGAGCGAGTACTTGATGCTCAAACCCAAGCTAATTCGTCATGTAGCCCATCCACGGCCAATAGGTGAGTGAAAAAACAACGAGTAGTACAAACGCCGCCAGTGTAATGACCAAGCCAGTACGCACAAAATCACGTGAATCAAACGTGCCGGTGCCGTAGGCAATCATGTTTTGCGGTGCGTTGACGGGCAAGATAAAACCAAAGCTCACCACAAACTGCAGCAGCATGGTCATGCCGACGACGTTGATCACCGGGCCACCTGTTTGCCCGGCCTGTACGGCCAGCAGCACGCTGATGATGATCGGGATCATGGTTGACGCCAGTGCGGTTGCGCTGGCAAAGCCCAGGTGAATGATGGTTAAAAACAGCGACAGCAGCATCAAAATGACAAACGCGCTGGCTTGTTGCAGCCCCAGGTTCAACACGATCACATTGGCCAGCCAGCCTGCTGCGCTGGTTTTGAGCAAAGCCGTGCCAATGCTGATACCCACCGCAAAAAGCACCACCGTGCCCCACGGAAATTCCTTTTGCGATTGCTTCCAGTCCATCACGCCGATGCGGGGCAGCAGCATTAAACCGATGGCTGCAATGGTTGTTGATGCGGTGTCAAAGTTGTGCAGCACCTTTTCAGTGGCCCAAAAGCCGAGCAGCGTGAGCACAATGACCAACAGTTTCCATTCTTTGGGCGTCATCGCTCCAATAGCGTCAACCTGCTCGCGTATTGCCGCTTTACCGCCTGCAATTTCTTTCATCTCGGGCCGCATCATGCGCGTCATGATGAAGTACAGCGCCACGCTGAGCAGTGCTGAAAACGGCGCACCGGCAATGAACCATTGCGCCCATGAAATCGTGGTTTGAAACTGCTTTTCAATAAACCCGATGGCCACCATGTTTTGTGCAGCGGCGGTTTTGATGCCGACGTTCCACACGCTGGCAGTTTGCGCTGCGGTAATCACCAAGAGCCCGGCAAAGCGGCTGCGTTTTTCCACCTTGAAGGCCAGAATAAAACCCATCATGATCGGCACCAGGCACGCCACCCTTGCGGTGGTACTTGGCACAATAAATGACAACAAAAAGCCGACGCCCATAGCACCCACTACGATGTGATTCGTCTTGGCGTCGACCTTCGACAGCACCATCAATGCGATGCGGCGATCCAGGCCAGTGGCGGTCATGGCGGCTGCAATAAAGCACGCCGCGGCCACCAGCGCCACTGCACTGTTTGAAAAGCCCGACAGCGCCAGGCCCAGCGCTGCGCCAGTGCCCATATCAGGGCCGAGCGGCCTCGCGGCGTCTGGCGAATATGCCAGTAAAAACACCATCAGCGCGCCAATCACGACTGCGCTCACGGCGTAGTCAAGCGCCTCGGTCATCCACACAATCACGGCAAAAGCCAGTATGGCCAGCATGACCTGGCCCGCACGGGGCAGGCTGGCCGTGGCGGGCAGCAAAGTGATTGCAATGAGCGCCAGGGCAGCGGCAATCAAGCCAACCCGCTTAACCAAATCGGCCTTTGGCTCCGGTGCTTCTGGATCTGGCGCGGGTTCTGGCAGCAGCGACAAAGCGTTTGATGGAGTCATATTTGTCTGTTTTCAGGGGTTAAATAGGGCTTTAGCGCAATAAATACAGGCGCAAGCAGCTATTAAATTCATAACACCAGACGTTCAGACCAATACGGCCTGTTGACCGCGCCGAAGCGATTGCGGCATGTTTGCGCCACGCCCGAAGCGCACCACCAGATCCGGTCTGCCAGATTTCAGCCCCAGAAAATTCACCGTTTGCTGGCGTACTGCTGGCACTTCAACCGCCTGGTTCAACATCGCGTTGCGAATGCCCAAGGCGGTGGCTTGCAATGCAAAGCGCTCATAGCATCGCCCAGCTTCAACCCAGTGCGCTTTGTCGTCAACATCTGAGACAAACACCGCAATGCCTGCCGAGCTGCGCGTCTGCTCGGCATACTTGTCGTTTTCGCTTTTGGCCTTGAACATCAGGTCAAACATCGGGCTGCCCAGCCAACGCGGCACCGATGGGTTGCCAGATGTGGCGCTGTACAAACCGTCGCCCGTTTCAGCCGCCTGGCCGCCGCTAAAGCGCAGCCACTGCTTTAGCTCTTTTACAAACGCTGCATCGTCCATCTGCGCCGTGTTGCCTTCAATGACCAGCGCAAGAATTTTCTCAATTTCAGGCTTTGCAGTAAACAGCATGACGCGAACGCCGGCGCCAGCACCGGCCAGCTCCAGTGCCTTCAGCTCAGCAGGCGACAGGGGCGTGCCGTCGTACGGGCCGCGCGTGCACTGGCGGCGTGGTATGGCAAGGTACAACGGTGATGCCACTGCCCTGGTTTGCTCCAGGGTGACGAGTAGCGTGTTTTTCACTGCGTCAAACTGCGGCTGGCTTTTTAGCCCACACGCGAGCGCTGCTTCTTCGAGGTTGGCCAGTGCGCAGCCAAGCGATGCAAATAGGTGGTGGTCGTCCGGGTCTACCACTGGCGTGCGGCGCGTGAAATCAGGCAGGATTGAAATGCTGCCTTGCTCGACATGAAACTTCCAGGCTTGGGTGTTGTGGCTGCTGGGGGCAAGCGTGGCGTAGCGCACCAGTTCGCGGCGCAGCGCCAGCCCGCTTTCAAAGCGGCCACTCGATGGGTGCCAGATTTGTTTGACTGCGGTGTCATAGCTGCTGGGCAACCCGCCGGACGAGCAAGCTGCCAGGCCCAGCGGCGCAGCCACCAGCGCAGCGCCTGAGTGAAGGAATTTTTTGCGCGTCATCATGGTGTGGGCCTTTCGTTGTTCGCCGATGCGAATCCGTAGGCAACGGTCGTCATCAAACTGCGGTAGTACGGCTTGTTACGTTCGGGCAACACCCACGCAATTTCTGCCTGCAGTGGTACTTGCATGCCGCTTCGTTCAGCGTAGTTCCAGAAGCGCCCATGCCAGGGCGCGTAAGTGGTGGTGTCACCCACCAGGCGGCCACGTGACTCCGCCAGCACAGTGTCTATCAGGCCGTTTGCATGAAAGCCAAAGCGCAGACTCAAGGTGGTGCCCGCATCGGTAAAAGTAGCCGTGGCAGATTGCGCGTCTACCGCCTGCCACACCACACCTTGCGACGGCAGCAACGCTGTTGGGTACCAGACAGCTTCGGCCAGAAAACGCATCAATTCCCCTCTGGACAACTCGGCACTTTCTGGCACATTGGCCACTGGTACCAGTCCAAAAATGGCGACTTTCAGCATGCCGGTGCCGGCGATGTACGCATCATGAATATGCGCCGCGACACCCGGAATCACCATCACCCGTGCGTCCCAGTCAAAACCAGGGCGGCGGGTGACCGCGCGCTGGGTAGAGGTAAATGGCTTCCAGCTTTCACCGGTCGCGCTCATATTGAACGTGCCTTGGTGCTGTACGGTGACCGACACCACAATGGGCTGGCCGTCTTTGAGCGCGGTTTGGAAATAGCGCTTGACTGGCGCGGGCAAGCCCTCAAGTTCTTTAGCGTTAAAAAATTGCGGAGTGGTTTTGACTTGGGCTGCATCCAGTCGGTTTAGCAACTGCGTGGTGCCTGCATTCCAGCGGGCATTGCCGTAAAGCGCGGCCGCCGCTACGGCGGCGACCAGACCGCCAGCGCAAAATAGCATGACTTTCAGCATTTTGTGAATAGAAGGAAAGTTTTTAAGCAGCGCATCCAAGGAGGTTATCCACCGACCGCAGCGTCATGCTGATCCAGATCAAACACCACAATGAAAACACGTAGGAAGACGCCGTCAATACCGCCAAAGCAGTGATTTTTTTGGCGCAATGCCTAAACTACGCAGCATGACTGAATTTGAATTGAAGTTTGAAATCCCGCCCGCACACCTCAAGAGCGTTGCTGCGGCCGTGCTGGACGGCAAGGCTATCAGGCAGCGCCTGCAGGCCAGCTACTTTGATACTGCCGATGGCGCATTGGCCCGGCACGGCATCGTGGTGCGCCTGCGCAAAGAAGGCAGGCGCTGGGTGCAAACGGCCAAGGGGCCGACTTCGGACGTGCTGGAGCGGCTGGAACACAACGCCGCCTTGCCGCTTCAAAGGGCAGGCACCGTGCCAGCGCTTGATCTTTCGCGCCACCGGGAAACGCCGGTTGGCAAAGCCATCAAGAAAGCGCTGGGCGTGAAGGGCGATGCACCTTATCCCGGCCTGGTGCTGCTTTACGGCACTGACGTGCAACGCATTACCAGGCAAGTGGTCAGCGGTGGTTCGGTGGTTGAAGTTGCACTGGACCAAGGCCGCGTTTTTGCGGGCGCCCATTCGGTGCCCATCTGCGAGCTTGAAATTGAACTGAAGGAAGGAACGCCAACAGACGCAGTGGCGCTTGCGCTTCAGTGGTGCGGGGCGCACGGCCTGTGGTTGAGCACAATTGCCAAGTCCATGAAAGGCCAGCGCCTGCGCAGCGCGGATCCGTTTGGGGAGGCGACATCGGCTGCTGCGCCAAAGTTCTCGCGGCACGCATTCGCGCATGAAATGGTGACCGCTGTCGTACAGGCTTGTTTAAGCCAGATATTGCCGAACATGAGCGAGCTGGCCAGCGGCAGCAACCACTCGGACCACATTCACCAGCTGCGAGTTGGCATACGCAGGCTGCGCACAGCTTTGCGTGAGCTGGATGGTTTAACCGACGGCCTGGACCCGGCTTGGGAGGCTTGTTTGGTGGAGGTTTTCAGGGCTTTGGGTGCGCACCGGGACAACAGCCACCTGGCGCTGGTACTGCAGCCCGGACTGCTTGCAGCCGGTGGCCCGGCGATTGGCTTTGAGTTGGCTGAAGGCGATGTTCCTGACCCCGGCAAAACGGTACGCGCTCTGGAATTTCAGGCAGTATTGCTTGGGCTTTTGGGTTTTGTGTATGGCCAGACAAACCGCCCAGCGGCTACCGATGGCGGTTTAAAAAATGCGCTTGCGTTGCGTCTGGACAGGTTGCATGTGCGGGCACTACAAGACGGCAAAAAGTTTCTTGCCCTTGATGATGCAGCCCAGCATGGCGTGCGCAAGCGCCTGAAGCGGCTGCGCTACCTGCTTGAATTTGCGGGGCCACTTTTTTCGTCTGGCAAGGTCAAACACATGGCTGCGGCACTCAAGCCCGCGCAAGACGCCTTGGGCCTGTACAACGACGAACTGATGGCGCTGCACGCATGGCGCGCTTTGGCTGCGCATGACCCGAACGCCTGGTTTGGCATCGGCTGGTTGAGCGCACGCAGGCAACCCAACGCCAAACGCTGCTTCAAAGAGATCAAAGCCTTTTCGGACATCAAACCGTTCTGGCGCGGTTGATGGCGCTTTCTGTGGCGTGAACTCCAGCGCCTCTCTGCTATGTAATCAGGAGCTGCTTGCGCCCGATTTTATTGGGCTGCAGGCCCTTATCATACAAGAAATCAGCCATTTTTACCAATTTTTGCTCCCGCAGAGGAGATAGAGCAGGGCACTCTGCCAGGGTCAGTTGCTACAAAAATCACCAGACTGCCGTGCCAAACAGCTTGCCCACACCCGCAGTAGCCGCCATGGCCAGCACCCCCCAAAACGTGACGCGCCAGACGCTTTTTAAAACGTTTGCGCCGCCCGCCCGAGCAGCCACAACGCCCAGCCCGGCCAGGCTGATAAGCGACGTAACAGCCACCCACGCGATGAGCAGGTTGCCAGGGGCAAATGCCGCCACGGCAAGCGGCAATGCGGCACCGACTGCAAAGCTGGCTGCAGATGCAAACGCGGCCTGCAACGGATTGGCGCTGAACGCGCTAGAGATACCCAGCTCGTCCCGCGCGTGGGTGCCCAGTGCGTCATGCGCTGTCAGTTGCGCGGCGACCTGGCCGGCGAGGTTTGGCGCAAGGCCGCGCGCAACGTAGATGGCCGTCAGCTCGCGCAGCTCCGCAGCAGGGTCTTTGCCCAGCTCGACCTGCTCACGCGCTAGGTCGGCTTTTTCAGTGTCGGCCTGTGAATGCACTGACACATATTCGCCTGCGGCCATCGACATCGCCCCAGCCACCAGAGCAGCAACGCCCGTCATCAACACGTTGGACTGGCTGGCGTTCGCTGCTGACACGCCCACCAGCAGGCTGGCAGTTGACACAATGCCGTCGTTGGCGCCGAGCCCCGCAGCGCGCAGCCAGCCAATGCGGTGTGTGCGGTGGGCTTCCATGTGCTTCATGGTGCGGTTTGGCCGGGTTGTGGACCGGTTGGCGGCCCCGGCTGCTGGCCACGGCAGATGCGTCTCGTCAGATAACAGTTAAAAGTGCCACTGGCGCAATCAATACGGGCGCTAGCAGCTCCTGAAAAAATAGCGCAGAGTTTAGTCAGCCAGTGGCTGCGAGATTTTGTCGATTTCGGCCATCACGTCTGGCGTCAATCTGGCCAGCACCTCAATAGCGCCTAAATTGTCTTTGAGTTGTTCGATTTTTGAAGCGCCCGTAATCACGGTGCTCACATGCGGATTACGCGCAACCCAGGCAATTGCCAGCTGGCCCATCGTGCAACCCAGCTCATTTGCGATCACTTCGAGCCGGGTGACGGCAGCGTTTTTAGCTTCGTCGGTTAAGCCCTTGAGCAAAAAGTCCATGTCTTTGCGCGCGCCGCGGCTGCCTTTGGGCACACCGCTCTTGTATTTTCCAGTCAGCAAGCCGCTGGCCAGCGGGCTCCAGGTGGTCAGGCCCAGCCCGATGTCTTCATACAGACGCGCGTACTCGTTTTCCACTCGTTTGCGGTGAAACAGGTTGTATTGCGGCTGCTCCATCACGGGCTTGTGCAAATGGTGCCTGTCGGCAATGCACCAGGCGGCGCGTATCTCGTCGGCTGACCATTCACTGGTGCCCCAGTACAGGGCTTTGCCCTGCGTGATCATGTCGCTCATGGCGTGCACCGTTTCTTCAATAGGCGTTTGCGCGTCTGGCCGGTGACAATACACCAGGTCGATAAAGTCCAGCCCCATGCGCTTCAGGGACCCGTCAATAGCCTGCATCAGGTATTTGCGGTTCAGCGTGTTTTTGCGGTTGATGGTGTTCGGCGCAGCTTTGGATTTACCGCTCGCTTCAGGCTCGGCGAGGCCCCAGTAAAACTTGGTCGAGACGATGTAGTTCAATCGCGGCCAGTTCAAAGCCTTGATGGCGTCGCCCATGACTTCTTCGCTCTGGCCGCTGGCATACACCTCAGCATTGTCAAAAAAGTTAACGCCGCTGTCCATGGCCAGGGCCAGCATTTCCTTGGCCGCCTTGACGTTGACCTGGTTGGCATAGGTGACCCATGAGCCCAATGAAAGCTCGCTAACTTGCAGGCCGCTGCGGCCAAGACGTCTGTATTGCATGGTCAGTTTGTCCTTGAATAAATGGTTAGAGGTAAACGAAAAAATTGCGTAAGAGAAATGAGGAAATGAGGAAATGATCAAAGCCATGACCTGTAGAAAAGTCACTCAACAAGCTTATCAAGCCTTTTAGTTCCGGCAACCGCCCGAAAGGTCGTCTGGCTGTCATCTTTTAGCACCAGCAAGCTGATGGCCAGTGGCAAAAACACACCCACGCAAACTGCCGCCAACACATCTGATGGCCAGTGCACGCCCAATACCAGGCGCGACATGCCCATAAGGCCAATCCACACCACCGCAATGCCAAGTGCCAGATAACGCGCGGTGGGCCAGATACGTGCTGCGCACAATGCAATAGCTGTAGCAAACACGGCAGTGCTGACGGTGTGACCGCTGGGAAAGCTGGAGCCCCAGTACCAGGCCGTACTCCACAGCTCAGGCCGTGGCCTGCCCACCAAAGACTTGATGGTGTAGGTCAGCAGCCAACCGCAGCCCATGGACAGCGCCAGAAACACGGCTTCCCGCTGATGGCGCGTGATTAAAAGATACATACAGACCACAGCAGTCCCCGGCACCAAAAACTTTGCCGCACCACCCAATGTGACCACAGAAAAAAAGCGCACAAGCGCTGGCGGCGTGGTGTCCCGAATCAGCAACAACAAGGCCGTGTCCACGGGGCCAGATTCTTTGGCAATCACGTCTTCAAACACCTTGATGCCAACCACCAGCAGCGACAGCAGCGTCCAAACCGCAAAACGCCTGGTTGCTATTGCCATCAGCCATGGCGTTTTTGCGTAGCGCACATAGGCGCTGAACGCCAGATAGCCGCAAGCGACGTAAAGCACCAGCTTGACCAGGTCGAAGACCAAAGCACCGGTTGCTATTGAATTCATAACTGCTTGTGCCGGTATTTATTGGGTTGTGGCAATATTTGCTTCAATATTTTTAGCAGTATTTTTAGCAGTATTTTTAGCAGGAAATTTCATAAACTGGCCCCGTCAGAATAATTTTTTGAGCCTTGTTAAGTCCAAAATTGACTTGTAGCCCAATCAATTGGGGCGCAAGCAGCTCCTGATTAAATAGCAGATACGCGTATTTTTGTTCGCAACGTATCCAGCTCGTCCATCAAATCAAGCGCCAGCGCTGCCCCTGCAAAGTTCACTCCCAGATCGCGGTGCAGGCGCATGGCCACCTTGGCGCGGTGCAGATGCAGGCCTGTGAACCGCCACTGCGTTTGGGGCACAGACTGCTGCATGTCTGCGTTGTCAATCACGCCCTCGCTGACCAGCTCAAGGATGATGTCAGCTTGCGTGGCGCAGGCGCGGCAAAGATCTTCAAGCGTCAGTTCGGTGATGTCCTCCATCACCATGCTGGCAGCGGCATGCGGGGCAATAAGTATGAAGTTGGTTGGCATGTTGGGGCGCCTTAATGGGTTGCCAGTGTTTTTTCAAGCGCCTCAACCTGGGCGCGTGGGTTAAAGGTGCTGAAGGCTGCCTGCAAATCCGCGTAGGCTTTTTTGTCCGCATCGCTGCTTGCAGCTGGCTGCGCAATCTTCAGCACAAAGTAAAAATCGCCCGGTGTTTTGCCGGGTAGCCCACGGCCTTTGACCCGCAGTTTGCGGTTAGCCACTGAGCCCGCCGGGATTTTGATTTCAACCTGCCCCGTGGGCGTGGGCGCAACCACCTCAGCACCCAGCGCCGCCTCCCAGGGTGCAATGGGCAAGTCCATCAGCACGTCGTAGCCGTCGGTGCGGAACAATGGGTGCGGCAGCATTGCAACGTCCAGGTACAAGTCGCCTGGGCTTCCACGGCCCATGCCCGGCCCACCTTGCGCGCTAAGGCGAATGTGCTGGCCCGCACGAATGCCTTTGGGGATGACAAACTCAATGGTGCGGTCGTCCAGGCGCGGGTGGCCATCGCTGCCTTCAACCTGCACCCGCAGTTGTAGCGTGCGGGTTGCGCCGCTGTAAGAGTCTTCAATTTCAATCTGAATTTTTGCATGCTGGTCTTGCCCATGCATGTCAAACGCCTCATGGCTGCGCTGGCCTGTGCCTTCACTGCGGCCCCCACCGCGTCCAGCCTCGCGCCCCATGTTGCGAAACAAGTCATTGAAAAATGCGCTGTGGTCCTGGTCACCGCCCTGAGAGCTTTGTGAATAACTGCCGCTGTCCGCTTGACGGCCCGCCCAATCAGGTGGTGGCTGAAACTCTTGCCCGGTCTTGTAGCTGGCGCCCAGCCGGTCATAAGCAGCGCGTTTTTCAGGGTCTTTGAGCACGTCATACGCTTCTGCCAGCTCTTTAAAATGTGCCTCGGCGTTTTTTTCTTTGCTGACATCGGGGTGGTACTTGCGCGCCAGTTTGCGGTGGGCGCGCTTGATGTCTTCTGGCGTTGCGCTTTTGTCAACACCCATCACCAGGTAATAGTCTTTAAATTCCATTGAAGCCTTCAGCCGCTTTAACCGTGAAAAGTCATGAATGCCTGTAAAAGGACAAACTTCACGGTAGCCCACGAGTAACAGTTTGGCTGTAAGACAGCAACGCGCAATCAGCGTGAATTGATTCACTCGGGGCGGGGCGGGGTAGCTCGGTCGAGGCGCGGTAAAAGACTGCCCGCTGCCTCCTCTTGCTCTTGCGTTTGTGCCGCGCCGCAAAGACGTGACGTTGCGGGCTACTTGTCGGCCTGAAACCTGTCAAATGCAAATAGTGCAGCCACCACCAGCAGCGCAGCCACCGGTCCGGCTAAAGGGTAGACGATGCACACCAGCAATGGCGCTACCATCAGCAAGTGGCGCAGGCCCCAGCTATACAGCAGCCCTGCGCGGCGCAGGTAGGCCACTGCAGTAGGCCCCCAACGTATGCGCTCTTCAGAACCAATCGGCATCGACAAAATGAAGCCCGCATGGTTGTAGTAGCGCACCGCCATTGCTGAGCAGACCAGCGATGCAAACAGCACACCCATCAACACCAGCTCCATGGCCAGGCGGGCGGTGAAATTGTTCACCATGTTGTCGAATGTGCCAAAAGAAGAATTGAGCGACGGCGCAAGCAGTGTGGCCGCCCCAATCAGCCCCAACGCTGCGGTAGATGCGGTCATGGTGGCTGACATCAGCGAGTTGCGCAGTGTCTGCACTGCCAAAATTTCAGAGCCTTTTTGCTTTGACAGCGCTGCAAACCATTCTTCTCGCAAGTTGGCATGCGCAGAGCGCGCCAGCATGGCCGGGCTACGCCGCTGTAACCACAGCAGAGCCAACTCGTATGCAACCAGCACACCAACCGTGATGCCAGCTGCCAGCCAGGCGGTCAAGCTGCTCATGGCGCGGACATCATGCGGCGCTGCCAGCAGGTGCGCTCTGGCGCTTTTCCTGCCACGTAAAAATCAGCATACCCACCAGCATGGCAAGAACAAACACCGCTGCTTTTGGCTCACCCATACCCAGCGCTACCAGCCCGGGGCCAGGGCAGAACCCGGCAATTCCCCAGCCAGCACCGAAAAGTGCGCTGCCTGTCAGCAAGCGGCTGTCTATGGCGGACGCGGTGGGCTGTTTCATCTCCGCGCCAATGAAAGAGCGCGTGCGTTTTTTGGCAACCAAAAAAGCAAAAAAACCAACCAGAATGGCCCCGGCCATGACCAAAGCCAATGACGGATCCCAAGGGCCTGCCAAGTCTAAAAACCCGAGCACCTTGGCTGGGTTTGCCATGCCTGAAACGATGAGCCCCAGACCAAACACCAGGCCTGACAGCAAAGCAGAAAGTACGAACATACAGGTGTCCTTTAACTACTTAAAACATGGCGCAAAACAAATACCGTGGCGAACCCCGCAGCCATGAACGTGGCGGTGGCCGCCAGTGAACGCAGTGACAGCCGCGACAACCCGCACACGCCGTGCCCGCTGGTGCAACCCGCGCCATAGCGAGTGCCTGCGCCGACCAGCAGCCCGGCTGCAACCAGCGCGATGTAGTCAGCATCAATTTGGATTTGAGGCAGCGCAAAAAAAATGGAATAAACCAGCGGCGCAGCTACCAGGCCAATGATGAATGCCGCGCGCCAAAATACATCGCCCCGTATGGGTTGAAGCAACCCACCCAGCACGCCACTGATGCCCGCAACGCGGCCATTGAGCAGCACCAGCATCGCGGCCGCCAGGCCAATCAGCATGCCGCCAAACAGTGACGACCAGGGTGTGAATGCATTCCAGTCAATAGTCATCAGCTTTCCTCATCAGGACAATACAGGCGGTGCAGCAGCACCAAAATTTCGAGTGTTCGCGCGTCAGCCACGCTGTAGTAAATGCTTTTACCCTGGCGGCGGGTAGTGACCACACCTTCATTGCGCAACACGCCAAGTTGTTGCGACAGCGTTGGCTGCGCAATGCCAAGTTCTTCTTCAAGCTCACTCACGCAATGCTCGCCCTGCGAGAGTTGGCACAGCAGCAGCAGCCGGTCTTGATTGGCCAGTATTTTGAGAACCCCCACAGCCTGCGCTGCGCTGCTGCGCAGCAGTTCTGGGTGGATTACGGGATGAGCTGGGTTCATAGAAGTGGCAACGATTAAATGTGTCATTAAACGATTGACAATAATATATTAAACAATATAATATAAGTCAACATATTTAAAAATTGAAGGTGACTTCGTTATGAAAAGCCACATGACTACCGAGGCGTTTTTTGACCCCGCTACCTGGACCGTGACCTATGTGGTGTCTTGCCCGACCAGCCGCCACGCCGCCATCATTGACCCGGTGCTGGACTACGACTTCAAGTCTGGGCGCACCAGCACCACATCTGCTGACCGGGTCATTGCATATTTGCAGGCACATGATTTAACGGTCGAGTGGATTCTTGAAACCCATGCCCACGCAGACCACTTGTCGGGTGCGCATTACCTTAAAGTGCGGGTCGGCGGGCGCATTGCCATTGGTGAAAACATTCGCGCAGTGCAATCGAGTTTTAAGGCGGTGTTTAATCTGGGCGCTGAGTTTTCAACCGACGGCAGGCAGTTTGACCACCTCTTCAAAGACGGGGAAGTCTTCAAAATTGGTGATGTGCAGGCGTCAGCAATGCTGGTGCCCGGCCACACCCCAGCTGACATGGCGTACCAAATTGAGGACGCGATTTTTGTGGGCGACACCTTGTTTATGCCCGACGTGGGTACGGCCCGCGCTGACTTTCCGGGTGGTGATGCGCATGCGCTGTATCGCTCAATTCATAAAGTGCTGGCTTTGCCGCGTGAGACAAAAATTTTCGTCTGCCATGACTACCCGCCCGAGTCACGGCAAGCAGCCTGGCGAACCACTGTGGGTGAGCAACGTGAAAAAAATATTCATGTGCATGACGGGGTAACTGAAGAGCAGTTTGTAGCCCTGCGCGCCGCTCGCGACGCTACGCTGGAAATGCCCACGCTCATCATTCCAGCGATTCAACTCAATGTGCGGGCGGGTGAAATGCCCGCCCCGGAGGCCAACGGCATCCGCTACCTTAAAGTGCCGCTCAACGCCTTGGGCGGAAAAGCAAAATAGCTGCCTGGTCGCTTTGCTCAGTTGGTGCTTTTTGGTAATTTTTAGTGGTTTTCACGTATCAAATAGGCCTCTGGCGCAATAAATACGGGCGCGAGCAGCTCCTCAATTAATAGCATTTTTGATTTGTTCAGGTTCATGCATTAACTAATCAGCCTGTTTACGGAGCATGATTCCTGACAAATCAGTGCCCGGTGCAATGGCGTTAAACATAGTGCCGTACTTTTTCACGTTCTCATGCAGCAGCGCCAGCCTGTGTTCAGGCTCATCGGTGTCCACTTCAATTTCATAGCTGATGGACTCCATGCGCGGCGGCACATCTTGCCGTACGCCGTGGATGCGCACCTCAACCCCGCGCAGCTCAAACTTCAGTATGGGCACCACCCGCTCAATGCCTTTGATGATGCAGGCCGACAGCGCTGCCAGCAGCAATTCAGCTGGGTTGAAGGCGTCCGGGTTGCCCGCCATGTCGGTGTCTAGCGCGATGGTGGCGCTTTTGCAGGTGGCTTGGCTGACGTGCGCGCTCAGGCGCTTTGCCGTGACGTCAAACTCCAGCCTTGGTTTTTGAGGGCTTGCATTTTCATCGGTCATGTCTGTCTCCTTAAGAAATTTGAAATCACGGCGATACAAAGTGGTCGTTACGCACCAAAAAGCTTCCGTCAAAGCGCATGGGCAGCGGGTTGCCTGAAAACGGCTCGGTGGCTGTACCGCGCTGCTGCGCATGGATGTGCAAATGCGGCTCGCTGGTGTTGCCACTGTTTCCAACAGCACCCACCGCCTGGCCAACAGCGACCGCATCACCCGTCCTGATTTTCAGGCTGCCCGGTTTGAAGTGCCCCAACAGCACATCAGCGGCATTGCAGTGCAGCAACACATGGTTACCCGCCATGTGCTGGCGGTCAGTTTGCGGCACCTGCATGTCTGGCAAGCCGTCAAGTGCTGCGATTACCTGGCCATCACATGGCGCATAAACAGGCTCGCCATAAATGTTGTACTGATCCGGATCTGGCGGCAACAATCCGTTGGCTCGTAAACCCCACGCATCAAGTTTGACAATGTCCACGCCATAGGACTGGCCTCGAAACGCTTGAAAGCGCGCTATTGTTGTGTCGAACGTCATCAGGTGCTGGTTGACTTTAATGTTGCTGCCGCCGTTGACGACAAGGTAATCTCCGCCCTTTAGCGGGAAAGCCAGCTCAACTGTTGCGCCAGCTTGCTGTGCACGGCCTGTCAAAGCGCGCACCGACTGGTCTGCGCCCCAGCAAGCGATAAAAGCAAACACAGTGGTGAAAGTCCACGCTTGCCATCCTGATGGAAGCCAGGACTTGAACGGGTGCCGACGCCTGTATCCCGCAACAGCTACGGCAGCCAACAAACCTGCAAACACATGAGGCGTCCACCAAGGCGGGAAAAGCCATAGGCCCATGAGCGCCAGCGCAAACAGGGCAATGGCGGACCCAACCATCTGGCAAAAAAAATCCAAGCCTGCTGTGTAGCGGAGCCACAGCAATCCACGCGATAAAAAACAGTGGCAATGTGAGCTGAAGAAAAAATACGAGCAGCATTGTGTTGTCAATTCTTGCAATGGATGCACGGCGGCGTGAAGGACTTGACCATCAGGCACGTGTCAAGGTGTTAGATCCCCACGCCCCAATCACAATCACGGCAACGCAGGTCATAACCAGACTTGCAATGCGCATGTCGAAGTGCGACCCGTCAACTGGAAACAGCAAGTAGGCAAGATTCAGTGTGGCGTGAAACAGCGCAGCTGCACACACGCTTTTCCCAGTACTGTTGTAAATCCAAACGATAAAAATGCGAAACGTCAGGGCATACAGACACCACCAGGCAATCCATGATGGTGAGCGTCCAATTGATACAAGGGGCATGAGATGCCAGGCAATACCCACCAAACCCAGCAGCATGCCAGCGCCAAGTGCGCCCCAGCGTTCTTGCATTGGCTCAAGTGCGTAGCCCGACCAGCCCAGCTCTTCGCCCAGGGCGCCGATAAAAAAAGCAACAAACATCAGCAGCGCAGGCAGTAACTGAAATTGCGCAGGTGGCACTGGCATGTTTGTCCAGCGCATCACGCCATAGACCATCAGGCTGACGGCTGGCATCAAAAGCAGAGTCGGCACCAACCAGCGTTTGGATTTAATTCGTCTGAAATCAAAAGATCGGCTGAGCAGTGACCAAGCACCTGCAGCTCCCTTGTCCCGATAAATCAGTATTAACGCCGCAACCATTGGATTAAAACCCATCAGTGCGCCCACTGAAAGTCCGGGCATCAGCTGCAAATCAGTTGCTGCGCCCAACAGCCAGAACGGTATTGAAAGGCCGATTACCAAGGCGAAGAATGTCATCAATGGTCTACGCGTCATTGCTGGTGGACCCTATTGCTTTCTGGCCCCACCCGCATGCCAAGCATCTGCAGCGTTGGCACATAGCCCCGAGACAGCGTTAACGTGAGCAAATAAAACAAGAACGCAGGCCGTTGGAAAATTAGAAGCTTCATCGGTGGCCCGTTAGTGCGATTAGTTCGACGATTTCCTGCATCACTTCGTCGTCATGCCCTACCCAGACATGCCCGCCTTGTTCAAACCCAACAAACCTGGCGCCTGTAATCTGGCTTGCTGTGTACTGGGCGCTGGCATAAGTGCCATAGCCGTCGTCACGCGCACTAACGATGAGCGCAGGCGCACGGACTTTGTCCAGCCCAGCGGGCCCCAGGCTTTTTCCTAAAACGGAATCGCTGCGCAAGCCCGCTGCACGACTTGAGACGGGCAGGATGTGGTCGAGGATGGCATTGACGCGTGCGCGTTCCTCGGGGCTGGCGGTGCTGACTTGCTCAGGTGGTGTGGCCAGCACGTATTTAATGACTTGATCACGCGCCAGATGCAGCCCAGCCCAGAATAAAAAGTCTGACGCAATTAACCGCATCAGCAAAGCCTCGGCCCACGGTGTCAACGGCTTGGCTGAATCTGCAGCGTCAGGCGGTTTGTAAGCTTGCCAATTGATTTTTACGAACCATAACCACAATCACGTCGTAAGTGTCGTTTTCGCAGAGGTGTTCAACGACTGGTGTAGCAACAACGTCAATTTTCCCCATAAGTCCATGCTTAAGGATGATGCAGTGTTCCCTGATGTCTTTTAGTCGCGTGCCGCGGGCAAGAATAGTTACATCGTGTACTGACTGCTTTAGTCGGCATACAGGCTGCCAAGAACGCCAGCGCCAAAAAACAGTATTTTCTTCAAAGGTGCTCCGTTAGCTGTCTAGCGAACTAGGGTCAAATTTGCACTGCGCAGCGCACCCTGTTTATGCGAGTTGGGGAGCTGCTTCATCTCCGCCATCGCCGCTGTGCGTGGCAGCATTGGGTTTGTCCGAATCGATTCGCCCATCTACCAGCTCAATGATCCGGTCGCAGCGTTTGGCCAGGCGCGGGTCGTGGGTGACGATCAAAAACGTGGTGCCGCTGGTCTGGCTGACGCTCCGCATCAGGTCAAAAATCGTGTCTGCCGACTGCGTGTCGAGGTTGCCGGTTGGCTCATCGGCAAGTACCAAAGCGGGTTGCATAACAAGTGCCCTGGCAATCGCTACCCGCTGCTGTTGTCCGCCAGACAAGTCATTGGCCAGGTGGTGCCCCCAGGGTGTCAAGCCAACCTTGTCAATCAGCCCTTCAGCACGCTGGCGCATCTCAGCGTCTGGCTTGCCTCGCATGGCCAGCAGCGGCAGCATGACGTTTTCAACCGCGGTAAAGGCGGGCAGCAGGTTGTGAAACTGGAACACAAAACCAATCGCATCGCCTCGCAGGCGGGTCAGGGCTTTGTCGGGCAGGTTTTCGGCTTCTTGACCCGTTAAAAAAAGTTTGCCAGCAGAGGGTTTGTCGAGCAAGCCAATGATGTTGAGCAGCGTGCTTTTGCCAGAGCCTGATGGCCCAATGAGTGCGGCAAATTCACCGCGCGCAAGGTTCAAATCAATGCCGTGCAGCACCTCGGTCTCATGCGCAGTGCCGGAGCCGTAAGATTTGCGAATTCCTTCCAGCCGCAGTGTCGGCTCGTCGCTGGGTTTGAGTTGCGCATCAGCCACGAATAGCCACCGCCGGGTCGAGCCGCGCTGCGCGCTGCGCCGGGAACAACGCCGACAGCGTGCCGACCACCGTAGCGCCCAGTGCCACGATCAGGTAAAGGCTGGGTCCGGCTTCAAGTGTGAAAAACGGCACGCCTTCATCATTGATGGCAAAGCCGCGCCAGGCGATCAAAAACAACCAGCCCATGATGGAACCAAACAGCGAGCCGAGCAAACCCAAGATGGCCCCTTGCAATAAAAACACGCCAAGAATCTGGCTGCGCGTGGTGCCGGTGGCCCGCAAAATACCAATCTCTTTTGACTTTTGCACCACCGACACTACCAGCACGCTGGCAATGCCGAGCGCCGCCGTCAATCCGACAAACAGGCGAATCACAAAAAACGACATGGTTTGCCCCGACAGCGCTTTAAAAAACTCGGCATTGGTTTTGATCCAGCTCTCCACCTTGATGCCCGGCTGGGCCTCGATTTGTTGCGCCAGCGCTTCTGCATCAAAGGGGGCGGCGACTTTGAGTTGCAGGCTGGTCACACTGCCTGGCAGGCCCAGCAGGCTCTGGGCAGTGCGCAGCGCCACATACACGCTGCCGGTGTTTTGACCCTGGTTGCCAAAGTCAAAAATGCCAGACACAAACAGCACACTGGATACGCCCGAGGCTGCCTGAATGGTCAGCTTGTCACCCGTCGATACGCCCAGGTCCGCTGCCAGCTTGCTACCGATGACGATGTCCGTGCTGCCCAATTCGGCTTTGCCCGCAATGATTTTCTCTTTCAGGGCGATCAGCCGCAGGTAGCTGTCGGGCTCAATACCGCGCATCGACACGCCGGTGTTTGCATCACCGCGCAAGATAAAGGCTGCGCCGTCTACCACTGGTGCGACCACCAAAACGCCCGGAATTGCCTGCGTCACATCGCGCACTTTTTGCCACTGGTCTACTGAGCGTGGGCGCTGCGCTCTTGGTTGCACCAGCGTCGCAAATTCTGCAGCTTCACCACGCCTTAATGGTCGCGGCGCTTCGTCGGGTGGTGAAATAACAATTTGCGCCTGGTAGTCCAGCAGTGTTTTGAAAATGCTGCTTTGCAAGCCCGTCAACAGCGCCGACATGAACACGATCACCGAAACACCGAGAGCCACGCCGGAAATTATGAAAAGAGTTTGTAGCAAGCCTTCGCGCAGAAAGCGCGTGGCCAGCACCCACTCGAAGGGGAGCAACTGGTTCATGGCGAAGGCTTCATGGCCCCATCGGGTCTTTGCCGGCTGCGTGCGGGGCGGTGGGTGGGGGCACAGTCGCTACCCGCGCGCGTACGCGCTGGCCTGCCTTGACGCCAAGTTTTGACTTGGGAACAACACCCTCACCATTTGCGATGCCTTGCAGCACTTCAACCCGCGTATCACCCAGAAGGCCGAGCGTCACGAACTGTTTGACGGCGCGCTTATCCCGCACCACCAGCACCCAGGGCTTGTCGGTTGCTGCGTCTTCCAATGTGCTGGTGGGTACCACCACCGTGGCTGTGCGGCGTGCAGTTTCAATGTCAACCGACACGGTCATGTCCTGGCGCAAATAGGCAGGCGGATTGCTAACGTTGAGCTTGACCTCGACCGAGCCGCGTGCTGCGTCCACGCCAGGGTTGATGTACCCCACTACCGCATCAAAGCGCTGGCTCGCAAAAGCATCTGCAGAGCCATACGCTTTTTGCCCGAGCGCGATTTTTGACAGGTTTTTTTCGTCAATCTGAATCAGAATTTGGGTTTGTCCGCTGGTCGCTAACACCATCAGCGCCTTGCCTGGCTGAACGATGTCACCGACTTCGACGCTGCGCGAAATCAGTACGCCGCTGCTGGGGGCAAAGACAAAACCTTGGTCAAGCTTGGCGCGTGCCAACTGTTGCCCAGCCAGCGCCTGGCGCAGCGCGGCTTCCAGAAGCAACGCATCACTTCCACCAGCATTGTTGGTTTTAACCAGCGCCTGCGCACCGGCTACCTGACTGGCCGCCACATCGACCGCGCGCTGTGCCTCGTCTACCGCAGCCTGGCTGACAAAGCCCTGGGCTACCAGATCGCGGCTGCGAAGAAGCGCCTTGCGCGCTTGCAGAGCCGTGGCCTCGGCCTGAGCCAGCGCCTGCACAGCTTGCGGCTGGCTGAGCTCACTGAGTTGCCGCAGTTTGGCTTGCGCCTGAAGCACTGCGCCACTGGCCTGCGCCAGGCTGGCGCGGCTGTCGCTGTTGTCCAGCTCAATGAGCAGTCGCCCAGCTTCGACAGTATGCCCTTCAGCCACTGCAACCCACTGCACCCGGCCAGATCCCTGCAGCGCCACCGTCACGCGCTGCGGTGAAATCACCCGACCACTGGCCACCACGCTTTGCACCAGCTCACTACTGGTGGCTGCATACACATCGGTTGGGGTGCCGAGCAGCACGTTGCGCAGCAAATATAGCGCCGTTGCCAACACCACAACAAGCCCAATACCGATCTTCAGCCAAGTGCGTGGAGCGATGACCTTTTTCGCCGGCTTATTTTTACCTGTAGGGTTGCCTGCATGCACTGCTACGTCCGAATTCGGCGAAGGGCCTGGCGCTGATTGAGCTGTTGATTCAGCCGAGTTTCCTTCAAGCATGATGGCCCAAATGCAATAGCCTCATGATGAATTTCTCCATCGCGGTGCTTGGGTTGTCAAAAAATTTTTCATGCATTCAGAGTGTTTATGTGTCTCAAGCAGTATGAGCGGACAGAACATACGTCAAAAGGATTCAGGGCCTTGGACTACGTTGATGCGGCGCTTGGCGCCGTGTGAATGTGCGCTGTCGAACAGACACTCGACTGGCTAAGCGGCAACCTTGGTTATTCGGACCACCAGAAAGCACAACATGACACCTGACACACCCAAGACCCCAGAAAAACTGGGCTTGAGTTTGCTCATTGCGCTGGTGGTGGGTTCCATCATCGGGAGCGGGATTTTCGCTTTGCCGCAAAACATGGCTGTGGGTGCTGGCGCGGGCGCAATTGTGATCGGCTGGCTGATTACTGGGGTGGGCATGTTGATGCTGGCGTTTGTCTACCAGATGCTGGCCATTCGCAAACCCGAGCTGGACAACGGTATCTACGCCTACGCACGGGCGCTGTCGGGGGAGTATGTTGGCTTCAACTCCGCCTGGGGTTATTGGATAAGTGCCTGGATTGGCAACGTTGGCTATCTGGTGGTGGCCTTCGGCGCGCTGGGTTACTTTTTTCCCATGTTCGGTGAAGGCAACACGCCAGCGGCAATCATTGGCGCATCCATCGTTTTGTGGGTGGTGCACGCACTGGTACTGTGCGGCATACAAGGCGCAACTGTGTTGAATGCGGTGGTGACTGTGGCAAAAATCGTTCCGCTGGTACTTTTCATCGTGGTGTTGGCGACGGCGTTCAGCATTGACACTTTCAAACTTGATTTTTGGGGTGACTTTGAATTGGGCAGCGTTCTCACGCAGGTAAAAAGCACCATGCTGGTGACGGTGTGGGTGTTCATTGGCATTGAAGGCGCAACGGTTTATTCAGCCCGCGCAAAAAACCGTGCTGATGTAGGCCGTGCCACGGTAATTGGTTTTTTGATTTGCCTGGCATTGCTGAGTTCGGTGTCATTGCTATCGCTGGGTGTCATGAGCCAGCCCGAGTTGGCGCAACTTAAAAATCCGTCCATGGCAGCCGTGCTCGAAAAAGCCGTGGGCCACTGGGGTGCATTGGTTATCTACCTTGGCCTGATGGTGTCGGTAGGCGGAGGGTTTTTGGCCTGGACGCTGCTCGCGGCTGAATCATTGTTCACGCCCGCTAAAGGCGGGGTGATGCCCACTGCTTTGACCAGGCTCAACAGCAATGGCGTACCTGCCAATGCCCTGTGGCTGACAAACGGTATGGTGCAGCTCTTTTTGATTTTGACGCTGGTATCGAAAGCGTCTTACCTGGCGTTGATTTCGCTTTCAACCGCGATGATTCTGGTGCCTTACCTTTTCAGCGCAGTTTATGGGGTAAAAGTGGCCTGGAGCCAGGAAAAACGTGCGCAAAATGCTATTAAAAATATAGCCCAAAGCGATTACATCAAACCGGTTGCAGTCATTGCGGCACTCTACTGTCTGTGGCTGCTCTATGCCGCTGGTATCAAGTATCTGTTGCTCAGTGCGCTGCTTTACGCACCCGGTGCGCTCGTTTATTTTTGGGCCAAGCGACAGCGCCACGAGCGTGCTTTCACTGCTGCCGAATGGGTGATTTTGGCGGTGTTGGCAGCACTTGCTCTTGTTGCTGCCTATTTGCTGGCAACCCAAAAGATCACTTTTTAATGCTTGGCAACTTTTCTTTAAAGGAAACCCGTGACATGAACACACTTGAATCAGACCGCCACATCACCGCGCTTTTAGATGGGCAGGCCCCCAAGCCAAACGAGCAATCACTGTCAAAGCCTCAACCGCAAACTGGTCAGCACGGTGTTTACTCTGAAGTCGGCAAGCTGCGCCGTGTGCTGGTGTGCAGGCCCGGCCTGGCTCAAAAGCGCTTGACGCCCGCCAACTGCCGTGAGTTGTTGTTTGACGATGTTCTTTGGGTGGCGCAGGCACGTTCTGACCATGATGCTTTTACCAGCGCCATGGTGGAGCGTGGCATTGAAGTGCTGGAAATGCACGACTTGCTGGCCGAAACGGTAAGCGATGCCAAAGCCAAAGCATGGTTGCTGGACCGCAAACTGCACCCTGATTTTGTAGATGCTGAGCTGGCCGAATTCCTGCGCCCGTGGCTGGACGCGATGGAGCCTGCCCAGCTGGCAGCGTATTTGATAGGCGGCGTTGCCAAGGCCGATGTGCCGTTTGAAACGCACGGATTGCTGGCGCAGTGCAGCGCACCAGCTGACTTGCTGATAGCGCCGCTGCCCAACACATTGTTTACCCGAGACAACAGTTGCTGGATCGGAAGCGGGGTGGTGCTTTCATCCATGTTCTGGCCCGCCCGGCAGCAAGAAACATTGCTGATGACGGCGATTTACCGCTTTCATCCGCACTTCAAAGGTGTGGTTACTGGTCTGGTCGACGCGCAGCACGGTGCGGCGCCCCACGAGTGGTGGGGAGACCCGGATGACGATCACGGTTTGGCGTCGATTGAGGGCGGTGACGTCATGCCGATTGGCAACGGCGTTGTGTTGATCGGCATGGGCGAGCGCACGTCACCGCAAGGTGTCAGCCAGTTGGCAAAGCAGCTGTTTGCAAGCGGTGCCGTGACACGTGTGCTGGCTGCCCAGTTGCCAAAGTCTCGCGGCGCGATGCACATGGACACCGTGTTCAGCTTTTGCAGAGAGGACCTGGTCACGCTGTTTCCAGAGGTCACCAACTCAATTCGCACCCACAGCTTGCGGCCTGGCAAAGTCGACGGCTATCTCGATGTGCGGGTCGAGTCAAAGTCGTTTGTGGATGTAGTGGCCGATGCGCTTGGGTTGCCGAAACTGCACACAGTTGCCACAGGCGGAGATGCCTACGAAGCAGAGCGCGAGCAGTGGGACGACGGCAACAACCTGCTGGCCATTGCCCCTGGCGTGGTGATGGCCTACAACCGCAATACGTTTACCAACACGCTGCTGCGCAAAGCAGGCATTGAAGTCATCACCATTCCCAGCAGCGAGCTGGGCCGGGGGCGGGGCGGCAGCCACTGTATGGCCTGCCCGATTCTGCGTGACCCCATTTGAGCCTGAGCCGACTTTAAAGGACATCTTCATGAGCTTTAACCTTCGCAACCGCAGCCTGCTGGATTTGAAAGACTTTTCCCCTCGAGACATTCGGTTTTTGCTGGATTTGGCGCAAGAGCTCAAGCGTTCCAAATACGCGGGCAACGAATACCCTCGCTTGAAGGGCAAAAACATTGCCCTGATTTTTGAAAAAGCATCTACCCGCACGCGCTGCTCGTTTGAAGTGGCGGTACACGACCAGGGTGGGCATGTGACGTTCATTGATTCAGCCAGCTCGCAAATGGGGCACAAGGAATCGCTCAAAGATACGGCACGCGTGCTGGGCCGCTTGTTTGACGGCATTGAATACCGCGGATTTCACCAGACGGTGGTGCAAGACCTCGCCAAGTTTTCGCATGTGCCCGTGTGGAATGGCCTGACCGACGAGGCGCACCCGACGCAAATTCTGGCCGACCTGCTGACGATGCAGGAGTTTGGTGAAAAGCCGCTGCATGAACTGTCGTTTTGCTACCTGGGCGACGCGAGTTTCAATATGGGCTGCTCGCTGCTGGTGGGCGGCACACAAATGGGCATGGATGTGCGCATCGCCTCGCCCAAGGCACTGCAACCGCCTGCCGAGTTGGTTGCCGAAATGCGAACGCTGGCCAAAACCACTGGCGCCAAAATCACACTGGAGGTTGACCCACTCAAAGCGGTGGCGGGTGCTGATTTTTTACACACCGATGTATGGGTGTCGATGGGCGAGGCTGACACCATCTGGAAAAAGCGTATTGCCCAACTGCTGCCGTACCAGGTCACCACCAAACTGATGCAGGCCACCGGCAACCCGCGCACCAAGTTTATGCACTGCCTGCCTGCTTTTCACAACCTTGACACCGAAGTGGGCCGGGAGATACATGAAAAATACGGCCTGAGCGAGATTGAAGTCACCGACGAGGTTTTTGAATCTGAGGCGTCGATTGTGTTTACCCAGGCCGAAAACCGCATGCACACCATCAAGGCCGTTTTGGTGGCCACTCTGGCATGAAAGTGCTGGTCGCACTCGGCGGCAATGCATTGCTGCGCCGGGGTGAAGCGCTGAGCGCAGCCAATCAGCTGGCCAACATCAGCCGCGCAGCGGCACAGCTAGCGCGGATTGCAGAAAAGCACGACTTGGTTCTTACCCACGGCAACGGCCCGCAAGTGGGGCTGCTCGCGCTGCAAGCAGCGGCATACACCGCGCTTGAGCCCTATCCGCTTGACGTGCTCGGCGCTGAGTCGCAGGGCATGATTGGCTACCTGCTTGAGCAAGCCCTGGCCAACTTGCTGCCGCAAAACCGGCAGGTGGTCAGTCTGATCACGCGGGTAGAAGTAGCTGGCGACGACGAGGCTTTTGCCACCCCAAGCAAGCCCATCGGGCCGATGTACACCGAGCCTGAAGCCATGCGGCTGGCGAAAGAAAAAAACTGGCAGGTTGCAGTGGATGGCCCGCCTGAAAAAAACGGCTTTCGGCGTATTGTGGCGTCACCCAAGCCGCTGAAGGTATTGAATCTGCCTTCCATCGTGTGCCTGATCAATTCGGGCGCGCTGGTTATTGCGGCTGGTGGCGGCGGCATACCGGTGGTGCGAGACGCCAAAACCCAGGCCCTGGCAGGCATTGAGGCCGTGATCGACAAAGACCAGACGGCCAGCTTGCTGGCGATTGCACTCAAAGTCGATTGCCTGCTGATTGCCACTGATGTTGAGGCGGTGTTCCTGGATTGGGGCAAGCCCAGTCAGCAAACCATTGGCCGCACCAACCCGGAATTTTTGCAAAGCCACACCTTTGCCAGCGGCTCGATGGCGCCCAAGGTGGCGGCCACCTGCAACTTTGTCAATCAAAGCGGGGGGCGTGCGGTGATTGGCTCACTGGAGCACATCGAGGCGATGCTGGCAGGCGACGCGGGAACGCAAATAGCGATTACCAATAAATAGCTTCCCGATAGATAGCTTCCCAATCGATAGCTTGCCGGTAGATAGCTTTCCGATAGTTGAGATCACTGGCGGTCGCCCAGATTCAGCCAGTAACTACAAATCTTTCGGCCCGCGCCGCATCAAACACCTCTGAAAAGTGCTCATCGACCAAGTCCACTGGGCGCTGGTCGTGTAGCCAGGCGTTGGGCTCAGTAAACCACTGGGCCAGCGCCCAGTTGTCCAGCACGGCCGTCAGCTCTTGTACTACCCGCCGCACGTTTTTTTTGACAGACATGTCCCTCCGGTTGAACTGAAACATTGGCACCCAAAAATGGTTTCCCCAGTCAAAGCTGAAAATGTCGCGCGACACGATTTCCTTGGCCACGCTGACAAAATCGCCTTTTTGTCTATCTTCCAGCAGCAGCGCAAGGTCATCGGCTCTGGCGGTACCTCCGCAGGTTTTGTAAGCGCAGATCATGGCGTCAAAGCTTCGGGAAGCTCCAAAATGATTGGTCGGACAAGGCGGTGCTGATTGAAAAGTGCGCATCACGTTCAGCGCCTGTGGTGTGTTGGGCGTGCCTCGCTGTCCTTGCGAGGAAGCCGCTTACGTTCGAGTGTCAGCGCTGCATGCAACTGCTGCATTGCTTCGATGCACTGAAGAACGGTGGCCTTCATCACCGCTTGACGCTCTGTCGGTCGCAATTCAGGCGCTACAAGCAGCGCGTCATCAACGCAGTGCCGAAGCCGCTCCTGCACGGCAAGAAATAAATCGTCCCAGTCGGCGGGCGATATATTGTTGTGACTGCTGGGTACGTCCTTCATGGCAGCGTCCGCCGCTGAGCTGGACTGCGGGTTAGGTTCTGGCAAGGCCACAGCGCGGTTCAGAGGTGTCACCGAGTCTTGCGCTTCAAAGGTGTTCAGCACTAATGGTCTTAATGGCTTTAACGGCGTTGGGCTCTGCGCGGGGGGGAATTGAGTCATGAAAGGCCTCCAGGTCAACGCGATACATCTGCATATGTATTCACCATTGCGGCTAGCGCGACTGACGTCTGTGCGACAGCGTACAGAGTACTTGCTGTAACCATTTATTTTTAAAGCAACCGTTAAAGACAATTGCTACATATTCGGGAGCTGCTTGCGCCGGTATTCATTGCGCCAGAGGCCTGAAAGACTCACAAATTCAAGTGGAGAGTGCGCCAAGCTCAAGTTGCGATGCACCGCTACAAGAGTTCAGCCGATGCGTATTGATGACGCGCGCAGTGGCCGGGCAGGGCGAGTTATTGCTTATTGCTGCCTAAAACGACTGTCTAGGGCGAATTCAAGAGTTTGGTTTGAGGGGCGATCGATTCGGAACCGCGGGCTGGTTACGGGTTTTTCCAGAACTCAGCCAATTGGGTATGGGCTTTAGAAGAGTCATCTGTCGCTTCGGCCTCAAGCGCGCCCAACAGCGCTGCGTCTTCACTGGCACGGGGTAGCTCATGCGCATCAGTATCTGCCAGAAACGCCATAGACCAGTCCCCATACTCACGAGAGCTCACCGACTGCCGGCTGACTTCAACAATCTGATGGTGCAAACTGGATTTTTTGATGGCTTCAAATATTTTGAGGACACCGCTCTGCGGACCCTCAAGATACTGCATGAACCTACCCTCTGTAAAAAGCAATAGACCCGTCACATGCTCTTGCAGATTTGTCTTTCTGGCGATGTTGAGAATACGCTCAAGGTCACTTTTTGCCAGCGGCCGGCTGGCCGTCGACCTGTAGACCAATGAGTAGAGGGCAGAGGGTTCAACGGAGGTCAGAGTCATACGTAATCCTTGGATGAAACGGGTTGATGGGACCGCCGTGCCTACTTGTGCAGCAAAGCCTTGGTGAAAAACCGCAAAACTGAAAACAGAACTATAGGCCTTCAGAAAACTTTTGCAACCGTTTGGGTGCTGCACCGCACACTGCAATGCCTTCAACATGCGCATATCCACGGTCTTAAAAAAAATAGCATGGATAAATAAATTTGATAGCTGCTTGCGCCCGTATTCATTGGCTTGCGGGCCAAAATGACACTTAAAATTTGTTCCAAAATGGTGTTGTCAACTATTCGATAACCGAATGCGAGCTTTCTTGCAGAAAATGCACCACCTCCACCGCGCTGGCGCACCTGGCGCGAATGCATTTTTAGTATCAGGTGGCTTTTTTGCTGGGTAACAGACGGTCGTATTCTTTTCTAACCACCGCATAGCATTCACAGGTGCGCTTTTCCAGTCCTGGCCGGTTGAGCACCTTGATACGCCCGCGGCTGTAGCTGATCAGCCCCGCCCGCTGCAGATTGGCAGCGCCTTCGGTCACACCTTCCCGGCGCACGCCCAGCATGTTGGCAATCAACTCTTGGGTCATGATCAAGTCAGTGCTCTCCAGCCTGTCCAGGCTGAGCAGCAACCAGCGGCACAGTTGCTGGTCGAGCGAATGGTGGCGGTTGCACACAGCGGTTTGAGACATTTGCGTAATCAGTGCCTGGGTGTAACGCAGCAGCAGATGTAGCACTGGTCCGCCCCGGTCGAACTCGTCTTTCATGTCTTTGGATTTCAAGCGAAAAGCATGCCCAGCGCTTTGCACTACCGCGCGGCCGGGCATGGAGCCGCCACCCATAAAGAGCGACACCGCCACCAGCCCTTCCTTGCCGACCACTGCGATTTCAGCCGATGCGCCGTTTTCCATCACGTACAGCAACGACACGATGGACGTGGTGGGAAAGTAAACATGGTTCAGCGTCTTGCCTGACTCGTACAGCACGTAGCCTAGCGGCATTTCGACATGCTCAAGCAGCGGCTGCCATCGCTTCCACTCTTGCCCTGCCAGCGCAGCGAGAAGGTGGTTTTTACGTGGATCATTGGTCATTGGCTCAGCGGCTCAGGGGGAAAGGGGGCGAAAATGCATGAGGACATAGGGCTACGCTAGTTGAAATCTTCTGTGCTGGTTGGCTGTCAGACATCCGCCGACGGTGTCAAATTGACTGGCGCAGTATAGGCATTTGAGGTCTCCGTGTATGTACGCCAGCGCACATAAAGAATTGGTTTGGCTGGCCTTTACCCTTAGGGCTTCGAGGTTTGGCATCAAGAGCACCACGCGCGCCAGAAAGCGCTCATTGGGGCGCCTGCTTTGCAAAGTTCGACGTTTCTTTTAACCCTTGTTTCTGCCCGGCATTGAGCCCGGGGCGGTGTATTGCGGGGAAGCGCCTTCAACTTGGGCGTGATGACCTGCAATACAGCACCTCCATACCGCGGAGCCCAAACCTGAGGCGGTAGCAGCAACTTCTCGGGGCGTGCAAGCGGCTTTTGTGCTGCGCCCTGAACACCGCGCCAGTGGTTTGCGGCGGTGAAAGTGCGGAATGCATCAACTATGGCAATGAAAAGCTATTCAGACGCTACTAAATTGCTAGCTGCTAGCGCCCGTATTTATTGAGCTATAGACCTAATTTAGCGTTTTCTCACCCGTTCAACCCTTCAAAGTCACGATCAGCGGCGCGGGGCTTGCCAGTTTCGGAATCAGCCGAATCCACACCAGCGCAAACACTGTCAAACCGGGCATGAAATGCCAGGCGCTCAGCAATGCCCGCGTCTCGCTGCCTTTGCAAAAGCAGTCGCTGAGCACCATGCAGGTGAGCACTGCCACCAGCAAAAACAGCATCAGCCAGTGCAACCCCATCGACAGCCAGCCGCAGCGGGCCGTGGGTTAGGCAGCTTCTGCACTGCGCACCACAAGCACCGGACAAACCGAAAGTCGAATAATCTGCTCTGCGCCGCTGCCCAACAGCGTTCGTCGGATGCCCTTCCTGCCGTGCGTGCCGACCACCACCAGGCTGGCGTCCCAGGTTTTGGCTTCTGCGGCAACGGCTTCTGGCAGGTGCGCGCCAAGGTGGTCTACCAGCACTGTGTCGGCTTGTACACCTGCGGATTGAGCAATCGCCAGACCCTCGGCAAGAATTTTTTCGCCTGCTTCCCGCATTACGCCAATGACCGAATACGACTGGCCCGCGTAGGGGTCGAGGCCGGTGAAGTAGGCCATTTCGTCGATGATATGTATCAACCGGATAACCGACCGGCCGCCTGAATAGCTGGCCATTTCCAGAGCAGAAAAAAGTGCTTTGTTTGAAGTGGCGCTGCCGTCTACGGCTACCAGAATTCGTCTGTACATGGTCACGGCTCCTTTTAACAAAAGTTGATGTGTGCTTTGGTTCGCATCGGTTTATTTGACCAGCAGGGTCGGAATTTCGCTTTCAGCAAGCACGCGCTGCGCCACGCTGCCCATAAACATCCGGCTCAGCAGGCCGTGCCCGTGCGCGCCCATGACGATCATTTGTACGCGCTCGCGTTTGCTCGCAGCAATGATGTGGCTGGAAGCCGCACCGGCGACCCAAAGGCAGCGGTACTTGACCCCGTGTTTGTCTAAAAACTTCTTGATCGGCTTGAGCACGGCATCTGCCTGCTTGGCCTGGTAGGCAGTCACTTCAGCAGAACCCAGTGCGCGTTCAATCTGCGCCGATATGGCGTCTTGCACATGCAGCACCACCAGCTCGTCGCTGGGACCGATAAGGCTCTCGTTTTTCACCAAAAATGCAAGTGCTTTTTTGGTGAAAGTGCTGCCATCTGCTGCAAATAAAATTTTCATGGAGTCTCCTGATGTTGGCAAATCTTCAGCAATATGTATGAGCGGAGCCTGCAAGTGAAGCTAGTGTGTGCTGGTCTGCGCAGCGCATATTGATGCGTATTAATCGAATGTGAAATGGCTGCTGCATCAGGCTTGCTTTACCGTGAGGTTTGTGCGGGCGGCTGGCCTGTTCCATAGCCTTATGAGTGCTTTGCGCAACTCGCTGTACCAAAGCACAAAGCTGGCCATACCCAGACAGGTCAGCCACTGGTTTAGCGTCAAAGGTACGGTGCCAAATGCGACATTGAGAAAGCCGATATTGACTACCGCCAACTGCAGCGTGGCAGACAAAGCCACAGCAGCCCATATCCAGCGATTGGTAAACAGATTGGCAAAGGCGCTCGCGGTCTCTGATCTGGCGTTAAAGCACTGCAGCAAGTGCGCCATCACGAGCACGGTGAAGCCAGCAGTGCGCGCTGTAGCTACATCACCGGGGCCAGCACCAGCGTCAATCTGGGCTATCAGCCCGCCCGGTAAATACATGTCCATCGTCAAAAGCGCGACCACTGCAATCATCAGCCCAATCTCAAACACGCCCGCCCACATGTGAAAGTCAATCACCCGCGAATTGATTGGCCGTGGTTTGCGCTTCATCACGTCGACTGTTGCCGGGTCAATGCCAATGGCCAGAGCGGGCCAGGAGTCAGTGATCAAATTGAGCCACAAAATCTGCGTTGCGAGCAGGGGCAACACCACCGCCGTAGCGCCATCGCCTTGGGCTGCTGCGTTCAGGCCAATCACACTGGCCCCGACCACGCCCAAAAAAACCGTGAGTACCTCGCCCATGTTGGACGACAGCAGGTAGCGCAAGAATTTGCGAATGTTGTCAAAAATGCTGCGGCCTTCGCGCACTGCGTCCACGATGGTGGCAAAGTTGTCGTCGGCCAGTACCACCTTGGCCGCCTCCTTGGTGACCTCGGTACCAGTGATGCCCATGGCAATACCTATATCGGCTGATTTAAGGGCGGGCGCGTCATTCACGCCGTCGCCGGTCATGGCGACCACCTCGCCGCCTGCCTGCAGCGCAGCGATGATGCGCAGCTTGTTGGCGGGCGAAACCCGCGCATACACTGATGTGGTGTGGACGGCCTGCGCAAAATCAGCATCGCTCAGCTTGTCAAGCTCAAGCCCGGTCAGGGCCACTTCAACCTTATTTGTACTGGCCTTTGTGATACCCAGATCTGAAGCAATTCTTGCTGCTGTACGCGGGTGGTCGCCCGTGATCATGACGACGCGTATGCCTGCCGCATGGGCCTGCGCAATGGCAACAGCTGCCTCTTCGCGCGGCGGGTCCATCATGCCGACCGTGCCCGCGTAGACCAGATCATGCTCCAGCGCTTCTGGTTTGGCGTGGTCTTCACCTTCGCTCAGGTTGCGATAGGCCACAGCCAAGGTCCGCAGCGCCGCATCGGACAGGGCGTCGACATCTTCAAGAATTTTTGCGCGCTTCGCGGCATCAAGTGGCTCGATTGACTGGCCCACTTGCAAATGGCTGCACTTGTGCAGCAACACATCGGGCGCGCCTTTGCTGATGAGGATCACCTGGTTTTGCCGGTCAAGGTCAACTTCAAGCGTTGACATCATCTTGCGATCAGAGGAAAACGGTACCTCGCCTATGCGCTTGAAACGCTTGCCGCGCAGCTCGTGAGCATCGTGAGTCAGTTTGCGCTCGGCCACCAGAAATGCCGCCTCTGTAGGGTCGCCCTGAATTTTCCACTGCCCGTCAGGTGATTGCGTGAGGCTTGAATTACCTGCAAGGCTGCCGTAGCTTAAAAGCAGCATTTGTTCGTCGAACAGCAGGCCATTTGGGTGTTCGATCCCATCTTTTTCCACTTTGCCATCGGGCGTATAACCGACGCCGGTAACAGCCGAGGCGCCTGATGCGGAGATAACTTGCTCTATTGTCATTTCAGACCGCGTAAGGGTTCCGGTCTTGTCGGTGGCAATCACTGTGGCGGATCCCAGCGCCTCAACGGATGACAGCTTTTTAACAATCGCTTTGCGTGTGGCCATGCGCCGAACCCCGAGAGCCAGCACCACCGACAAAATAGCTGGCAGCCCTTCGGGTACGGCAGCAACGGCCAGCGCCACGCCAAAGAGCAGCACCGCAACTACGTCTGCAGTGCTTTGAATATCGGAAATAAGCAAAATAGTGGTGACCACTATCACCGTGATGATTAGAACCGCCACGCCTAAAAGTCTGCCAATGTGAGCAATCTCTTTTTCCAGCGGTGTGGGCTCTTCTTCAACAGCTTTTAGCAAATTTGCCACGGCCCCGATTTGAGTCTCCATGCCAGTTGCGGTCACGATTGCCAACCCGGTTCCCTGGGCCACGGCTGTGCCCTTAAAAACCATGTTCAACCTGTCGCCAAGGGCTGCGGCTATCGGCAGTGTGGCGGCATCTTTAAGCACCGCTTCGCTCTCGCCAGTCAGGGGCGCTTCCAGCACGCGCAGCGACGTGCATTGCGTCAAGCGCGCGTCTGCTCCAACTGCATCACCTTCGGCCAGTACCAGCACATCGCCCACCACCAGGTCTGTGCTGTCAATTGACATGCGCTGGCCGCTGCGCAAAACTTGCGACTTTGCCTCAGTCATTCGGGCAAGCGCCGCGACTGCGTCACGCGCCTTGGCTTCTTCTAAGTACCCGAGAGCGCCATTAAGCAGCACCACCGCCGCTATGACCAGCGCATCAATTGGCAGCCCCTGGTAACCGTCTACCGCCCAGGCCACCAGCGCAATTGCGATAGCTGCCAGCAGCAGGTAAATCAGCGGGTCCTGGAACTGCCCCAATACCCTCCGCCAGGCTGAAACAGCAGGAGTGGCTTGGAGCGCATTGCGGCCATTTTTCAGGAGCCTGCCCGCTGCTTCTTTAGCAGAAAGGCCTTGCTCAAGCGTTGCGTCGACCGACCGCAAGACCTCATCAACGCTGCGTAACGAGGGATCGTCCTGAGGAGTGCTTGCATCCATCTGGCGGCGCGACGTTGTTGATCAAAAAACCTGAACGCGACCGGGCTTTACTTCACCAGCAAAACAGGAATTTCGCATTCAGTAACCACACGCTGCGCAACGCTGCCCATCAGCGCACGACCAATGATTCCGTGGCCACGTGTGCCCATGACGATCATGTGTGATTTTTCTTTTTCTGCTGCTCGAAGAATCTCCTCAACAGGATGACCGACCACCTCCCTACAGCGGTAGTTAAGTGCATGCTTGTCCAGAAATTTTTTGATGGGATCAAGGACCTTGTTGCCTTCTTCCAGGTGGTAGGCGGCAATTTCACTTGAGCCCAACATGCTTTTTACGCGGCCTGGCACGGGTGTCTGTACGTTGAGCACGAAAAGCTCGTCGGTGCTGTTGACCAGGCTTTCATGGGTGACGAGAAATGCCAGCGCTTTTTTGGTGTATTTGCTGCCGTCAGCAGCCAATAAAACTTTCATAGTGAGCTTCCTTGCTTTGTTGAGTCGAAAAAATCAGCTGGCCGAAAAATCCAGCACTACCCGCGCGGCTACCTCGCCGCGCCCCAGCCGGTCAAACACCTGGTTGATGGCTGACAAGGGTTGCAGCTCAATATCAGCCTTGACCTTGCCCTCGGCCGCAAAAGCCAGCGCTTCAGCCATGTCTTGCCGTGTGCCCACAAATGAGCCGCGTACGGTGATGCAGTTCACCACCACGTCAAACAGGGGAAAGGGAAATTCGCCTGGCGGCAGTCCTGTCAGTACGCAGGTGCCGCGTTTGCGGGTCATTGCAACGCCTTGCTTGAAAGCTGCCAGTGATGGCGCTGTGATCAACACGCCATGTGCGCCGCCTTCGGTTACTTTTTTGACCAGTTCTACCGCGTCGGGCAGCCTGGCATTGACCGTGGCATCAGCACCCATTGCCTTGGCATGGGTCAGCTTGCCGTCGTCAATATCTACTGCACAAACGTGCAGGCCCATTGCCTTGGCGTATTGAATAGCCAGGTGGCCCAAACCACCCGCGCCAGAGATAACTATCCAATCTCCCGGTTTGGTAGCAGCTTCTTTGATGCCTTTGTACGTGGTGACACCGGCGCAGATGATCGGGGCAGCGTCGATGGCAGACAACCCGTTGGGAATATGTGCAACGTAACTAGGGTCCGCCAAAATGTAGTCGGCAAACCCGCCGTTGACGGTGTAGCCGCCAAACTGCGCGCTGGCGCACACAGTTTCCCAAGCCGACAGGCAGTATTCGCAGTGGCCGCAAGCCGAGTACAGCCAGGGAACTCCTACCCTGTCGCCTTCTTTGACGCTTGTTACGCCCGCACCAATCGCTGCGACCCGACCAATGCCTTCGTGGCCCGGTATGAACGGCGGCGTGGGTTTTACGGGCCAGTCGCCGTGCGCTGCATGGAGGTCGGTGTGGCACACGCCACAGGCCTCGGTTTTCACCAGAATTTGGCCTGTGCCTGGTGTGGGTGTCTGCCATTCGCGCAACACCAGCGGTTTGCCGAAAGCTTCTACTACAGCTGCTCTCATCGCAGCACCAGCACAGGTATATGCGAGTGCGTCAGCACATGCATGGTTTCACTGCCCATCAGCAAGCGCTTCATGCCGCGTCTGCCATGCGACGCCATCACAATCAAATCGCACTTGTGTTTTTTGGCGGCGTTAATGATCGCTTCTGCGGTGAAGTCTGACGATATCGTCACTGCCTTGGCCTTGATGCCTTCTGCCTCAGCCGCGAGTTTGACTTTTTCCACCACTGCCAACGCCGCTTCTGCCCATTGTTTTTCAACGTCGGCCACGTTGTTCACTGATAAAGCCACGCCACCTTCAAAATAGCTTACCGGGTAGCGCGGAACGATCTTTAGCGCTACCACGCTTGCGCCAGTCAGCGCAGCCAGTTCAAGCCCGCTGGAAACGGCTTTGCGCGACAGTGTTGAGCCGTCTGTGGCAATCAGGATTCGTTGGTACATGTCGGGTCTCCTTGAGGTTTGAACTCCTAGGTTATTCGCAATCAAAGCGGCAGGGCTTGATCCATATCAAGACTTGTTCGCAAGGCAGGCAGTAGCCTTCAGACATGCAAGCGGCAACTCCTCCTTCACCTCATTCTTCTTCACGTATGGGTGCTCTGTCTGGCTTCGGGCTCGGGGCTTTGCCTGAAGATCAAAGCGATGTGCGCTTTGCCGTGTACGACGAGCCGCAGGAGTGGGGCGTTTTTAGCCACGGCGTGGGCGCGCCTTCTGGCCAAACCCAGCCGAAGTCAGTGCAGTCGTTTCTGCGGGTCAAGGGGATGCACTGCGCCGCTTGCGCTTTGACGCTGGAGTCCGCCCTCAAAAAAGTTACGGGTGTCCTGGCAGCGCAAGTCAGTGCGGCCAGTGCCAGTGCCAGCGTTACATGGTCGGTGGCGTTGACCAAGCCATCGGTCTGGATGGGTGCGGCGCTGGCGCAGGGCTACCAGCTTTTGCCGGCTGAGGACGCGTCTTCAATCGCTGACAACCGCCAACGATCACGCCTTGCGCTGTGGCGCTGGCTGGTGGCCGGGTTTTGCATGATGCAGGTCATGATGTATGCGGCGCCTACCTACTTCACGCAGCCCGGCGATGTGTCGCCCGATATTGAAAAGCTTTTGCGTTGGGCGTCTTGGGTGTTGAGTCTGCCGGTGGTGCTGTTTTCTTGCAGCCCTTTTTTTACCAGCGCCTGGCGAGACCTGAGGCAGCGCAGCATCAGCATGGACTTGCCCGTAGCAATTGGCATCGTCGTGACATTTGCAGTTAGCACGGCGGCCACGTTTGAGCCGCAAGGCTGGTGGGGGCGTGAAGTCTATTTTGATTCGCTCACGATGTTTGTCTTTTTTCTTTTGACTGGGCGCTGGCTGGAGCAGCGACTGCGCACACGAACCGCTGGCGCTCTTGGCGCGCTAATGCACCGACTACCGGCCAGTGTTTTGCGAAGAACTTCTGTTGGAGAGTACAAAAGGGTTGCTGTACGTCGCTTGGAGTTCGGTGACGTGGTTCGTGTTTTGCCGGGTGAAGCTTTTCCAGCTGATGGCGTGGTGCTCGCTGGCAATACATTTGTGGATGAAGCACTGCTAACCGGGGAGTCCACACCGTTGCCGCGCGACGTGGGTACAAAAGTAATGGCGGGCAGCTTTAACGTTGCCAACGTTACTTTGGTGTGCATTGACAAGCTTGGTGCAGACACGCGTTATGCACAAATCGTGGCGCTGATGGAGCGCGCTTCACTTGGCAAACCGCGCCTTGCGCAGCTTGCCGACAGGGTTGCGAAACCATTTTTGGTGTTTGTTTTGCTGGCCGCTTTGGGGGCGGTGACTTTTTGGTGGCAAACCGACCCGGCGCGGGCGCTGATGGCCGCTGTGGCTGTGCTGGTAGTCACGTGCCCATGTGCGCTGTCACTGGCCACTCCGACAGCAATGCTGACGACAGCCGGGCTTTTGGCGCGCAAAGGCGTGTTGGTCAGGCATATGCAGGCAATCGAATCGCTGGCAGATATTGACACCGTTATCTTCGACAAAACAGGCACCTTAACAAACACCGCTATGCGCGTGGCCTCAATCGCCACCCGCGATGGCGTTACGCGCGATCAAGCGCTGCAGTGGGCGGCCAGCCTGGCCAAGCAGTCGGTGCACCCAGTGTCGCGGGCAGTGGTTTTGGCGGCAAGTGCAATGCCCGATGTGTCTGTGTCAGCTGTCAAAGAGCGCCCTGGACGTGGGCTTGAGGGCTCTCTGGTGGACGAATGCGCTGTAATTACCGGGCCGCTTCGACTCGGCTCTGGGAAGTATTGCGAGGTGAGCGACGCACAACGCATGCTTGCGCCTGACAGCTCTGGTCAACGGTTGTTCCTTTCAGACCGCAACGGCTTCGTTGCCAGTTTTGATATTGACGAAACGCTGCGACAGGATGCCGTAAAAACCATCGCCGAATTAAAGGCGCGCGGCCTGAAGGTATTGATGCTGTCCGGCGACACACAGGCCGCTGTGCAACGCGTAGCCGCGCAGCTTGGTCTTGAAAACGCGCGAGGTGACTGCACACCGGATGAAAAGCTGGCCGTTACCCAGGCGCTGCAAGCCGAAGGCCGCAAGGTACTGATGGTGGGCGATGGGCTCAACGACGGGCCTACGCTGGCGGCAGCACATGTATCTGTAGCCGTGGGTGCTGCGGTACCGCTGGCACAGGCGCAAAGTGATTTCGTGATGCCTAGTGCGCAACTACCCATGCTGCCCATCATGTTGGTGCAGGCAAACAGGTGTATGCGGGTCGTCAAACAAAACCTGGCTTGGGCTGCAATTTACAACGCTGTTTGCGTGCCATTGGCGTTAAGCGGTTATTTGCCGGCGTGGCTTGCCGGGCTTGGTATGGCAGCCAGTTCGCTGTTGGTAGTGGCAAACGCTGCGCGCTTGTCGCAATTGAAAGCGCACGCCTGATGGACATTTTGTTTTTGCTCGTACCCCTTTCGGTGCTGCTGGCGCTGGCAGTCATGGGCATTCTCGCGTGGGCGGTTTGGGCGGGCCAGTTTGAAGAACTGGACAGCGAGGCTGAGCGGATCCTGGTGGCGGCGTCTGATGAACCGCCAACGCATCGCGAAGCATCTTCTGCAAGCTTGATCCATATCAACACGCCAAACGGTAGCTGACAGCACACTTCACCATAACTATAGGTAAAGAGGATTTCAAAAATGACAGCAGTACTGCCGATCGCGACTACCCAGGCGCCGCGTCTAATCTGGTCTGCCTCACAAGCTACGTTATACAACGACAAGGTGGTTCGCCAGTTCAGCATCATGGCGGTGGTATGGGGTGTGGTGACCATGCTGGTGGGTGTCTTCATTGCTGCGCAAATGGCGTGGCCTGAACTGAATTTTGGCATCTCCTGGTTGTCATTCGGAAGACTACGCCCGCTGCACACCAACGCGGGCATTTTTGCGTTTGGTGGTTGCGCATTGTTTGCCACCAGTTATTACGTGGTGCAGCGCACCTGCCAGACCCGCATCATTTCAGACAAGTTAGCGGCGTTTCACTTTTGGGGATGGCAAGCGGTGATTGTTGCAGCGGCTATTTCATTGCCAATGGGTTTTACGCGTGGCAAAGAATATGCCGAGCTGGAGTGGCCAATTGCCATACTGATCACTGTCGTGTGGGTGGCTTACGCGATTGTGTTTTTTGGCACCATCGGCATTCGCAAGGTGCGCCATATTTATGTCGCCAACTGGTTTTACGGCGCGTTCATCATTGCCGTGGCCATGCTGCACATCGTCAATGCAGCAGTTGTGCCGGCAGGATGGATGAAGTCTTACTCAGCCTACGCAGGTGTGCAAGACGCCATGGTGCAGTGGTGGTACGGCCACAACGCTGTGGGATTTTTGCTCACTGCCGGGTTTTTGGGCATCGTCTACTACTTCATCCCCAAGCAGGCCGAGCGGCCGGTGTATTCGTACCGCCTGTCGATCGTTCATTTTTGGGCACTGATATTTACCTATATGTGGGCCGGCCCGCACCACTTGCACTACACCGCGCTACCCGATTGGGCTCAGTCATTGGGTGTGGTGTTCTCGCTTATTTTGCTGGCACCCAGTTGGGGCGGCATGAT
>JANNCT010000178.1:0-3452 GCA_031386895.1 Polaromonas sp.
GCGCCAATACGCGCAATGTTCAGGCCTTGCGGGCCTTCAGGAATGGCACAGCCGCAGATGATGTCTTCAATCGCGTTGGGGTCCAGCGAGGGCACTTGCGCCAGCGCAGCGCGCAGCGCGCTGACCAGCAAGTCATCAGGCCGGGTATTGCGGAAAAAGCCGCGATGCGAACGGCCGATGGGCGTGCGCGTGGCGGCAACAATATAGGCGTCTTGAATTTGTTTCATGGTGAGTCCTTGTGCCCTAGCTGGCGTTTGTAGTTTTCGGTGGGCGTTGAGACGGAACCCAAGCCCAGATAAATTCACATTCAATCGGCTGGTTACCCGATTCATCGGTCACAGTGACAGCCACGGTGACTTCGCCTTTGGTGGTGCTTTTGATCAGCTCGCGCTGCGCATCAGTCAGCCTGGCCACTGCGCGCATCGAACCCTGGCCGCGTTTTTTGAACTGCACGCGCATGTCTTTGACCACCGGGATGCAGTCATCACGCACGTTCATGCCCATCACCATGCCGGTGGCTGTTTCAGCCGCCAACGTGCTGGCTACCGCGTGCACACCACCGATGTGGTTATGCACTTTGTGTTGGTTCGCCACGAAGATTTGCACGCTGCCAGGCGACATTTCTTCGTAGCGCAGCTTGGCCGTACCGGTAAAAGGCACAGCACGCCCCAGCACCACGCTGCGAAACCACGGGCGCGCAAAGGCGGGCACTTCGTTGAGCCGCTCTAGCTGGCGCTCCAGGCGATTGGGTGAATTGTTTGAGGTGGTCATAAAAAAAAGGGGTTCGTGATTGATAAAGCGTAGCGAGGGGCCGTCAGGCTAGGCGCGGGTGCCCGAAGAAAACCGGAGCGACCTTGAGGTCGTGAGGTTTTTCTTCGGGCTGTAACGACGCATGACGCTTCACAAGACTAAGGCAGTAGCTTTATCAATTACGAACGGGCTTGCCCGTGCTCATCATGCCCATGATGCGTTCCTGCGTTTTAGGATGTTCAAGCAGCGAGCAAAACGCCTTGCGCTCCAGCGCCATCAAATATTCTTCCGTCACCAGCGTGCCGTTGTCTACATCGCCGCCGCATACTACGTTGGCAATCAGGCTGGCGATGTGAAAGTCGTGCGCGCTGATAAAGCCGCCGTCGCGCATGTTGACGAGCTGGCCCTTGATGGTTGCCAGGCCGTTGCGCCCGACCACTGGAAAGCTGCGCTTCAAAGGTGCGCGGTAGCCCGAATCAAACATGGCGCGCGCTTCGTTAATCGCGACAAACAGCAGCTCGTTGACGTTTGGCACGATGACATCGCTGTCCAGCAAATAGCCAATCTTGCGGCTGTCTATCGCGCTGGTGCCTACCGTGGCCATGGCCGCTGCGGTAAAGCCTTCAATCAAAAACGGCAGCATGTCTTTGTTGGTGCTTTTGGCGGCGTTCTCAGCCGCGCGGCGGGCAATGTAGGCCAAGCCGCCCGCGCCCGGCACCAAGCCCACGCCAACCTCAACCAGGCCGATGTAGCTTTCCATCGCGGCGACGCGCTTGGCAGAATACACCGCCATCTCACAGCCACCACCGAGCGCCAAGCCGCGAATGGCGGACACCACCGGTACGGCGGCGTAGCGCATTTTCAGCATCACGTTTTGCAGCTCGGCCTCTACCTCATCGATGGCGGCGACGCCACTCATCATGAAGGCGGGCAGCATGGCTTGCAGGTCAGCCCCGGCGGAGAACATCTCGTCGTTCGACCAAATCACCATGCCTTTGTAGCTTTTTTCGGCCATGTCGATGCCGAGGGCCAAGCCTTCAGCCACATCCGGGCTGATGGCGTGCATTTTTGTTTTGATGCTGGCAATCAGCACGTCGTCGTCCAAGGTCCACAAACGAATCGCGTCATCCTCATGCAGCGTTTTGCCTGCGGTGGTGAAAGATGGTGCCGCGGCGCCCAAAACATCTACAGGGAATTGCTGACGCTCGTAAACGGGCAACTTGCGTTTGGCAATGAATTTTTTGGCGGATGCGGACCACGAACCTTGCGGTGTGTGCACGCCAACAGCGTCGGCTACCGGGCCTTTGAAAACCCAATCAGGTAGCGGCGCATTGCTGATCGCTTTGCCTGCGTCAATGTCTTCTTTGATCATGGTTGCCACTTGCAACCAGCCGGCTTGTTGCCACAACTCAAACGGCCCCTGTTTGGCACCAAAGCCCCAGCGCATGGCAAAGTCAATGTCCCGTGCGGTCTCTGCAATGGTTTCCAGATGCACGGCAGCGTAATGAAACTGGTCACGCAAGATGGCCCACAAGAATCGGGCTTCAGCGCCCTCTGCATTGCGCAGCAGCGCCAGGCGTTCACCGGCAGGCTTTTTCAACATGCGGCCAACCACATCGTTTGACTTGGCGCCGCCCGCCACATATTCCATGCTTTCGGGGTCAAGGCGCATGATGTCCCGGCCGACTTTTTTGTAGAACCCAGCACCGGTTTTTTGACCCAGGCTTTTTGATTCGAGCAGCTTGGCCAGCACAGCTGGTGTGCCGTACATGCCGGCGAACGGATCGGGAGTTTTGCCCCCTTCACCGTCATTGCTCAAATTGTCTTGCAGCGTTTTAATGACATGCGCCATCGTGTCCAGGCCCACCACATCAGCGGTGCGGAAAGTACCTGAGCTGGCACGGCCCAGTTTTTTACCTGTCAAGTCATCGACCACGTCATACGTCAAACCAAAAGCTTCGGTTTGCTTCATGATGGCCAGCATGCCTGCAATGCCAACGCGGTTGGCAACAAAGTTGGGCGTGTCGTGTGCGCGAACCACGTTCTTGCCCAAGCCACTGGTGACAAACGCTTCAAGGTCGTCAAGCACAGCTGCGCCAGTAGTTGGCGTGTTGATCAACTCCACCAGCGTCATGTAGCGCGGTGGGTTGAAAAAGTGAATGCCGCAAAAGCGCGGCTTGATGCTCTCGGGCAGTGCTTCGCTCAGCTTGGTGATCGACAAGCCCGAAGTGTTGCTGGCAACGATGGCACCTTCAGCAATGAACGGCACTATTCGGTGATACAGGTCGGTCTTCCAGTCCATACGCTCAGCAATGGCTTCGATGATCAGGTCGCATTCTTTGAGAACATCCATGTGCTCTTCGTAGTTGGCTTGCTGGATGAGAGCTGCGTCTTCAGGCACGCCGAGTGGTGCGGGCTTGAGTTTTTTCAATCCCTCAATTGCGCGGGTAACGATGCCGTTTTTTGCACCTTCTTTGGCTGGCAAGTCGAACAGCACCACCGGGATTTTGCAATTGGCCAGATGCGCAGCGATTTGCGCACCCATCACGCCTGCGCCCAGTACGGCGACTTTTTTGACCAGGAATTTAGACATTCTTTTCTCTCAAAATTTCTTGCTAGACACCGCCCAACGCACGTGGACAGCACAAAATAACTTACTCAGTGCGTACCCACGTTTGCGTGCGGCCAAACGGGCCAATACT
>JANNCT010000182.1:0-3632 GCA_031386895.1 Polaromonas sp.
CCGACTAGTTTCTAAATTTTCCGTCTCCTTCAGCTTTTTCAAGGAACCGCGAAGCGGCCCAGACTGCGGGTCGCCTTTCTTTTGCTTACTTTTCTTTGGCGAAGCAAAGAAAAGTGAGTTGCAGCCGGGCAACCCCCGGCAAACAGCGTGAAGGCGAACTACTATAAATTCAAGAGCTTCTCGCGCCCGTATTAATTGGCTCATAGCCAGAAACTACTAATAAAAGTCACCCTAAATCCAAAATCGCATTCAAATGCTCTTTCGCATTTTTCAACACCGCAGAATTTACGTTGCCCCAAGGATGCGGCCGCGCACCACGTGCTTCCCAGTCAAATGTAGACACCTGGTTGGCATTGATAAAACTCTTTTGTGCTTTTGTTGTCGGGTTCTCCAGCTGAAATGGATTAAACCCCCTGGCCTTTGGGTCGCCGTGGTGCTGGCTGGTCATGGCCAGGCCCATTACGGTTTTGGTTTTGGCATTGAACTGCTTTGGGGACAGCACCAAAAACGGATGCTGCCCAGCCATTTCTTTACCTGCCTGTGGCGTGAAGTTCAGCCAAATGATCTCTCCCAGCTCGGGCACCCACAAGCTTTGCGCTGCGGTCATGGCAACTCGCGACCAACACTTGGGCCGTAATCCACCAGGTCAAGTACATCGCCGTCTGGCATCTGAGCCAACAACCCGCTCAAGCTCACTTTAGGCTTAACAGCCTCAATAACGATCCGGCCTTTTTCATGAAAGATACGCACTGGGTCAGCGACTTGCAGCTGTGCCTGGCGCAGCATGTCGGACGTTAGCCGCACGCCTTGGCTGTTGCCCCATTTGAGGATGCTGGCTTGTCGATGTGCAAGGGTTGAGGCCATGGAGTTTCCTTCCTGAATGTATATACCCAGTGTAGCCATTAGAGTCAAACCGGGCAAGCTAGCGCAAATTTAATAGCTGCGTGCGCCCGTTTTCATCGGGCTAGAGGCCTAAAAAACGCCCAAAAAATAACCGGAAACAACATTCTTAAGTCTTTTCAGGCTTCCCCGCATAAACCCACCGATACATCGGCTCCACCAGCAGCAGCACACACAGCCGCCGCACTCTGCTTTTGATGCTACGTCCCGGCCCCGCGGATAGAGGCTGGTGGCGCATCAACACAAATTAGAAACCTAGTCCGTACTTGCAGCCGTAAGGTAAGACGCCGCCGTCGCCTTTAACTGATCTGCATAGTTGTAGATATCGTCCACGCTTTCAATGGCAAATTGCTCCTCTTCCTTCTTTTCATTGAAGATACCCAAACGAAGCTTTTGGTCGTTATTGAAGCGCAGCCGACAAATGGGCTTTCTGTTGTTGTCGTCCAATAGAACCGCACAGTAGCTTTGAGCGTCACGGATCGTGATCCGTTTCGAGGGCAGTGTTCCTCGAAGAATCGCACGAACCATATGAAATGCCTCTAGTTCTTCTGAGGTAGTTGCAATCTGAGGCTCTACAGCGGCGTTAGACACTGCGCCAACAATTGCAGGCGTAGTCGCAGCTTGTGGATCTGCAACTGTGATGGACTCCGGTGTCATTGCCCCCTTGAGCCGATCATTGATACGTTCCCCAATCAATTGCTCGAACGCTCGCTTTGTTATGGACGTGAATTGATCTATCACCGCTGGCGTGAATTTCTTTGTTCCTAGCAAGCCGCTCGATGCCAGGCGCACTAATTCTTCAGACGGGCTGAGCATCCATTCAGCAAGACGTGTTTGAATTGCCCGCGTGTACTTCAGATCGTTGGCAGTCGTAAGAATTGTGTCAAGGTCGAAAGCGGACTTAGCGAACTTTTTGAGTTCTTCAACATCACGATCTTTGAAATCAAGAATATTGAATTCAAAGAATGCCTTCTCGTCCATTTTGTTCGGTTGCTCCAAGTCCGTAAAAAATTTGTAAACCAAACCGTTCGTTAAAACTCCAAACCTTGCATCAGTGACGTGAAAGTACCGAAATAGCTGGCTGGCATGATTTATATGAAGGTCTGCACCAGCTTTCTTGCATTCGAACAACATGATGGGTTTTCCATCCCGCAGAATTGCGTAGTCGACTTTCTCCCCTTTCTTGGTGCCTACGTCGGAAACGAGTTCAGGGGTCACTTCCATGGGGTCAAAAACGTTGTAACCAAGAATCTGGATAAACGGCATGATCATCGCGTTTTTAGTGGCCTCTTCCGTTGAGATCATGTTCTTTGTATTCGCAATGCGAGCTGAAAGTAAGCGGAGCTGGTCAATGAAATCCATCTGAAAGAGTCCTATTTGTTAACTTAGTCGGTTGGGGGCAGTTGGGTAGATCGCAAACTTTCGATCTGTAAACCGCCTTACGTGTAAGCTCAAATGTAATCGGTGAAGTAACTTTTTACAGCGTCGGCTGTGATTCGCATTGGCGTGTTGACCTGTCAGCAGCGAATCGGACATCCCTTAAATGTGGCGGCGAAGGGGTAGTTGGTTATGACTTGATGGAATCCCACGCCGATCATTTTCGCCATGCAATGCGGCTGCATTGGTACTGGTTGGAATAGATAAACGCTATTTATTCAATAGCTTCTTGCGCCTGTTTTTACTGGGCTACAGCACTAAAATGTGCTCGAAATGTCTCTCAAACGGCGTTTTTACCGATTCCCCGCATACATCCACCGATACATCGGCTCCACCAGCAGCAGTACCGCCGCCAGCCGTGTAACGTGAAATGCCGTGACCAGCGGCACGCCCAATTGCAGCACCTTTGCAGTGATCGCCATTTCGGCGATGCCGCCGGGTGATGCGCCCAGCATCACCGTGGTCCAGTGCTGCTGGGTGGCCAGTGCGAGCAGCCAGGCAAAGCCTGCGCACAGCACAATCATTGCAACAGTTGCTAGCGCCACAGATGCCAGCCACCGCGGCGCCAGGTGAGTGAATTGCCGCGTGAACCGCACGCCCAGGCTGATGCCGATCACCAGCTGCGCAGCGTTGGTCAGCCATTGCGGAATAGCCGACAAGTTAACGTCGTTGGCTGTTAGCAGCACCGCCACTGCCAGCGCGCCAATAAACCACGGGTTGGTGCGTTCCAGTTTCAGCATGACCCAGCAGCCAACGCCCGTCAGCAAGGCCAGCAGCGCCAGTCCCGGCCAGTCAACCAGCCTAAGGCCGGGCAGGGTGGTATCCAGACCCTGCAGCCCGGCCCATTGCAAGCCAAACGGGATGATGAGCGTCACCAGCAGCACCCGCAGGCTGTGCGCTGACGCCACCAGCTCCGTTTGCGCGCCGTAGCGCTCCCCTAAAAGGGTCATTTCTGAAGCTGCGCCGATGGGTCCTGCAAAGTAAGTCGTGGTGCGGGTGAGCCCCGCGACGTGAAACCGACCAGGCGGGTAATGCACACGGTGCATCCACGCGCCAAACGCCAAGCCAAGGGCCAGCGCCCAAACGATGTTGAGCGCAATCGCCCACCACACACCAAGTACCAGCCCCACAACTTGCGGCGTGAAGTACAACCCTAGCGCCGCGCCAATCACCCACTGGCCCGCATTGCGCAGCGGCGTGTAGCTGTGCGTGGGCGCTCCCAACATCGACAGCATGCCAGTGGCGACCAGCGGGCCAATCATCCACGGCAAGGGCGTGCGCAGCAGCACGCAGGC
>JANNCT010000191.1:0-26036 GCA_031386895.1 Polaromonas sp.
CTGTTGCGCAATCGCAATGCTGGCTTGGCTCATGTCCAGGTGCACTATTTGCGCGTTGGTTGCGCGCAGCTGTTCCGCCAGAAAAATGGTGGCATCGCCCGTGCCGCCGCCCGCCACCAGTGCCCGGAAGTTATTTTTAAAGGATTGCTTTCCGGCAAAGCAGTAGTGGTTGATCATGGGCAGGTCTTCCAGCCAGGTCTGCACCAACCGTGAGCGGTCGTCTTCCGGGTTGCAGGGCGGATATGGCAGAGCCTCGTACTGGCTTCTCACGGCGGGCAAAAAATTGGTCGGCTGCTGCATCAAGATCGGCACCTGTAAATAAACGGTGCCACTATTGTCGGTGCGGATGGCCGCAACCCAGGCTCCTGGCCAGCTCAAAGCAGGTTGCGATGCTCGATTTTCAGGCAACGGTCCTGCACCACCGCCAGGCCTGCCGCTTCGGCTTTTGCGGCGGCTTGCGGGTGGTTGATACCTTGCTGCATCCACACCGCCTTGATGCCTGCTTGTGCAATGAGGGCAATGGCCTCGTCAACGATAGGCGGTATGTCTGCGCTGTTTCTAAAGCAGTTCACCATGTCAAACTTTTCCTGGCTAGCAGCGGCGCTCAGGCTGGGGTAGCACTTTTCACCCAGAATTTCAGTTTCGTTCGGGTTCACTGCAATGATGCGGTAACCGTGCGCCTGCATGTACTGCGCCACGCCAAAACTGGGGCGCGCCGGGTTGCTGGACAGGCCCACCACCGCAATGGTGCGGCAGGTTTTTAGCAGTTCAGTGATGGTGGCTTCAATCATGAAAAGCAGTGCATTGGACAAACCATCACGCAGATTTGTACTTGACCGAGCAACCGTAAGCCTGCGTCGTGCTGGTGCTGATAGGTTTGCCAGCCAGTGCTTGGGTCAAACCCTGGCGCACGTAGTTGGTCGCTAGCTTAATGTCGTCGACCCGGGCCGATGGCACGCTGTCAATCGCCCCGGCGTACACCAGCACACCTTGCGGGTTGATGATGTACATGTGCGGCGTGGTTTTGGCGCCGTACAGCTGGCCAATCGTGCCTGTGTCGTCCATCAGCATCGCTGTGGCGCTGGCTTTTTTCTCGGCTTTCCAGGCCATGAGTTTGGCGGGTGCAAGGTAGTCTGCGGCGTCTTGCGCGGTGGAGTTCACGCTCAGCCACACCACGCCCTTGGCGGTGAAGTCTTTTTGCAGCGCCTGCATGTTGCCGCCGTAGTGTTTGACAACAAACGGGCAGCCGGGGTTGGTCCATTCCAGCACCACCAGTTTGCCTTTAAAGTCGGCCAGTTTGTGCGACTTGCCCGTCGCATCCACAGCGGTAAATGCGGGTGCGGCCTGACCAACTGTGGCTGCTGCCGCGTGGGCTGACGACACGCCCAGCGCGGTGCTTGAAACAGCTATAAAAGATGAAAATGTACGGCGATTGATTGAACGATTCAGCATCACGAAAACTCCTTCAAAAATTTCAAAAGATCTAAAAAGTTTAAAAAAGTTAAAACTCACAATTTGGCCAGTTCGGCACGTACATCCGACACAGACAACACTTCAGACAACACCACTGGCGCGCGGCCTGGCTTGTAGATGACGTAAACCGGCACGCCGCTGCGGCCAAGTTGCGTAAGCGCGGCAGTAACTGCAGGGTCGCGCCGGGTCCAGTCGGCGCGCAGCAGCGTGACCTTTTTGGCATCAAAATCGGCCAGTACCGCTGCATTGCTGAGCGTGGTTTTCTTGTTGTATTGGCAGGTTACGCACCAGGCCGCCGTGAAGTCGACAAATACGCTTTGACCCGACGCGGTGAGCTGCTCTACACGGCCTGGCTCCCATGCTTGCCAGCCGGTAGCGGGCTGGCTGGTAGCTGCGCTAGCTTCTTGCATTTTTATGACATTTGGCCCTATAGCCCACATTCCAAGGGCGCAAGCAGCTATTGAAATAGTAGCAATTGCGGTACGGGAACGGCCCTTCAATGTCAGTGCCCAAATTGCAAATGCCAGCAGCACCAGCAACCCCAGTAGCGCGCCAGCGCCGTCAATGCCGGTTTGCTGGCCCAGCACCCACACCAGCCACACCACGGTGGCAAACATCGGAAACGCCATCAGCTGCTTGAACGTCACCATCCACGCGCCGGGCCGGGGCAAGGCGCGGGCAACTGCGGGCACGGTGCTGGCGACCAGGTACGGAATGGCCATGCCCAAGCCAATCGCGCCGAACACCGCCAGCGCCTGTACTGCAGGTAAACCCACCGCGTAGCCAAGCGATGCGCCCATGAAAGGCGCGGTGCAGGGCGACGCAATGGCGGTAGCCAAAACGCCTGATAAAAATGAGTCAATCGTCGGGTTTTTGGCCTGCAGGCTGGCAACGCGGCTGGGCAAAAAACTGCCAAATTCAAACAGGCCCGCCAGGTTCAAACCAATCAGCGTGAACATGACTGCCAGACCGGCCACCACCGATGGGCTTTGCAACTGAAAACCCCAGCCGAGTTGCTCACCCGCTGCGCGAAACGCCAGCAGCAAGGCGCCCAGCGCCAAAAACGACAGCACCACACCGGCGGTGTACGCCAGCCCGGTTGTCATGCGGGTGGCTGGGTCTTTCACATTCACAAAACCCACCACCTTGATGGCCAGCACTGGAAACACGCACGGCATCAGGTTCAAAATCATGCCGCCCACCAGCGCACCCAAAATTGCCACCCACAGGCTGAGCGGAGCGGCACTGCCGCTCTCAATCGGCGCAGCGCCATTGACTGCGTTGGCATTCAGTGCGGCATTCAATTCAGGCGGGACTTGCGCGACTGGAGCAGCTTTGGGCCAGTCGCCAGTTACCGGCGCTTCCACCCGCACAGCCACATCGTTGAAGGCCACTACCAGCGGCATCACCGTTGGGCTTTCGGTGCGCTGGCCAGACAGAGGTACGCTGGCTGTCCATATGTTGCCTTGCCAGGCTTGTGTCCACTTCGCGGCAGGCTCGGTCACACCCGTGGTCTCTGGGTAAAACTCCAGGGTTTTGTTTTGCAGGCCAGCGGGCAGGCCGCTCAATGAAACACTGATTGCCTTCGCGCCAACTTCAACTTTGCCACCCGCTGGCGGGATGGATTTTGGCGTTGCCGCAAAAGTCGCTTCAAACGCGCTGGTGTGCATACCGTACGAGCTTTTAGCCGGAATGCTGAGCTTGAAATCGCCTTCTTGCGGAATGCACTCTTTTTTGCAGACCAGCCACGCGGCTTTTAGCGTTACATCCAGCTTGTCGCCGCTAAACCCTGGGGCTATGGTTAGCGGCACCGGCAGCAGCACGGTGTTTTCATACCCGTAGTTGGCAAGGGTGCCAATCGGGATTTTTTTGGGCGTGGGCCAGGCAATTTCGCCAGGGTCAATGCCAGCAGGCAGCTTCCATTCCAGCACAGTGGGCAGGCCTGAATCGCCCGCGTTCTTCCAGTAGGTGTGCCACTCGGGCTGGTGCGCAATTTGCAGCCCCACCCACACCCGCTTGCCCGGCTCCACGCCGTCAGGAGCCCAAGCCAGCAGTTCTGCGCGTACCTGGTCGGTGGTGACTACTGCACCCGTAGCGGGTTTACTATTTAAGCTAAATTGGGCCATAGCGCCCGAATAATGGGCGCAAGCAGCTATTAAAAACAGAGCGATTTTAAAAAAGCGAAAGTTCATATGCTGATTAAGAGCAATTGCCCGCCGCATAAGTTCCAGCGGGCAGGTGTTAACGGTTGGTGGTAAGTCGAGTTTGGCGGCGGTTTATTACAAGTTTGCCGAGCCGTGCGGCACACACTCCGATAATACGGCGATGCCCAATTTCGTTTGTTCCATCGTGCTGGCCACGCTGAATGCCAAATACATCCATGCCAGCCTGGGCTTGCGCTATTTGCTGGCGAATATGGACGTGCATGGCGGCGCGGGGCTAAAAAGCCAAACGCAGTTGCGTGAATTTGTCATTGCGCAGCCGCCGCTTTTGATTGCGGAGCAGCTTTTGGCGTTGAACCCTAAAGTGATTGGCTTGGGCGTGTACATCTGGAATGTGGTGGAAACTACGCAGGTCGTGCGGCTGCTCAAAAGCCTGCGGCCAGACATCAAAATTGTGCTGGGCGGGCCTGAAGTCAGCTTTGAAACTGACAGCCAGGAGATTTGCCAGCTGGCCGACCATGTGGTGACCGGCTGGGGCGATGTGAGCTTTCCCAAGCTGTGCCGGGCGTTGCTGGACGGCCCGAAGCCGTTGATGAAAATTATTGTGGGCGAGCAGCCCGCGCTAAGCGCCATTGCCTTGCCGTACAACGAATACACAGCAGATGATTTGGCCAATCGGCTGCTGTATGTAGAAGCGTCACGCGGCTGCCCTTTCAAGTGTGAGTTTTGTTTGAGCTCGCTCGACAAAACCGCTTGGGCGTTTGACCTGGACGCCTTCATGGCGGAGCTGGACGCGCTTTACAACCGAGGTGCGCGCAACTTCAAATTTGTGGACCGCACGTTCAATCTCAAGGTTGATTTTTCGGTGCGGATTTTGCAGTTTTTCCTGGACAAAATGCACGCCGAGAAAAACGACCTTTTCGTGCATTTTGAAGTCGTACCCGACAGCCTGCATTACAAGCTCAAGGCCTTGATCGCACAGTTCCCGGCGGGCTCATTGCAATTTGAAGTCGGCATTCAAAGCTTCAACCCTGAGGTGCAACAACGTATTTCACGCAGGCAAGACAACCTGAAAACGGCTGACAACCTGCGCTGGCTGGTAACGCAAAGCCAGGCGCACGTGCATGCTGATTTGATTTTTGGCCTGCCGGGTGAGACTTTGGAGAGTTTCGCGCTGGGCTTCGATAAGTTGTACTTATTAACCCCGCATGAAATTCAATTTGGTATTTTGAAGCGCTTGCGCGGCACGCCCATTACCCGCCACACGCTGGAGTACGCCATGGTGTATGACCCTCAAACGCCGTACACCATTTTGCAAAACGCGACCGTCGATTTTCAAACCATGCAGCGCATCAAACGCTTTGCGCGGTACTGGGAAATGGTGGCCAATTCCGGCAGATTTGTCGCTACGTTGAAGCTGCTGCTTGGTGATGGATCAGCGTTTAACAACTTCCTGAACTTCAGCGACTGGCTGTGGCAAACCACTGGCAAAACGCACGAGTTTGCGTATGAAAAGATGGTGGATTTAATGCATGGGCATTTGACCAGCGTGCGGGGCTTGAATGTTCAGCACGTGCAAACCACCCTGCTGGCCGATTACTCAGCCAGCGGTGCGCGCGGCAGGCCGCAGTGCCTGGCAACGCTGCTGAATGTCCAACAACTGAGCACGCCCAAGCTGCCCGCAAAGGCTTTGGTGCAGCGGCAGAGCAGGCATGTAGCCCAAGCTCCAAGCGAGAATGACGCGCTAAAACTCGAAGCCTAGTTGCGGCGAATCAGCCGCTGGTTTTTCAACCTTGGCAGCCTTGGCGGTTTTGGCGCGGGGCCGCACCATTTCGCGATTCGGGCTGCGTGAGCCGTGTTTTTCATAGACCCGCGCCGCCTCGGTTTGCACGGCTTTTTCAGCCTTCTTGCCGTAGATTTTTTCTTTTGCAGCAAGCGTTGCGGCCTTCAGGTCCACCACCGGGGCGGGGTAGTTGGCTGGTGGTGTGTCCATGCGCCACGGCTCGTGGATAAATTCAGGCTGAATGCCAGCAAGCTCGGGCACCCACTGCCTGATAAATACGCCTGTTGGGTCCTGGTCATGGCTTTGTTTGGTGGGGCTGTAAATCCGAATGGTGTTGATGCCGGTCACGCCCGATTGCATCTGGCACTGGCTCCAGTGAATGCCGGGCTCGTAGTCGGTAAACTGCTGCGCCAGGTGCGCGCCCAAGTGCCGCCAATGCAGCCACAACTGGTACGCGCCAAAGCTGACCAGCATTGCCCGCATTCTGAAATTGATCCAGCCGGTGGCGTTCAAGCTGCGCATGCACGCGTCGATAAACGGGTAGCCGGTGCGGCCTTCACACCATGCGGTCAGGCGAGCGTTTTCGCCTTCTGTCAACTCGCCTTCATTGCGCAAGTTGTCAAAGCCCCGGTTGACATTGCGCAGCTCAATGGCTGGTTCACTCTCTAACTTTTGAATAAAGTGGCAATGCCAATGCAGGCGGCTTTCAAAGCTTTTGAGCGACGCTAAAAAGCCGTCTGGCCGCTCCGCTGCGCTCAGCGCCTGCAGCTCGGCTCGGCGGGCAGCGACTGCGTACATACATTCGCGAATGCTCAGCGTGCCCCACGCCAGTTGCGCGGAAATGCGCGAGCAGCTCTCGGGCGCAGTCACTGGGCTGGACATGTCAAAGCGGTAAGTGCGGCCGCGCTGCTGCAAAAAAGTGTGCAGCTCAGCAAGCGCCAATGCGCGCCCGCCGCGCTTGCGCTGGGGTTTGTCTGAGCCTGGCAGTTGTAAGTCGGCAGCCGACATTTCACTGCAGGTCGGCAAGCCAACAACCGCCTGCGTAGCAAGCCAGGGCACTTGCGCGGGCGCTGGCAGCACGGGGCCATGCATGCGCTGCAAGCGGTGCTGCGTCCAGCGGTTGCGCCCGCCGCCGTGCGATAGCAAGCGGCGCACCACGCCATTGCTGGGGAACTCCCTCCACTCCACGCTGTTGGCACGGCACCAGTGGGCGACGCCCAAGTCCCGCGCATAGCTCCACGCGTTGCCGGTTTCTTCGGTGCTGATAAGTGTGAAGTTGCCAAGCTGGGCGCGCAGGGTGGCCAACACGTCCAGCATGTCGCCCTTAATGCGGCACAGTTGGTTTTCCCCCGTACTGTCCTGCTTGATCCACGCGTCCAGCTCGCGCAGGCATTCGTTGGCAAACGCAGCGTGTTGTGCAGCCGTATCGCTTTGTTGCCACATGGCGGGCTCATACACCCACAGCGGTAAAACCTTGCCGCCGTTTTGCATGGCCCAGTCCGCAGCGTTGCTCAATGCCGCGTGGTCGTGCCAGCGCAGGTCTTTTTTGAACCAGACTACAAAAAGGGGGGCATCCAAAAGCGGGGCATCCATGCCTTCAGTTTAGTGGCGGCGAATCAACCTTGCGGCGCCGAGGTGCAACCGTTACGAATAGGTGATCCAGTCGGCAAGCTCAGGCGTGTTCAAGTGCGGCAGCGTGTTGTACGTCACCAGCATGTGCCGCTTGGGCGTAAAGGCAAATTCGGTCACCGATGCATTGCGAATGCGCAGGTTCAGCTCAATTGTTGTCTCGGGCGAGCAACCCAGGACATGCCCAACAGCCGTCGCAATCGGCCCGCCACTTGACACCAGCAGCACATTGCCTGTGCAGCTTTCCCGCACGTGGTCAAGCGCGCTGGTCACGCCGCGCAAAAAGGCCGGGTACGTTGGCATACCGAGCGGGCTGGCGGTGCCATCCATCCACCTTTGCAAACCGGTCTTGAGCAGCCTAAAGTGGTGGCGGTACATCTCTGGCGTGGTCGGCTTTTCAAGTTTGCCGCTATGAACAGTGGCAATCACGGCGTGGCTGTCGTATTCGTTCAGACCTGGCCATTTCAGAGCCTGCGGGGCTGTACCCATACCTTCACAAATGCTCTCGTGCGTGCTGATTTGCCGCTGCAAAGTCCCGGTCAGGGCCGCCTCAAACAGGAGGCCTGCAGTTTTGAAATGCTCACCCAATCGCCTGGCCTGTTGGTGGCCCAGCGGGCTGAGCACGTCGTAATCATCAGCGCCAAAAGACGCCTGGCCGTGGCGGACGAGGTAGAGAGTTCCCATGGCCAAATTGTGGCGCGGGCAGTGCTTAAAGCATGTCGCTTGCGTGTCGCACAGCTTTTTTTAGTAAGAAAAGCTCTTTGGCCTAATAAATACAGGCGCAAGCAGCTATATAAAATGTAGCGTTTTGAAGGTGGCAGACCGGGTCAAAAAACCTGCAAATTGAAGAATGAATTTTCAATTTGCAGGAAAACGCGTCGCGTGGCGTGCGCGCCTTGTTGCCTGCGCCTCCCTTCAAAGTCCTTTGGATTCAAGCGTCACCAAACCACGCGGGGTTTGCAGCGTGGCTACCAAGTTGGGCGGGCCTTGCACTACGCCTGTGCCTTGCAAACCGATGGCGGCTTAGGCTGCGCTAATCTCATCTGTATTCGGCTGGCTGGCCTTTAACGATTGCAGCGTTACACCCGACGCTGCCATGTGATGCGTAGGGTGAACATCGCCCCATTCAATCAGCGTGGGCAGCGTGCCCTTCATCAGGCGCTGGCCGTCGTGGCGCACTGTGATCTTCCACGACAACATGCCGTTTGCTGTCATGCGCGAAGCGGCTAGCAGTTCGCCACGGTCAAGGCCCAGACCGGCCAACGCTTTGATCGCGGGCACCGCACGGGGTAGGCTGGCGACAAAATGAACCAGTTGTGGCCCGTTTTGCTTCAAATGAAGCTGCAAAGCCTCACTTTCAAGGTCAAACCAACGCTTGGCGCCCTGAATACGTGCGCAAGCAGCTTCTGTATTAATAGCAATTATTTCGAAATAGGCGGTCGGGTACTGGGTTGTGGCAATCGAAAAAAGCCGATTGTGCGTGCCCATCAGCGGGTGCTCACCGCCCGGGCCTGGCGTGATGCCCAGCGTGCGTTCGCACCAGGCCACGCCTTCTTCGAGCGACGTTGCCGCCACCACGAGGTGATCGACTTTTGCCGTCACAGCATTACCGTGCCGTTGATGCATGTCACCGATTGCCCGCCAACCCACACTTGGCCCTCTGCATCACGTTGCAGGTCAACCTGGCCTGCCCGACCCATGCACACGCCTTGCGAGGCGCTGTAGTGTTCTGGCATCAGCTCGTCACCCATTAGCCATTGCGCCAGGCTGGCGTTCAGGCTGCCGGTGACCGGGTCTTCATTAATACCCATGCAGGCTGCAAATGCGCGCACTTCAAGGTCGGGCGCTGGGCCAGGTTCGCTGCTGTCGGACTCCGCTTGCGTGAATGCCTTGGCTTCGCGGTTGGCCTTTGCAATCAACGGCGTGGGGCTTGGTGCGGCGTAAATACCTGCAACGCCGACTTTGATGTTCAGCCGTACCAGCTCGTTGTGGTTGGGTGCTAGGCGCAAAACAGTCTCGGGTGAATCGAGCAGCAAGCCCAGCCACGTCGGGCCGTTGTCTAGCAGTTGTGCGGCGGTGATCTGCGCGGCCTTGATGCCGAGCGCCGCTGCGACTTGCGCCAGCATGGCGGGAGGCGTTTCAGATCGATTCAACGCGGGTGCCGCAAATGCCAGTCGCTTGCCACCCACATCGCGGCGAATATTGACCAAGCCCTTCGCGCATTCCTCCACGATGACCTCTTTGCTTTTTGGCTGGCCACCCGCCTCCAGCCACGCGTGGCAAGTACCCAGCGTGGGGTGGCCGGCAAACGGCAGTTCACCGCCCGGCGTGAAGATACGCAAGCGGTAGTCGGCTGTGCTTTGCGTGGGCGGCAAGACAAAAGTCGTTTCCGACAGATTTGTCCATCGGGCAAAGCGTTGCATGGCCGCATCGTCCAGGCCACTGCCGTCTAGCACCACGGCAAGCGGGTTACCGAAGTAGGGCGTTGCGGTAAAGACGTCGATTTGTTTGCAGGGGCGTTGTTGCATTGGCGTTCTCAAGCCAGCGCCATATCCAGCACGCCTTTGGCTGCCGGGCGCGCTGCAAGCGCAGCAAACCAGCGCTCAATATGCGGACGAGGTTCACGTGTTTGCGGCAACCCAAACCAGCGATGAACTTCGCAGCCCAACGGAATATCGGCCATGGTGAAGCGCTCACTGACCATAAAACTGCGAGTAGCCAAGTGCGCGTCAAGCATGCCCATCAGCAACTCAACTGCGGCGTTTGACTGCGCAATCAGCGCTGGGTCGCGCTGGTCAGCGGGCAAGCGAATCAAATGCCAAAAGCCGTTGCGGCTGGCCGGGTTGACGGTGGTTTGTTGCCACTCCATCCATCGTTCAGCGTCAAAGCGCTCTTCTAAATCTTCGGGGTAAAAGTTGCCCGGTGAATTCTTGGCGCACAGGTAGCGCGTGACGACATTGGATTCCCACAGCACGTAATCACCGTCTTGCATCACCGGGATTTGTGAATTCGGATTCAGTGCAACGTAGGCGGGTGTTTTCACCACGCCATGCACGCCGCCAGCCTCATGGCGCTCAAAGTCCAGGCCCAGCTCTTGCGCCGTCCACACGGCTTTTTTAACATTGATGGAGCTCATGCGGCCCCAGATTTTGAGTTGGCTCATTTCTATCCTTTCAAGTTGGCTTTCAAGACTTCAGCCAACGCTGCAATACCGATGTTGATTTGATCCACGCTGGCAGTCACAAACGACAGCCGCAAGGTATTTTGCTGCGGCGCATCCGCATAGAACGCCGCGCCCGGAACAAAGGCTACATTGAGCGCAACTGCCTTCGGCAACAGCTCAACGGCGCTCATGCCCATGGGTAGCTGGAGCCATAAAAACATGCCGCCATCTGGCGTGTTCCACGTGACGCCGCTGCCCGCAAGATGCGTGTCCAGCGCTGCAAGCATGGCGTCCCGCTGCGACTTGTACAGCGCGCGAATGGTCGGCACATGCGCATCGAGAAAATTGCCTTTCAGCACCTCGGCCACCATGCGTTGGTTAAAACTTGGCGTATGCAAATCCGCCGCTTGTTTGGCCTGCAAAAGTTTGGGGTAAAGCGCTTTGGGCGCAAGCAAAAAGCCCAGGCGCAAACCGGGTGCCAGCGTTTTGCTAAAAGAGCCCATGTACATGCAGCCATCCGGGCTGCGAGCCGTCAGGGGCAACGGCGGCGGCGCATCAAACCACAAGTCGCCGTAGGGGTTGTCTTCAACGATTGGCAAACCGATTTGCGCTGCCGCCGCGCTCAACGCCGCGCGGCGTGCTTCGCTCATCGATCTGCCGGTGGGGTTTTGAAAATTCGGCAGTACGTACAAAAAGCGCGCACCTTTTGCCTTCGCGCTGAGGTCTGCAATATCAATGCCTTCCGCGTCGCTGGCCACGCTTATAAATTGTGGCTCCATTGGCGTGAAGGCCTGTAGCGCGCCGAGGTAGGTCGGTGTTTCCACCAGTACTTTTGTGTCTTTGTCGATCAGCACTTTGGCAATCAAGTCCAGCGCTTGCTGGCTGCCCGTGGTGATCAACACCTGCGCCGGGTCAACGTTCCACGGCAGCGAATTAGCCACCCACTCGCGCAGCGGCGCATAGCCTTCGCTGGCCGCGTACTGCAGCGCACCTTCACCATCGGTTTTGAGCACCGTTGCGCAGGCTGCAGCAAAGGCATCAATCGGAAATGTTTTGGGCGACGGCAGGCCGCCCGCAAAGCTGATGATGCCGGGCTTTTCCGTGACTTTCAATATCTCGCGGATCACTGACGGGTTCATTTTTTCTGCGCGTGCAGCTTGTGTCCAATTCACGTTCAACTCCTTTATCTGCTCGTACCCACAGGCATTTTCTTGCCAATAAAAACGGTGGCAATTACCGCAAGACCAAAGCCCACCGAGACTGCATCCAGCTTCTCACCCAAAAGCGGAATCGCAAACAGCATCGACAAAAACGGTTGCACCAGTTGCACCTGGCTGACCCGTACGGTGCCGCCCAACGCCAGGCCGCGGTACCAGGCAAAAAAGCCCAGCCACATCGAAAACACCGCCACATAAGCAAAGCCCCACCAGGCACTCGACTTTATCGCCTGGTCTGGCCAGGAATAAAGGGATAAGGGCAGAGTGAAGGGCAAAGAAATCAACAGTGCCCAGCAAATCACATGTTCAGCGCGCATGTGGTGCGCCAACCTGCCGCCGTAGCAGTAGCCCACCGCTGCGCACAGCATGGCGGCCAGCAGTAATAAATCTGCAAAGCTCAACCCTAGGCTTGAGCTGCCAGAGCGCAGCACGGCAAAGACCACCACCAGTGCACTGCCCAGCGCAGCGCACAACCAAAACCCAAGCGACGGCCGCTGGCGGTGCAGCAGCGCGCCCACCGCAGCAGTGGCCAGCGGCAGCACGCCCACAATCACACTGGCGTGCATGGCTTCTACGTAGCGCATGGCAATGGATGTGAAAAGTGGAAAACCAAACACCACGCCGCTGGCGGTGATACACAAAGGCAGCCAGTCTTTGCGCGCGGGCAGTGGTGCACGTGTGGCCAGCAGCAACGCCGCCGACAGCATGGCCGCCACCACGGCGCGCCCCATGGCGATGAACAGGCCCGACATTTGCGGCGCATCAGGCGTGCCCACGGCCAGCCGCGTCATGGGCAGCGTGACAGAAAAAATCACAATGCCCAGCAGGCCCAGCCACAGGCCTTTGGTGATCGATCCTTGTGTGGTCGTCATATCGTTGCCATCCAAAAGGCGGTCAGCACCAGCACCATCGCCATGCCCCGGTTAAACCACACCAGGCGCTTGCCAGAACCGTCTGGCCCGGCCAGCCAGTCTTTGAGCAGCGCACCCACCAGCGCATAGGTCAGGTTGCTGAAAAAGGCGAACGCCAACATCAGCGGCAGCACAATGGCAAAGCGTTCGCCTGGGTTGGCCCGCCCGGCGATCCAGCCGCTGACAATGGCGAGCGCCAGCATCCACGCTTTGATATTGACGAACTGCATCGCTACGCCTTGCACGAAAGTGACGTTGAGTTTGTTGGCGTCAACCGGCGAACGCGGAGAGGAATTAATTGGGGAATTAATTGGAGTCTGACCCCAATTAAAGAGTTTGAACGCGAGCAACAGCAGGTAGCCTACGCCAATGGCTTTGACGGCTGTGGCCAGCAGGGGCATTGCCAGCAGCAGTGCACCCACACCAAACACACAGCCGGTGAGCAGCAAGCCCCAGCCCACGGGCACGGCGCACACAAAGCGCAGCGCAACCTTGATGCCGTGGTTGGCTGCCAGCGCGGTAGACAACGTGGTGTTGGGCCCCGGTGAAAAGCTCATGGCGGTGGCCAGCACCAGCAGGGCGGAGAGTTCTTGCCAATTCATGGTGCTGACTTTATAGTTCAAACCAGCACAGCTGCAGTACAGTTTTACATTCAATTCATGAAACTGTATTGCTCACCTGAAGTGCACACCCTTGCCTGAAGGACCTGCGATGTTGATGAAAACCGCTTCCCAATCGTTGACAGAGCAACTCGCCGCCCGATTTGCCGAGCGCATTAAAAACCAGCTGCTCGCGCCCGGCGCGCGGCTGCCATCCGTGCGGCTGTGCGCCCAGCAGCAGGGGGTGAGTGTGTCTACCGTGGTGGCCGCGTATGACCAGTTGCAGGCGCAGGGCCTGGTGGTGGCGCGTAAAAACAGCGGGTTTTATGTGCGCGATGTCATAAGCCAAGAAATTGAGCGAAATAAGCCTATGGCGCACATATTACGGGCGCAAGCAGCTACTAAAAATATAGCGCAATTGCCGTTGGCCCCAGGCCTGCCGATAGACGCCAGCGCACTGCTGCGCGGCATGTTTGAAAGCGGTGGCAACCGGCCCCAGCCCGGTATCGGCGTGTTCCCTCCTGATTGGCTAGACACGCCGTTTTTACCTGCGGCGGTGCGCAAGTTCACCACCAGCGCGGCCCTTAAACAGACGACGCTGAGTTACGGTGATCCGAAGGGCGACAGCAGCTTGCGCCAGGCGCTGTCGCAAAAGCTCAGCACACTCAATGTGCATGCCAGTGCAGAGCAAATCATCACCACCATTGGCGCTACGCATGCGCTGGACATGGTCAGCCGCACGCTTTTAAAAGCCGGTGATGCTGTGATGGTCGAAGAGCCGGGCTGGTCGGTGGAGTTTGCCCGCCTTGCCGCGCTGGGTATGCGCATCTTGCCCGTGCCGCGCCGTGCCGATGGCCCCGACCTCGAAGTCATGGAGCGCTATTGCAAACTGCACGCGCCCAAGCTGTTCGTCAGCGTCAGCGTGTTTCACAACCCGACTGGTTACTGCATCAGCCCCGGCAGCGCGCACCGGGTGTTGCAGCTCGCCAATGCGCATGATTTTTACGTCTGTGAAGACGACACCTACAGCCACCTTGCGCCCGAGCACGCCACGCGGCTGTGTGCACTTGACGGCCTGCAGCGCACGATTTACGTCAGCGGTTTTGCCAAAATTCTGGCGCCCGGCTGGCGGGTTGGTTTTTTGGCCGCCCCGCCGGCCTTGGTTACCCGGCTGGAAAACACCAAACTGCTGACGACACTGACCACGCCTGCGCTGCTTGAAAAGGCATTGGCATGGTGCATTGAGCAAGGCCAGCTGCGCCGCCATGCCGAGCGCATTCGCACCCGGCTGGCGCAGGCGCGGGCGCGCAGCGTGAAGTTGGCGCTTGCCCACGGCTGCACCTTTGCGGCAGAGCCTGCGGGGCTGTTTGGCTGGGTTAACACAGGTGTTGACACCGACGCACTGGCCGGGCGGCTGCTGGACGAGGGCTACCTGATCGCCCCGGGCGGCTTGTTTTATGCGCAGCGCGCGCCTAGCGCCTTGATGCGCATTAACTTCACCACCACGCAAGATGCGGCTTTCTGGCGGGTGTTTGCGCGCCTGCGTGACGCATCCTTGTAGTCTTGGTGTTCCTGCGTATTCTGAAACCTTGCTTATGAACAGCCTAACAAATCCAGGCCACAACCTGGTCGTCAAGTCATCAAGCCCACCTCGCTGGTCAGGCGTACTGGTACTGATCGGTACCGTCTTGGTTCTGGCTGCGGCGGGCCAGTGGTCTGCGCATAGAGAGATTCGCGCGCAGGTCGATGCCCTTCGCAGCAGTTTGGATGTTTACGCCCTTGGTCTTCGCTCTGTGGCGACCCGGCACAGTGATTTGCCCTATGCGGTTGCTCAGCATCCCGATGTGATCGCGCTGCTCGGTGAGCATAAAGACACTCCCGTCACAGCGCTGGTCAATCAATACCTTGAAAAACTCAATCGCCATGCGGGTTCAGATGCGCTGTATGTCATGAACCTGAAAGGACTTACGGTGGCCGCCAGTAACTGGAACATCGCCGGTAGCTTTATGGGCCAAAACTACTCAAGCAGGCCCTACTTCCTTGATGCGCTGGAAGATAGAAGGCAGCTCTTTTATGGCATCGGCTTAACCACCGCCATACCGGGCCTGTTTATCGCAGAGCCAGTGCGTCACGCGGGGAAAATTGTCGGCGTGGTTGCCGTGAAGGTTAGCCTGCGCGAGATTGAAAAAGCCTGGACAGGCTTGCCCACACCTGTGATGCTGGCGGATTCGCGCTCCATATTTTTTCTTGGCTCAGTGGCTGAGTGGAAACATCAAACCCGGCAAAATCTGACCTCCAAAGATACTGACTGGGTGCTTCGACACAAGCAGTACGGCAATCGCGACAGTTTTCCAGTTGTAAATTGGAAGGCTGAACAGATCACCGGGCAAGCGAGCTACGTTGTGGAGTCCTTCGTTGAAAAGCGGGCGAATCGTTATCTTGCGCTGGACCAGGCCTTGCCCGAACTCGCCTGGACTTTAACCATCATGACGGACTACGCACCGGTTGAAAAAGCCCGCTGGTTGACCTGGATTTTTGGCAGTCTGGCTGCGGGCGTTCTGTTTTTGGGTTGGCTTAACTGGCGTTTGCGCGAGCAGCGGCTGATCGAAAACAGCCATGCCCGGCAGATGCTGGAAACCCGTGTTGAAGAACGCACCAGCGAATTGCAAGACGCACACGCTTTTCAAAAAGCCATGGAAAATTCTCTGCTGGTGGGCATGCGTGCCAGAGACGGTGAGGGACGCATCATTTATGTGAACACCGCCCTATGCGACATGACTGGCTTTAGCGCGCAGGAGCTTGTTGGTCAATTGCCACCCTACCCGTATTGGCATCCAGAAGAGCTGGACAAGCACTGGCGCGACAACAGCACGGCCATGGCAGGCAATGCTGCATTGACTGGTTTTGAGTCACGTATCAGGCACCGCGATGGGCACGATGTACACACCATGGTGTACACCGCACCGCTGGTAGATGCGTCAGGCAAGCAAAAGGGGTGGATGAGTTCGGTCGTCGATGTCAGTGAGCAAAAGCGTGCTGAAGTGCGCTTGCGGCTGCACGATGAGCAGCTGCAGCGCTCAGGCAGGCTGGCCAGCCTGGGAGAAATGGCATCAACATTGGCCCATGAACTGAACCAGCCCTTGATGGCCATGAGCAATTTCTCCAGCGCTGCCAAGGCTTTTGCAGAGCAAGGAAAGCATGCACTTTTGATCACCAGTCTGGACGACATTACGGCCCAGGGGCAACGCTGTGCGGAAATCATGCGCAGGATTCGCGGCTTTGTAAGGCCTCGAACTTCCGGCACAGAGGCCTGCAATTTGAATACGGTTGTACGCAATGTTTTGGCACTGCTCAAGCCGGAGCTAAGACACCAGCAGACTCGGGTAACCTTTAACCCGAATGGTCATTTGCCAGATGTTCATGGCGATCAGGTCTTGCTTGAGCAAGTTGTGCTGAATTTGGTGATGAACAGCTACCAGGCGATGCAAGACCTGCCGCCAAGTCAAAAAGTCATTGAGGTTGAAACTTTCACGAGTGGCCACACGGCAGGTGTACGGGTTGCTGATGCGGGGCCGGGCATCAGCGCTGAGATTGCATCGCAATTGTTCGAGCCATTTTTTACTACCAAGCCCCAAGGTCTTGGCCTTGGTCTGAATATCTGCAGAACCATTGTCGAAAGTCACAGTGGCCAGCTCTATTTTGACAACCGTCCTGCGGGAGGCACTATTTTTACATTGCAACTTGAGATCATTTCATGACAACTGAAGGCCTGCATCTTTTTGTTGTCGATGACGATGAGGCAGTACGCCGCTCACTCGGCATGCTGTTTTTGTCACGCGGACATGCCGTTCAAACCTTTGCCAGCGGCGAGGCTTTTTTGGCAACGGCCAATCTGTTCGATGGCGGCTGCGTGATTCTTGATCTGCGCATGGGCGCCATGAGCGGCTTGCAGGTGTTTGACGAATTGCGAGCCCGCGCAAGCGCGCTGGCCGTGCTGTTTTTGTCGGGGAATGGCGACATAGGAGTCGCGGTTGAGGCGGTTCAAAAAGGTGCTTTTGGCTGGCTTGAAAAACCGTGTGATGACGAGCGTTTGCTGGGAAAAGTTCAAGCGGCTCTGGCGTGGTCATCCACGCAGCGCATCAGGCTTTGCGCCAGACGCGACGCGGACGCGCTATGGCAAAAATTGACACCGCGTGAGAAAGAAGTTGCCCGATTGGTGGCCGAAGGCAAGCCCAATAAAGTCATCGCACGCCAGTTGGCACCCATAGAGCCGCGCACCATCGAAAGCCACCGTGCGCATGTGTTTGCCAAATTACGACTGTCCAACAGCAATGAGCTGGACCGGTTTTTGCGCGAGCATGCCTTGTGATGCCTGCTCACGACGCGATTGAATTAGTCAAGCTTGAGATTTTGTTTAGCCACAACAGTCTTGTAGATCTCAAACTCAGCCCTGATTTGCGCTGAAAATTCTTCCGGCGAGTTGCCCAAAATGATCGATCCGGTGTCTTCAATGCGCTTGCGCACCGCAGGATCCTGCAAAACCTTGAGCATGGCTGCGTTGACTTTGTCGACAACTTCTTTCGGCAATCCTTTCGGCCCAAGAATCCCGTAAAAAGCCAAACGGTTGACCGGCTCCAATCCCACCTCTTTGAAGGTCGGTACGTTCGGCAAAATAGCCAACCGCTGGGGCGCTGCAACCACGATAGGGACCAACTGCTTTGAGTTAATGAACTTCAACGCTGAAGGCAAGTTGTCAAAAATAATCGGCACCTGACCCGCAACGGTGTCGTTGAGTGCAGGCCCGGCGCCACGGTAGGGTATGTGTGTGATGAACGTGCCACTCAGGCTCTTGTACAGCTCCATTTGCAGGTGGCCAATACCGCCTGTGCCTGAAGATGCGTATGAATGCTGGCCTGGGCGGCTTTTAAGTTCAGCAACAAAACTTTTGTAGTCTTTGGCTGGGAATCCAGGGTTCACAGCAATCACGTTGGGCGTTGCGGCAATGTTGATGATGGGCGTGAAATCGGTCAGCGGGTTGTAGGCTAATTTGGGATTGATCGCCGGGTTGGCTGCTGTTGTGGACACGGTTGCTATCGCCAGCGAGTAGCCATCGGGCGCTGATCGTGCAGTCTCCAGTGCGCCCACCACGCCGCCGCCGCCAGCTTTGTTTTCAACAATAACGGGCTGACCCAATGCCTTGCCCAGCGGGTCAGCAATCGCGCGGGCAATGATGTCGGTCGTCCCGCCGGCTGCAAAAGGCACTTGCAACTTGATGATCTTGTTGGGGTAGCCCTGAGCCGACGCGGCTATGGCAGTGGTACTGAGCGCGATCGTCAAAATGGTGCGACGTGACAAATGTGATGCAAATTTCATGGGTGATTTCAGGGTTTTTGATGATGAAGTGGTGGATTTTCAAATCGCGAGCAGCTGCCAACAGCATTGGTCTTGCCTGAGTGCATAGCTTCACGCTCCACCTGCAAAGTCGCATCTGTGAATTTACGCAGCGGATGCCTGCGTAAATTTACGCAAAGGTTTTTACTGTTACATGTCGTCACATCTCATGGTTCACTGAATGCCCTATCGGTATCTGGAGACATCTAAATGAACACTCTAAAAGTTGCTTTGGCAGCCGTCTTGTTGGCGAGCTTTGTGCATGGAGCCAGTGCGCAAATACGGATTGGTCAGACTGCCGGATTTACCGGGCCTGTAAGCGCTGGCGTCAGGGAAACAACAGACGGCGCCAAGCTGTATTTCAACGCCATCAATGCCAAAGGCGGATTGCTGGGTCAAAAAATCGAGCTGATATCACTGGACGACAAGTTTGACCCTAAACTGGCTGGCGAAAATGCACGCGCCTTGATAGAAAAAGAGCAGGTACTGGCCATGTTTTTGACGCGTGGAACTCCTCATACGCAAGCGGTCATTCCGGTGATTGATGAGTATCGTGTCGCACTGCTTGGCCCCTCAACCGGCGCCATGGCGCTGCACCAGCCTCTGCAAAAGCATGTTTTTAATGTGCGTGCCACTTATCAGCGTGAGGCTGAGCGAGCCATTACTCACCTGCACTCAATAGGCGTCTCACGCATCGGCGTGATTTATGTCGATGATTCTTTTGGTGAAGACGCCTTGGCAGGTGCGGAAAAAGGTTTCATCAAGACAAATCTCAAGCCAGTGATGGTGGAAAAATTTAACCGCTCAAAACCAGACTTTGCCTTGATCACCCCCAAGGTGGTTGAGTCCAAGGCGCAAGCCATTTTGATGGTGGCTGCCAGTCAAGCCATTGTTGATGGACTCAAATCCTTTCGGGAAAGCGGCTCACAAGCGCAACTGGTCACGCTGTCCAACAACGCTTCAAGCGGCTTCATTAAAAGCATGGGTGCAATGGGCTCTGGGCAGATTGTCATGCAGGTTTTCCCGAGTGAACGCTCGATTGCCAGCCCCATGGTCAAACAGGCTCTTGACATGGCGAAAGAACAAAAAGTCGCTCAACTGAGCCCTGCCATGCTGGAGGGCTTTGCCGCTGCCAAGGTACTGGTCGAAGGCTTGCGCAAAGCGGGTCCCAAACCCACGCGCGAAAAATTAATCACAGCGCTTGAAAGTTTGCGCCAGTTTGATGTGGGCGGGCTCAAGGTAACTTACAGCAACACCAGCCATACTGGGCTGGACTTCGTTGATCTGTCCATCATTGGCACTGACGGTCAATTCAAGCGATAAATATGGGCTTACCGCTGAGATCCGGTACGGTCTGGATTCCAGATTTTGTGAGCCAGTTATCGATCACACCCAACACCGGCAATTGCTCAGCCGCGGAGCACGGCGTTGCGATTCTTAAATTTGTGGCTCATGTATCAATTGCATAAGCCAGCTGGTACAGCACATTCTGCGTAATCCCCACGAATTTGGATCTGTGATTGTTCACTTGCTCATTCGGCTGCTGGGCGGGGCGGCCTGTTTTATGCACAGCTTGCGCCCAGCGCCTTGATGCGCATTAACTTCACCACCACGCAAGATGCGGCTTTGTGGCGGGTGTTTGCGCGCCATCAAAAAGCGGCGCGGTAGTCCTACGGCAACGCGCATGGTGGGAAATTAATATCCAGTTACGCGGTTTTTCATATTGCGCGTTAGCATTCGCAGGTTAGTTTTTATTTACATCCAATTAGCCAAAAGCCAAAGGAGATTTCTCATGACGACACGTCGCCAAGTTATTCGGATTGTTCCAGCACTGCCTTTAATGACCGCAGCTGGTGCTACGGCGCTGCTAGCAGCCTGCGGTGAGAAAAAGCCAGTAGATGTTGCTGCGCCAGCTGCTGCACCTGCGCCCGCATCACCGCCCGTTGCTGCTGCACCTACCCCGCCAGCTACGCCAGAGCCAGCACCGGCAGCCGCGCCAGCGGCACCCGCCGCAGCCGCTACCGGCCCATTGCTCGACGAAAAAGACCCAGCCGCTGTTGGTTTGGGCTATGTCGCAGATGCCACCAAGGCAGACAAAACCAAGTACGCACAATACGTCGCGGGTTCCAACTGCGCCAACTGCGCGTTGTACCAGGGCGCGGCAGGTTCGGCCCAAGGCGGCTGCCCGTTGTTTGCTGGCAAGCAGGTTTCTTCCAAAGGCTGGTGCAGCGCCTGGGCTAAAAAAGCCGCATAGCGAACACTGACCTGAGCCGCTCAATATGGGCGCAATCAGCTATTTAATTAATAGCTGATTGCGCCCATATTCATTGGGCTAGAGGCAAATTCGATTGTTTTTAATGCCTAGCGAGGGCGTTTGAAGCAATCCGCTGCGCCAGCCGGACCAGGCTCAAGTCGCTGCCTGCAGGCCCAAGCAACGATAAACCCAGCGGCGCACCTTTGCGCTCGCCCAGCGGCAGCGTGATTTGCGGGAATCCGTTCAAGCCTGAAACCGACAGCATTTGCAGCGAGCGGTTGCGGTAGCTTTCCATCTTCTCGCCGCCGTCGCCCAGCAGCGGGGCAACGTCTGGCATGGTCGGCATGACCAGCACGCCGTCGCTGCCCAGCAGTTCGGCCAGGTGCTTTTTAAACCGCTCGCGGTACGCAGTGCCCTGCGCAAACTGCGCGTCGGTCACGGTTTTAGACCATGCAAACCGCTCGGCAACGCCGGGCCCAAGAGGTGGGGAAAAGCGCTCAATCAGCGGGCCATTCACCATCCACGCTTCGCGACCTTGAATATGGCGAAAGCGCCAGAACAGCGTGTCCACGTCGTCCAGAATCACGTTGGTGTCTTGCGCAGCGCCCAGCGTGGCCTGCACACGCGCCAGTGGCCCGGCTTGCGCGGCGGTCACATCTGCGTCCAGCATGGCCCAAATGTCGAGTGGCCTCAAGAGCCTGATGTTTGCCGGCAGCGACGCAACGTCTGCTCCAAGCAAAACCTGGGACACGCGCGCAAACGTTTGCACATCCTGCGCAAAGTAGCCGCACGTGTCAAAGCTGGGAGCCAAATCCAGCGCACCTGCCAGGCTGATGCGGCCATGCGTGGGCCGAATGCCGTACAGCCCGCAGTGGTTGGCCGGTGCGCGCACCGAGCCGCCGGTGTCGGTGCCCAGCGCAAAGTCACACAAGTTGTTCGACACCGCCGACGCAGACCCGGACGACGAGCCGCCCGAAATGCGGTCAGGCGCAGCGCCATTAATCGGCGCGCCAAAGTGCGCGTTGTTGCCGTTCATTGAAAACGCCAGTTCGTCCGTCACGGTTTTGCCGATGAAGCGCGCGCCTGCGTCCAGCAGCTTTTGTACGGTGGGTGCGGTGGTGGTTTTGATGCCTGACATCGCCAGCACAAACGGCTGGCCGCCGCCCGTCGGGTAGCCGGCCACGTCAAACAGATCTTTGACGCCAAAGCACAGACCACTCAAAGGCCCAGTGCTGGCGTGCGGCACGGGCGCATCGGGGTAGGGTAGAAAGGCGTGTGCGGTGTCGTGGATGAGAGGCATGGCGTTTCCGGCTAAAGCGATTGTGCAGGCTAGCACACCGTTTTGCGGTCAGCTGCATGCCGAGGGGTGGCATTTGACTTGCTATATATTACATAGCTGTTTGCGCCCGTATTTATTGAGTTATAGGCCAAATCAGGCACTAATTGCGCCTTAAAACGACTCGAATGCAGCCTACTGCGGGTAACTACTGGCACGGAATTCGCGTGCAAAAGCTGACCAATTGGTTAACTCTGGGGTTTAATCTGGCTTTTGTCTTTTCCTCGACTTTCCCTTTGTTGTTCCGTCCTGCTTGGGCCCAGAAACGCTAACTTTTACGATGCAATCACACGGTTTTCATGACAACACCCCAATCTGATTCAGGCCAAGCCGCCCACGCCGATCTGGCCATTGAGGTTAAAAACGCCAGCGTGGTCTACCAGACCGCCGACTCACCCGTACACGCCCTCAGCCACATTGACCTGAACGTGGCGGCGGGGGAATTTGTCTCGCTCATTGGCCCGTCGGGCTGCGGTAAAACCACTTTGGTGCGCGTCATTGCTGACCTTGAAAAAATCAGCGATGGCACGGTGCTGGTCAATGGCGTCAGCCCGGCGCAGGCGCGTTTGAATCGCGCGTACGGCTACGTATTTCAAGCGCCCGCGCTGTTCCCCTGGCGCAATGTACTGGCCAACGTCACGTTGCCGCTGCAAATTCAAGGCAAGAGCAAAGCAGAAGCCAGTGCAGTTGCCACCGAATATTTGGCACGGGTGGGGCTCGCCGGATTTGAAAAGAAATACCCGTGGCAACTCTCGGGCGGCATGCAGCAGCGCGTGTCGATTGCGCGGGCGCTGTCGTTTGAACCGCGCATTTTGATGATGGACGAGCCCTTTGGTGCGCTGGACGAAATAACCCGTGACCGGCTGAACGAGCAGCTCCAGCAGTTGTGGCAAAAAGAGCGCCGCACGGTGGTGTTTGTGACCCATTCGATTGCTGAGGCGGTGTATTTGTCTACCCGCATTGTGGTGATGTCGCCGCGGCCAGGGCGTATCGTGAAAGTCATTAAATCGACATTGCCTGATGAGCGGCACCAGGGCCTGAAAGACACGCCAGAATTTGTTGCGCTGGCCCATGAAGTGCGTGAAGCGCTGGCGGATGGGCACCATGGCTGACGCGGCTGTGCGTTCATCGCTGCCGCAGCGTTTGGCCTTCAATGGTTTGCCGATTGCCGTCGTGCTGCTGTTTGTATTGTTGGCTTGGTACGCAGGCGCTTGGGGCATGAACGCGCCTGGTGCCATTGAGCGGGTCTTGAGCAATTTTGAACCTGCAGGCGCGTGGACATCGCTTGATCTGTTCAAAGCCACCATGCAAATGGAGCGCCCGCTGCTGCCCGCGCCGCACCAGGTAGCGCTGGATTTATGGTCGAGCCTTTTTGATTGGCCTGTGTCGTCGCCGCGTAATTTGTTGTTCCACGCGTACATCACCGCGCAGTCCACGCTGGCGGGTTTTGTGATGGGCACCGCGCTGGGCTTGGTGCTGTCGGTGCTGATTGTTCATTCACGCACGCTTGACCGCGCGCTGCTGCCGTGGATCGTCGCTTCGCAAACCGTACCTGTGCTGGCCATTGCGCCGATTGTGCTGATTATTTTGGGCAGCCTGGGCTTTTCAGGCATTGCGCCCAAGGCCACGATTGCCATGTACTTGTGCTTTTTCCCGGTCACGGTGGCGATGGTGCAGGGCCTCAGGTCACCCCAGGTGATTGAAACTGAAATGATGCACACCTACGCCGCCAGCAAATGGCAAGCGTTGTGGTTTTTGCGTTTGCCTGCTGCCCTGCCGTTTTTGTTTCCTGCACTGCGGGTGGGCGTGGCTGCCGGGCTGGTCGGCGCGATGGTGGCCGAGCTGCCGACGGGGGCCGAGGCTGGCTTGGGTGCCAGGCTGCTCACAGGCTCTTACTACGGCAACACGGTGCAAATATGGTCGGCGCTCATCATGTCTGCGCTGCTGGGCCTGGTGCTGACTGCGGCGGTGGCGTTGGTTGAGCGCATGGTGCTGCGCTCGCGGGGTGGGCTGTAGACATATGAAGAAAACCGCAATTATTTTGCTTGTGTGTGCCGCCTGCGCGTTGGCCTTGCTGCAATTTCTGCCTGCCGTGGGCGACTCCGAAGGCAAAGTCAACGCGGCTTTTTGGCCGGGTTGTTTGTTGCTGGGGTTGGCCGCGATGTACAGCGTACAACGCGTTGCTGCACTGGACGGCCAGCGTTACGGGAATCGTTTTGTGGGCCTGCTCACGGCTGCGCTGTTTGGCCTGTGGCTGGTGTACTTTTGGCAGGTGCTTGTGGTGGCGTTCGATGTGCCCCGCGTCATTTTGCCGCCGCCCTCGCTGATTGCGCAGTCGCTGGCCGACAACATGGCCAAGCTCTGGGGCGACTTTGTGCAGACAGTTATCAAGTCGGTGCTGTTGGGCTGGGCATTGGGCTGCGGCCTTGGTTTTGCGGTGGCGGTGGCAATTGACCGCATGCCTTTTTTGCAGCGCGGCCTGCTGCCTATTGCGTCACTGACCAGCGCGATTCCACTGGTCGGCGTTGCGCCTATTGCCGTGATGTGGTTTGGTTTTGAATGGCCCAGCAAAGCCGCTGTGGTGGTGCTGATGACGTTTTTCCCCATGCTGGTTTCTACCCTTGCCGGTCTGAAAGCGGCTGGCAAACTGGAGCTGGAATTGATGCACAGTTACGCCGCCAGTTACTGGCAAACGCTGCTGGCGCTCAGGTTGCCTGCGGCGCTGCCGTTTATGTTCGGAGCGCTGAAGGTCAACGCCACGCTGGCCTTGATTGGGGCCATCGTGGCAGAGTATTTTGGGTCCCCCACGCAGGGCATAGGTTTTCGAATATCCACCGAGGCAGGAAAAATGAACATGCCGCTGGTATGGGGCTCGATTGTGGTGGCGGCCGTCACGGGGTCGTTGGCCTACGCCTTGCTTGTGCAAGTGGAGCGCAAAGCGGCGTTTTGGCACCCTTCGGTGCGCGGCAGTTAGTTGTAATCGGTGTTTTGGCGGGTTTCAGTGCGTTTTTTAAGTTGAGTGTTTTAAATCTAAAGGAGCTTTTCATGATTCGGTCCCCTAAATTGATGAAGACATTGCTGGCAGCCGCTTTGGCAGCCACTGCGTTTGCGGCGAGCGCGCAAGAAAAAGTCACTGTGCAGCTGAAATGGGTCGCACAAAGCCAGTTTGCCGGCTACTACGTTGCAGCAGCCAAGGGCTACTACAAAGAAGCGGGGCTGGACGTGACGATTCGGCCCGGTGGCCCGGATATTTCTCCGGTGCAGGCACTGGTTGGCAAGCAGGCCGACATCGCCGTGAACTGGATGCCCGATGCCTTGGCCGCGCGTGAAGCGGGTTCTGCCCTCGTCAATGTGGCGCAGGTTTTCAACAAGTCCGGCTTGATGCTGACCTGCAAAAAGTCCAGCGGCGTCACCGGCCCGAAAGACCTCAAAGGCAAAACTTTGGGTGTCTGGTATGGCGGCAATGAGTACCCGTTCATGAGCTACATGGCCAAGCTGGGCCTGGACACCACCAAAGACGTCAAAATTTTGAAGCAGGGATTTAACGTTGACCCGCTGCTGCAAAACCAGGCTGCATGTATTTCCACCATGATCTACAACGAGTACTGGCAAGTCATTGACGCTGGCGTGAAAGAAAGCGACTTGATCACCTTCTTTTATGAAGAGCAGGGCGTTGCATCGCTTGAAGACGGCCTGTACGTGATGGAAGCCAACCTGAAAGACCCCGCCTTTGTCGCGCGCATGGGCAAGTTTGTGAAAGCCACCATGCGCGGCTGGAACGAAGCCGTTAAAAACCCAGCCGAGGCAGCAAAAATCGTCGTGGCAGCCGATAAGTCTGGCAGCGCTAATTTGAAGGTTCAAACCCGCCAGATGGAAAATATTGCGAAGCTGATCAGCACCGCGGGCACGGCAAAAATGGGCTACCTGGAGCCAGCAGCTTATGAGCGCACCGTAAAAGTGCTGATGGCTGGCGGCAGCGCCCCGGTGATCAAAAAAGATCCGGGCAAAGCCGCCTGGACGCACGCTGTGTGGGATGCAGCGCAAAAGTAATTTGCTTTTTCTGACTCCTTTCTCCGCTGGGGCTGCGGCCTGCGGCTCCGAGTCCGCCCGTGCGGACT
>JANNCT010000199.1:0-4389 GCA_031386895.1 Polaromonas sp.
CTGGCCGCAGCGGCAAGCAACATCGGCGGTGGCGTGACGGCCATTGACGATGATGCGTTGTTAGACGAAGTCACCGCCCTTGTCGAACGGCCTAATGTGCTGGTGTGTGAGTTTGAAAAAGAATTTTTAGACGTGCCTCAAGAGTGTTTGATTCTGACCATGAAGGCGAATCAAAAGTACTTTCCACTGCTTGATTCAAGTGGCAAGCTGACCAACAAGTTTTTAGTCGTCAGCAACATCAGTCCGAAAGACGCGAGCTTTGTCATCGGCGGCAATGAGCGCGTGGTACGCCCGCGCCTGGCTGATGCCAAGTTCTTTTTTGACCAAGATCGCAAAAAGACACTCGCCTCACGCGTTGAGGGCTTGGGTCAAGTGGTTTATCACAACAAGCTGGGCTCGCAAGGCGAGCGCGTTGAGCGCGTGCGGGCGATTGCCAAGGCGATTGGCCAGCAACTGGGTGGCGATATTCTTTCGGCGAAAGCCGACCAAGCCGCGCAACTGGCCAAGACCGATTTAGTCACCGACATGGTGGGCGAATTCCCCGAACTGCAAGGCACGATGGGTCGCTACTATGCGTTAAATGATGGCTTGAGCGCTGACGTTGCCGACGCAATCGAAGACCACTACAAGCCACGTTTTGCAGGCGATGAGCTTCCGCGCAATGAGGTGGGTGTGGTGGTGGCACTGGCCGACAAGCTGGAAACGCTTGTGGGGATGTTCGGTATTGGCAATTTGCCGACGGGGGATAAGGATCCGTTTGCTTTGCGCAGGCATGCTTTGGGTGTTGCGCGCATGCTGGTCGAGCGAGATTCACCGCTCCAGTTCCACGAGCTGACACGAACTGCGTTTGCAGCATTCCCAGCCGGGCTGCTGCAAGATCAAAGCGTGGCGCTTGACGAGTTTTTGATTGAGCGATTGAAGGGCTACCTCAAGGACACTGGCTACTCGGCGACAGAAGTGGATGCGGCCATCTACGCGCAAAAGTTGGGTTCATGGTTTTCTCTTCCCAAACGGTTAGCCGCAGTCCGTACCTTCGCAGCTTTGTCAGAAGCCCCAGCCCTGGCCGCGGCCAACAAACGCATCAGCAACATCCTGAAAAAAGGCGACGCGGTAGATGCCCACGTGAGCGAAGTGCTGCTGACCGAGCCCGCTGAAATTGCGTTGCACAAAGCCATGAGCGATATCGTCCCCAAAGCCAACGCCCAGTTTGAAGCAGGCGACTACACCGCATCACTGCAAACCCTGGCTGCGCTGCGTGCACCTGTCGATGACTTCTTTAACGGCGTGATGGTAAATGCCGAGCAGACGGACTTGCGCCTGAATCGCCTCGGCCTGCTGGCCACGCTGCATGCCGCGATGAACCGTGTGGCCGACCTGTCAAAGCTGGCCAGTTAAGCGGACTAAAAACATGAAACTTGTCATCCTCGACCGCGACGGCACCATCAACTCTGACAGCGACGACTTTGTCAAAACGCCTGAAGAATGGATGCCGCTGCCGGGCGCGTTAGAAGCCATTGCGCGGCTGAACCAGGCGGGCTGGCATGTGGTGATTGCGTCTAACCAGTCTGGCTTGGGGCGAGGGTTGTTTGATGTGGCGTCGCTGAACGCCATGCACGCCAAAATGCACAAAATGCTGGCAGCGGTTGGCGGCAGGGTAGATGCCGTTTTTTACTGCCCGCACAGCCCTGAAGAAAGCTGCAATTGCCGCAAGCCACTACCCGGCTTGTTTGAGCAGATTGGCAGCCGTTTTGGTGTTGCGCTCAAGGGCGTGCCGACCGCAGGAGACTCAAGCCGGGACTTGCAGGCGGGCAGTGCAGCGGGTTGCGAGCCGCACCTGGTGTTGACTGGCAAGTCGCTGCAATACCGCAGCGGCGGCCAGCCGGATGGGTTGCCCGTTGGTACGCGGTTTCACACTGATTTGGCGGCGTTCAGCGATTACCTGCTGGGACGCAGCTTCTCTGCGGCTGCATAGCAGCTATCGATTCAGTAGCTACTCGCGCCCGTATATATTCATCAAAAGCCCAAAAATGCTTGAAAATTCACGAGATGAGCACCTGATATGCCTCTAATTCGCTCCCTACTTCACATGTTGTGGATGATGCTCACCGTCATCCCGTGGGCGCTGGCTGTGCTGGTGGTTTCGCTGTTTGCGTCCAGCACCAAAATCTACTGGCTGTGTGCTGGCTGGCTTCGGCTGGCAGTGTCGGGCGGCACGGCGATTTTGGGAATTCAAAACCGCGTCACCGGCATGGAAAATTTGCCATCGACTGAGCTGGGCACGTGCGTGCTGCTGGTCAAACACCAAAGCACGTGGGAAACGTTTTCAATGGTCACGCTGATGCCGCATCCGTTGGCGTTTGTCTTCAAGCGCGAACTACTGTACGTTCCATTTTTCGGCTGGGCCATGTCGCGCATGGACATGATTCACATTGACCGCAGCCAGCGCGCGCAGGCATTTAATAAAGTGGTGGCGCAGGGCAAACGCCCGATGGCGCAGGGCGTGTGGGTCATCATGTTTCCTGAAGGCACGCGCATTGAGCGCGGGCAAAAAGGCATCTACAAATCAGGCGGTGCGCGCCTGGCAATTGAAACCGGCGCGCCGGTGATTCCGGTGGCTGTGACGTCGGCCAAGTGCTGGCCGCGTAAAGCGTTTATCAAGCGCCCCGGCATTGTTGATATTTCGATTGGCAAGCCGATTTCAAGCGTGGGCCGTCAGCCAGACGAGCTGATGCGTGAAGTTGAAGCCTGGATTGAGCTAGAGATGCGCCGGCTGGACCCCGATGCGTACCCGGTAGCTGCGCAAGTACCCGTTACCGCTTGAAATCGATGATGCACAAGCTGCTTCAGTTCACGCTTGACCTGTTTGAGCCAGCGCCAGTTGCAAAGCCATATTCGGCATCAAATGTGCTTCTAGCGCCCGAAATACCGGCGCAAACAGCTATTAATAACATAGCAATCGTCGCGGCACTGGCAAGCGACTTGCCCACCCAAACGCTACAGCAGGTGTTGGCCCCTGCCGCCTTTGCACACCCACGCGCCAGCCGCCAGGCGCTGTTAGCGGGTATTGTGGTCGGCTACGAATTTAAACGCGGCAAGCGCCGCACGATTGGCTTTTCAGTCAGCGCCCAGGGGCTGACCGTGAGCGCGCCCAAGTGGGTGCCCTTGTATGAAATTGACAAGGCAGTGGTTGAAAAGTCGGCGTGGATTGTTAAAAAACTCGAAGAAACCCGGCAGCGCCATGACCGCCTGGAATCGGCTCGCATCGAATGGAAAGACGGCACAACCATTCCATTTTTGGGCGAACAGGTTATTGTGGTGCTAGACCCGCGCCATGCCTTTGGCGGTGTGGGTGCGGAGCTGAAAAGCAGCGTTGACAACACTGGTACCACCGGCACCACCAACACATTACCCGGCGTCGCGCACCTCACTCTGCACGTTGGCTTGCCGCACACCGCAACACCCGAGCAAATAAAAGACGCCGTGCAAGCCTGGCTGATGCGCCAGGCAAAGCGGCTTTTTACCGAGCGCTTGAACCACTTTGCGCCCACACTCAACGTGCAGTGGCGCAAACTGAGCCTTAGCAGCGCCGGCACGCGCTGGGGCAGCGCCAGCGCCGATGGCTCGATTCGCCTGAACTGGCGGCTGATTCACTTCAAGCAGTCCGTCATTGACTATGTGGTGGTGCACGAGCTCAGCCACCTGCGGGTGATGGACCACAGCCCACGCTTTTGGGACACCGTGCGCGCCGTGGTACCGGACTACGCGGCGCTGCGCAGTCAGCTCAAAGACGAAGGCGCACCGCGCTGGTAAGGCAGGCGCACGGTTTACGCTGGTCTGCCTTTGGCTCGGTTTGCCTCGGCTTGTTCGGCTTGTTCGAGTGAAGTTGGCTATGCAAGCGTGTGCCTGGTTCAAATTGGCACGTTGCAGACATCCTTTGGAGCCCGCCCATAGATGTCATCAAAGCGGACGATGTCGTCCTCGCCAACGTACTCGCCGCTTTGCACTTCGATCATGACGAGTGGAATTTTCCCCGGGTTTTCCAGGCGATGCTTCTGTCCTGCTGGAATATAGGTGGACTCGTTGGTGCGCACGAAAAATGTCCCGTCCGTGCCTGTCACTTTGGCCATGCCCGACACCACAACCCAATGCTCGCTGCGGTGGTGGTGCATCTGAAGACTGAGCGAGCCGCCACAGTTCACCTCAATGCGCTTTATCTTGTAGCGCTCGCGTTCGTCCAGCACGGTATAGGTTCCCCAAGGCCGTGCCACAGTGCGGTGGATCCGCGCAGCATCGTGGTTTTTTGCCTTGAGTTCGGCAACCACCTGCCTGACCTGTTGCGCCTTGTCCCTGTGGGCGACCAGCAGTGCATCGGGCGTATCAATCACTATC
>JANNCT010000023.1:0-5950 GCA_031386895.1 Polaromonas sp.
AACACGGAGTAGAACCATGAACACCATGACGGTTGACGACTTTCACGCAACGATTGAGTTTGACGCTGACCTGGACATGTTCAGGGGCGAGATTCTGGGCCTGAACGGCGGTGCGGACTTTTATGGCAAAAATCCAAAAGAGTTGCGTGCAGAGTTCAAACGCTCGCTACAGGTTTTTCTACAGGTGTGTGCAGAAAAAGGCATTGAGCCAAGGCGCCATTTTTCTGGCAAATTCAACTTGCGAATTTCCCCGCAGCTGCACGAAAAACTCGCCATTGCAGCGCAAGCCAAAGGAAAAAGCATCAACACCCTGGCGCAAGAGGCTTTGCAAGATAGTTTCGCGTAAACATTGCGCTATATATTTTATAGCTGCTTGCGCCCGTATTTAAGGCGCCAGAGCACTAAAACATCATTATATTCAGCCCTTTTTGGCAAAAACCAGTAAAACCCGGTCAATCATCATCATGAAAAAAATCCTCATCCTCGGCGGCACTGGCTTTGTTGGCCGCCACTTGTGCGAAAAGTTGGCGGAGGGCGACTACCGCGCTACCGTGCTAACGCGCCGCCGCGTGAATGCCGCGCACTTGCAAATGCTGCCCATGGTCGATGTGATCGAAGGCTCACCCTATGACGCGGCAACGCTTGCCCCGCTGCTGGCCGAGCACGATGCGGTTGTAAACCTCATCGCCATCTTGCACGGCAGTGAGGCTGCGTTCGACAAGGCGCATGTGCAATTGCTGCAAACTTTGGTCAGTGCCTGCGCAGCTGCGGGTCAAAAACGCATTGTTCATGTGAGCTCGCTTGGTGCAGACGCCAACGCACCTTCTATGTACCAGCGCAGCAAAGCGCGTGGTGAAGCGGTACTTGCCGCGTCCGGCCTGTCGGTCAGCGTGCTGCGGCCCAGCGTTGTTTTTGGTGCTGAAGACAAATTTTTGAACACCTTTGCGGGGCTGCAAAAAATACTGCCGTTTATTCCGCTGGCAGGCAGCACGGCCAAATTTCAACCGGTGTGGGTTGAAGACGTTGCCAGCGCGCTGGTGGCGTGCCTGGAAGACAACTCTACGATTGGCCAGACGTACGAAGCCTGCGGGCCGGAGGTGTTCACGCTGAAACAATTGGTGCAACTGGCCGGGCAGTACAGTGGCCATAGCAAACCTGTCATTGGCCTGCCCGATGGCTTGGCGCGCATTCAGGCCGCGCTGATGGAACTCGCGCCCGGCGAGCCGATCATGAGCCGCGACAACCTGGATGCGATGAAGGTCGACAACATTTCTGGCGGCAAGCTGCCGGGCTTGCAGGCGCTTGGCATCACGCCTGCAGCGGCCAGTGCGGTGGTGCCGTTTTACCTGGGCAATCAGGGGCTGCGCAGCGGCTTGATGGCCAAGCGCAAAACTGCTGGGCGGTTCTAGCCCCGCATCAATCACGCTGATTTTTTGCATCAATCTATCGGCTGCGGTGCGCTAGCATTCCCTTTTTGGCAATCAAGAAGGCGCACCATGCTCAAGCTCTATATCGGCAACAAAAACTATTCGTCCTGGTCGATGCGGCCGTGGGTGCTGCTAAAACAAGCTGGCATTGCCTTTGAAGAGGTGATGGTGCGATTCGGCGAGGACCCCTTCGCCGCCAACTCCAGCTTCAAGCGCGCCATCACAGCTGTGAGCCCGACCGGGCGCGTGCCGGTGCTGGTGGACGACGCCCTGGCCGTGTGGGACACGCTGGCCATTGCCGAGTACTTGGCGGAAAAGTTTCCTGAGAAGCACTTGTGGCCACAAAACGTGCAAGCTCGAGCCCGTGCGCGCAGCGTGTGCGCTGAAATGCACGCGGGCTTTTCAGGCCTGCGCAGCGCGTGCCCAATGAATATTGAGGCCGCATTGCCTGAAGTGGGCGCAATCGTATGGCGTGACCAGCCCGTCGTACGTGCCGATGTGCAGCGCATCATCAGCATGTGGACTGAACTACTGAACGAGCACCAGGGGCCGATGCTGTTCGGCGAATTCTCCATTGCCGACGCTTACTTTGCGCCAGTGTGCATGCGCTTGAAAAGCTACGCGCTGCCAGTGCCGGGACACATCAGCAAGTACGTCGAGCGCGTTTGCGCCCTGCCCGGCGTGCAGGCGTGGATAGCGGACGCATTGGCCGAGAAAGACTTTGTGGCTGTCGATGAGCCGTACCGCAGCCAACGCTGAGATTTCAACGACATCCGCCTGCGGCGCGTACCCTAAACTTAAGCCATGGAAATTTTCATGGTTGGCGGTGCAGTACGCGATATGCTTTTGGGCTTGCCCGTACAAGACCGTGACTGGGTGGTGGTGGGCAGCACACCTGAAGAACTGGTTGCGTTGGGCTACTTGCCAGTAGGCAAAGACTTTCCGGTTTTTTTGCACCCCAAGACAAAAGAAGAATATGCACTGGCCCGTACAGAGCGCAAAACCGCGCGCGGCTACCGCGGCTTTGACGTGCATGCAGCGCCTGACGTGACGCTAAACCAAGACCTGGCACGGCGCGATCTTACTATTAATTCAATAGCTGCTTGCGCCCTGATTGATTGGTCTACAGGCCAATTTGGCACTGATTTTTATGCCGATATCACTGCTTTGATTGACCCCTATGGCGGCCAGCGCGATATTCAAAACAAAGTGCTGCGCCACATTACCGAGGCTTTTGCTGAAGACCCGGTTCGCATTTTGCGCGTGGCGCGGTTTGCCGCCCGGTTTACCGACTTCACCGTAGCGCCTGAAACCATGGCGCTGATGCAGCACATGGTTGCTGACGGCGAAGCAAACGCGCTGGTGGCCGAGCGGGTGTGGCAAGAACTCAGCAACGGTTTGATGCAAGCCCAGCCATCGCGCATGGTGCATGTGCTGCAGGCATGCGGCGCCCTGCACAAGTTGCTGCCCGAGTTGGCCTGGAGCGCAGGCGCTGATGCCGTGATTGACCGTGCAGCTAACGCACATGCACCGCTGCCCGTGCGCTTCGCCTGCCTGGTGACCAGCAGTTTGAACAATTCAGACCCGCAACAATTGGAGTCTGACCCCAATTTAATCACCAATTTAATCAAGGAATTGAGTGGCCTGTGTGATCGATTGCGCGTGCCCATTGAATGCCGTGAGCTGGGCATTTTGGTTTGGCGTGAACATGTGCAGGTAGCCCGCAGCGCCGCGCTTGACGCAGACGGTTTGGTGCAGTTGCTGCAGCGCTGCGACGCATTTCGGCGGCCGCAGCGTTTTACCCAGGTACTGCTGGCCTGCGAATGTATCGACGCCGCAGGACAAAGCAACCGGCTAAAGCGAGCGCTTGCTGCCGCGCAAACAGTTGCTACTGAAAAAATAGCGAAAGAGGCCTATATTACGGGCGCTACGGCCAAAAATAATGGTGAAATGATTGCCCAGGCAATTCACAACGCCCGCGTGCGCGCAGTCGCCTCGCTTGAGGCCGCTGGTGCGCCCTGCCCAAGCTCTACCCAGGCGACCGCCAGCGCTGCAAAGTCCCCCACGGGCTGAGCCAGCCCAGCGCTGACCAGCTCGCAACCGTCGGTGAGCGCGGGCGGCTTGCCGTCTAGATTGGTGCTCAGCATGGCCCGCATTGTCGTTTCTGCCACGCAAGGTGTGCCCGCCAACACCCACACCCACGCCGGTGCTCCACATCACGCACGCGCAATGCGCCGGTGGCTGCTCGGCAATGCGTAGTGCGCCTTGCAAACCGTTGCACCTGTTTCCCGTGACTTCAGAGCGCAACGATGACCGCCTACACACTTTGCGGATATCTGGCGGTAACCTCATGCGATGCTGAATTTTCCTGTCGACACGCTTCCTATCATCACTTCACAGACAGCACTTTTCCTGGATTTTGATGGCACCCTTGTGGAGCTGGCAGCTACGCCGAACCTCGTTGAAATGCCAGCCGATGTCATCGTTTCACTCGCCGCCCTGCAGCGCAAGCTGGACGGAGCGCTTGCTTTAGTGTCAGGCCGCAGCTTGCGCAACCTGGATACGTTTACGCACCCTTTGCGCCTGGCCGCCGCCGGAGAACACGGCAGCCAGCGGCGCGCTGCAAACGGGCAGGTAAGCACTGTCGCACGGGTCGACTTGGCTAGTGCAATAGATGCCGCGCAAGCTTTTGTGCTAGCGCACCCAGCCTTGCTGCTGGAACGCAAAACCAGCGGAATCAGCCTGCACTACCGGCAGGCGCCCGAGCTGGAAAGTATCTGTATGGCCGCGATGCAAGCGGCTGTAAAGCACATCGCCGGCATGGAGCTGATACACGGCAAGTGCGTTGTCGAGGTCAAACCCCAAGCGGTCAACAAAGGTACGGCCATTACCGACTTCATGCAAGAGGCGCCCTTTGCGGGGCGGCATAGCATTTTTGCGGGCGACGACACCACAGACGAATCAGGCTTTGCAGCTGTCCAGAGCATGGGTGGCCAGGCCATCAAGGTAGGCACCGGGCCAACCGCAGCGCGCTACCACTGCGCCAGCGTGACCGATCTGGTCGCTTGGCTGCGCGCCGCGGCTACACAGCCCCATTTGCCGAATCAACAATCGGTAAGCGCATGACGGACACACGGCCCGTGCTGGGTAGTTTCGCTCCCCATGCCGCGCCATCTCTGGCGCTGGGGGTGATTGGAAACTGCGCTTTCAGCGCCTTGATTGACGCGCGCGGTCGCATGGTCTGGTGCTGCCTGCCACGCTTTGATGGCGACCCAGTTTTCAATGCGCTGCTGGACACCAGCGACAAGGGCAGCGAGTTTGCCATCGAGATAGAAGATTTTTCTCACGCACAGCAGTGGTATGAACCGAACACCGCCGTGCTGCGCACCTTGCTGTACGACCACAGCGGGCAAGCTGTAGAAATTACCGATTTCGCACCGCGGTTTTTAGAGCGCTCGCGCTACTTCAGGCCGGTGATGCTGGTGCGCCGACTCAAGCCCATTCACGGTGCGCCGCGCGTGCGGGTGGGTTTGAACCCGCGCTTTGACTGGGGCCGCACCGAGCCCACCATCACTCAGGGCAGTGACCACCTGCGCTTTATAGGCCCATCACAAACACTGCGCCTGAGTACCGACGCGCCGCTGCCATATTTGCTGTCACGGCAACCCTTTGTATTGACCCGAGAGCATGACTTTTTTCTTGGTGCCGATGAGTTTCTTGACGGTGGCGTAGCCGACACAGCGCGGCTGTATGAGCAGGAAACCATTTCCTACTGGCGCAACTGGAGCCAGCGCCTGGCTCTCCCGCTGGAATGGCAAGACGCCGTGATCCGCGCGGCAATCACGCTAAAGCTTTCACTTTTTGAGGACACTGGAGCCATCGTTGCTGCCATGACGACCAGCATTCCCGAAGCGCCCAACAGCGCGCGCAACTGGGACTACCGGTACTGCTGGCTGCGCGACGCGTTTTTTGTAGTGCGGGCGCTGAACAGCCTGTCGGAAATGGGGACACTGGAAGACTACCTGCGCTGGCTAGGAAACGTGGTGGCGCAGGCCAAGGGCGGGCACATTCAGCCGCTGTTCGGCATTGCCCTGGAGCGTGACTTGCCAGAGTCGATTCAAAGCCACTTGGGCGGTTACCGCGACATGGGCCCCGTGCGCGTAGGCAACCAGGCGCAAGAGCATTTTCAGCACGATGTGTACGGCAATGTGGTGCTCGGTGCGTCGCAGGCATTTCATGACCACCGCTTGCTGCACCGCTCTGGCGCGGCTGAGTTTGCGCAGCTGGAAGCGGTGGGCGAGCAAGCCCTGCGCAGCTACGACCAGCCTGACGCAGGCATGTGGGAGCTGCGCACCCGGGCACGCGTGCACACCTCATCGGCACTGATGTGTTGGGCCGCGTGCGACCGCCTGGCCAAAATTGCCGACACGCTAAAGCAACCTGCTCGCACCGCGTATTGGCATGGCCATGCTGAAGCCATGAAGACCCGCATCTTGCGCGAATCGTGGAGCGAAGCGCGCCAG
>JANNCT010000032.1:0-6913 GCA_031386895.1 Polaromonas sp.
GAAAGGGTTCGCGGGCTGATCAACAGGCGCTCCTTATTTCATAGCTGCTCGCGCAGGTTTTACCTGGGCAAGAAGCCGATTTGATGCCTAAAAAGCACCCATTGCGTTGTTTCAGACTCTTCAGCGCGAACCGGCAGGCCGCAGCGGCTTGCGTGCCGGTTTGCCTCCAGCCACCGCCTTGCCCGAACCGTTGTCACGCGGCGGCAAGCCGGTGTGCTGGGTGAGGATGCGGCCCTTCACTGGCGCCGCAGGCTTCATCGCCACCGTGGTCGAATTCTTGCGCCGGGCGCTCTGGTAGCTGCCATCGACCAGCGGCTGAAACGTCGGAATCAGATGGTGCTTGCCGTTGCCGATCAGGTCGGCGCGGCCCATGGTTCTGAGCGCTTCGCGCAGCAGCGGCCAGTTGTTCGGGTCGTGGTAGCGCAGAAAGGCCTTGTGAAGCCGCCGGCGCTTTTCACCGCGCACGATGTCCACCGTCTCGCTGTCGCGGGTGATCTTGCGCAGCGGGTTTTTGTTGGTGTGGTACATCGCCGTGGCGGTCGCCATCGGGCTTGGATAAAACGTCTGCACCTGATCGGCACGAAAGCCGTTTTTCTTTAGCCACTGCGCCAGGTGCATCATGTCGTCGTCACTGGTGCCAGGGTGCGCAGCGATGAAGTACGGAATCAAAAACTGTTTCTTGCCGGCCTCGAGCGAATACTTTTCGAAGAGCTGCTTGAACTTGTCGTAGCTGCCGATGCCGGGCTTCATCATCTTCGTGAGCGGGCCCTGCTCGGTGTGTTCGGGTGCAATCTTCAGGTAGCCGCCGACGTGATGCGTGACGAGTTCCTTCACGTATTCGGGCGACTGCACCGCCAGGTCGTAGCGCAGGCCGGAGCTGATCAGAATCTTCTTCACGCCCTTCAACGCCCGTGCGCGGCGGTACATCTTGATCAGCGGGGCATGGTCTGTGTTCAGGTTCGGGCAAATGCCCGGGTACACGCAGCTCGGCTTGCGGCAGGCCGATTCAATCTCGGGCGACTTGCAGCCGATGCGGTACATGTTGGCGGTCGGCCCGCCGAGGTCGGAGATCGCGCCGGTAAAGCCCTTGACGGTGTCGCGAATCGCTTCAATCTCACGAATCACCGAGTCTTCAGACCGGCTCTGGATGATGCGGCCTTCATGCTCGGTGATAGAGCAGAACGTGCAGCCGCCGAAGCAGCCGCGCATGATGTTGACGCTGAAGCGAATCATCTCCCATGCCGGGATTTTGGTGGCGTGGTCGTGGCTGCCGTTTTCATCGGCGTACGACGGGTGTGGCGAACGGGCATAGGGCAGGTCGAAGACGTAGTCCATCTCGGCCGTGGTCAATGGAATCGGCGGCGGCGTGATCCACACGTCGCGAGCCGTGGCGCCGGTGCCATGCGCTTGCACGAGTGCTCTGGCATTACCGGGGTTGGTTTCCAGGTGCAGCACACGGTTGGCGTGGGCGTACAGAACAGGGTCGCTTTTGACCTGCTCGTAGGACGGCAGGCGAATGACGGAGCGGTCACGCGGTGGGACTTTAATTCGGCCCTGCATGTGCGGCAGGCTGGGGTTGGGGACGAAGGTGACTGGTTTTATGGCTGGATTGGCCTGTCTTGTTCCCTCGCCCTTTGGGAGAGGGTTAGGGTGAGGGCTCCCCGCATTTACCGTCATCGAAATTTTCGCGCTTTCAAAAGCCCGGAGCGGCTTTGCCGCGCCCTCACCCCTGCCCTCTCCCAAGGGGCGAGGGAGCAAGCCAGAAGACTTCTCTGCCAACAACGCAACAGCCTCAGCCTCATCCTCCCGCGCGCAAGTCGCGCCCTGCTCTTTCGCCACATCCGAAATCATCAGGTAAGGATTGACATGCGCCTCGACACGGCCCGGCGCATCGACGCTCGTCGAATCGATCTCAAACCAGCCCTGCGCGGTTTCATCACCGGCACGTCGAATGAACGCAGTGCCGCGAATATCGGTCATCGTCGCGATCGGCTCTTTGGCGGCCAGCCGGTGCGCAATCTCGACAATCGCGCGCTCGGCGTTGCCATACAGCAGCAGATCGCATTTCGAATCGACCACCACGCTGCGACGCACCTTGTCAGACCAGTAATCGTAGTGCGCAATACGACGCAGCGATCCTTCGATGCCGCCGAGGATGATCGGCACTTCTTTATAAGCCTCACGGCAGCGCTGTGAATACACCAACGCAGCGCGGTCAGGCCGCTTGCCACCAATGTCGCCAGGGGTGTAGGCGTCGTCACTGCGAATTTTGTGGTCCGCCGTGTAGCGGTTGATCATCGAATCCATGTTGCCGGCCGTCACGCCATAAAACAAATTCGGCTTGCCCAGCGCCTTGAACGGCTCGGCCCTTTGCCAGTCAGGCTGCGCAATGATGCCGACCCGAAAGCCCTGCGCCTCCAGCATCCGGCCAATCACCGCCATGCCGAAGCTCGGGTGGTCTACATACGCGTCGCCGGTGACGATGATGATGTCGCAGCTGTCCCAGCCGAGCGCGTCCATCTCGGCGCGCGTGGTCGGTAAAAACTTGGCCGTGCCGAAGCGGGCCGCCCAATACTTGCGGTAGCTGCTCAAGGGCTTTGCAGCGCGAGCGAAAAACGAAACATCGACAGGCGCGTTCATAAACTGGTGTTTGGTAGCCACGGCGTGGTAGTGGCAAGGGAAAAGGAAAGTGCCTAATTTTAAGGTTTTACGGCGCAAAGCACACCACCCCTAGGCAAATGCACCCCGTCAAGGGGGCAAATCGTGCACAAATTCCCTTTAAAAACAACAAAAAAGGCCTGATTTCAACATGAAATCAGGCCTTAGCCCAATAAACATGGGCGCGAGCAGCTATTGAACTTATAGCGTTAGTTGCGCACTGCCATCTGCCCGCGCAGCTCGCCGCCAGGGAAAGCAGCCGAATGGATGTTGGCGTACCACTTGCCGGCCATCAAATCCGCGGCTTGCGCAGCAGTCAGGGTGGCGGCACCCTCCATCCCCGTGGTGATCGGGTTCGTCCAGCCAAGCGCAACGCCTGCATTGGCACCCACGGCCGCTGGGCCGTGAAAGTGTCCCATGGTGGCCGGGCCAGTCATGCCGCTAAACGTTACTTTCCATTTCAGCTGCATGGTGTCTTTATTGAAAGCAGCATCAACCGAACCATTGCCCGGGCTGGCAGCTGGTGGTACTTCGTTGGCACCGCGCAGTTGCGTGGTGAAGGTGACCATATTTGAGGCGGCGGGCATCATGGATCCGCAGCCCGCAAGGGTGACGGCCACAGCTGCGGCAATTGCGGCAGCTCCAAAACCCAAACGGCTGAACGCACGGCGTGTAGTCATAGCAAACTCCAAAAAAGTTAAAAAGATCTGACGGCTCGCCACTATGGCGAGCCGTACGAACAGAGCTTAAACCAGTTTGATTAAAGTCGCGGATCTGGCAACTCTAAGCTTTAAGCGCGTCGCGCAGCGCTTTGATCTGGTCATGGTTGCGCTGTGCGCCGCCAGCTTGCTGCTTGACCAGTGCATGCGCTGCTTCTGGCAAATTTTGGTTGAGCGCTTTGCGGTAATGCGCCAGCGCAACATCTTCTGCACGCTCGCATTCATTGAGCATGTCCAGATCGCTGTAACCGGTAATGGTGCCTTTGGCAGCCACCCAACCGCGGTGGATGGCGCCCATGGCGGTACCGCCTTCGTCGCATTTGCCGCCCATTTGCCTGATCAGTGCCGTAAGGTCTGCGCTTGCAGCTTTGCAGTCTTGTGCCCGCTGGCCCAAAACCAATTTCAGGTCGCTGGCTTTGGTGTGCGCCGCACATTCGGTAAAACCATACTCACCATCGCGGCAGATTTCGAGCAAATCGTTCAGGGTGTCAACAGCGTCTTCATTGATCTGAACCCCGTCAGGCTCGTGCGTATCCCCGGCTGCCAGCGGCGTGAAAACGCTGCTGGACATCATGCCTTCCAGCTGCCCGGTTTTCCGGTCGCCAGTGCTGGTTTGATTCAAGGTGTTATCGGTCGTATTTGTCATGGCTCAGTCCTTTAAAAAGTAGGTGCGCAGCGCCTGTCGGCTTGCAGTTGCGCGCTGGGGTACGGGCAAGACCCAAGGCAAATCACCTTGGCGTTTTGAATCCGCCCGGTTATGGTCGCGCCAGCCGGTGGCGGTGGCGGTCAGGCAATAGCAAGCTGGTGTGTAGGAGAGTGCCGCGCACACGCCAGATGCCGGTTAGAAGCAGTGAAAGCGGCGCTTAATGCGCCGCAATGGTTGCCGCCATTGACCGGCAAAAACGCTGGGTTCAGCGGTCAAGCTCAGGGTAACGCCGGAAAATGCCGTCTTCATTGAATGCAATTCGGCGCGGGCTGGCCAGGTACGCAGCCACGGCAGGCGCAGCCTGCACCCGCAAGTGCAGCGCTTTGACATGCGGCGTTTTTTTCAACGCCCGGCGGCACGCTTTTGGAAATGCGTAGAGCAGCCCTTCAACCAATTGAAACAGTGACAAATCTACGTAACTCAATCGTCCACCCACCAGGTAGCTTGGGCCTTTCGGATTTCGCTCAAGTATTTCTTCAAACCAGTTTAAAAATTTGGGGATTCTTTCTCGGCGAAATTCAAGCGCGCGTTTGGCTGCTTCATGGGTTTGCTGCTCATAAAAAAGGCCGACCGCGATGGGATGGTGCGTGTCATGCACTTCAGCCACTGCATCGGCGATGGTGAGCTGAATCTGGTGTGTCCAGATTCTTTGAGTTTCACCTTTTGCGACCAGCTTGAGCAACGGGCCCAGGTAAAGCAATATCGCGGCCGTTTGCGCCACGACCACTTTGCCATGCACCAAAAATGGTGGGGCAAAAGGCGGCTGGACCAGTTTGGGCGCGCGCATGGTGCGCAGCATGTCAGCCATGCCTTTTTTCGCGGCCTTGTCAAAGCCCGGGCTGCCCGGCTCCGCGCCCCGTGCAACATCGGTGTAGTTGGCGCCAGCGCACTCAAGCGCCAGCCGCACAAACTCGCCCCGCCCCTGAATAGTGGGCCAATAGTGCAGCGCAAATGCGGACTTTAGGGGCATTGGTAAATCTCCAGAAAATCGGGCTATGGCGCCCGTATCTATTGCAACTGTTGCTCTAAATTATGCAGCACCTGGTAGCAGTTCAGTACTTGTGCAACGCTGCTGTTTGGCTCCCGGCCTTCGGCAATAGCGCTGAAGAATTCCCGGTCTTGCAGCTCAATGCCGTTCATCGACACGTCAACCTTGCTCACATCAATTGCTTCGTCTTTGCCCTGATTCGTTGATTTATACAAATCGTCGTAACGCGCAAGGTACGTCGCGGTGTCGCCAATGTAGCGAAAGGTGGTGCCCAGCGGGCCATCGTTGTTAAAGCTCAGGCTCAGCGTGCAAATCGCGCCGTTCGCCGCTTGCAGTTGAATGCTCATGTCCATGGCAATGCCCAGCTTTGGGTGGATCGGGCCTTGCAGTGCGTTGGCTTTGACCACCGGGCTGCCGCACTGGTAGGCAAACAAATCCACCGTGTGCGCGGCGTGGTGCCACAGCAGATGGTCTGTCCAGCTGCGTGCCTGGCCAAGAGCATTCGTGTTGGTGCGCCGAAAAAAGTAGGTTTGCACATCCATCTGCTGAATGTTGAACCGCCCTGCCCTGATTTCCTTGTTGACATACTGGTGGCTGGGGTTAAAGCGGCGGGTGTGGCCGCACATGGCGACCAGGCCGCTGCTTTTTGCTGCTGCCACCACCGCATTTGCGCCCTGAATACTGTCGGCCAAAGGAATTTCAACCTGCACATGCTTGCCCGCCTGAAGGCAGGCCAGCGATTGGTCGGCGTGCATTTGGGTGGGTGTGCACAAAATTACGGCATCGACTTCTTTTAAAGCAAGACTTTCTGCAAGGTTGGTCGTGAGGTGCCCTATGCCGTACTTTGCGGCAACTTCTCTGGTTTTTTCAATGTCACGGCTGATCAGTGAAACCACTTCAACGCCTTTGATGTTCTTGATGCCGTCAAGGTGTTTGACGCCGAACGCGCCTGCGCCAGCCAAGGCTACTTTGATTGTTTTGGTCATGTCAATTGTTCTCAAGAATAAGGTGGCCTACAGCTGTGTTGGATGCGGGTACGTGATAAAAACGATGCTTGACAGTTGGCTTTGTACCGCCGTTCAAATCGGCCATCGCGCCGCGTGCAATCAACCACATCACCAGCTCAATTCCTTCGCTGCCAGCTTCTCGCACGTAGTCAATGTGCGGCACAGCGGCTTGTGCTTCCGGGTTGTTGATCATGGTGTCCATAAATGCGGCGTCAAACTCTTTGTTGATCAAGCCTGCACGCGGGCCTTGCAGCTGGTGGCTCATGCCGCCTGTACCCCAAATCTGCACATTCAAGTCTTCGTCATAAGAGGCAATTGCGTTGGCAATCGCCTTGCCAATATTCAGGCAGCGTTGGCCCGACGGAACCGGGTACTGCACCACATTCACGGCGAACGGAATCACGGGGCAAGGCCACTTGAAATCATCAGCGGGCGGCTGGCCAAACATCAGGCTTAGTGGCACCGTCAGGCCGTGGTCAACGTCCATTTTGTTGACGATGGTCAGGTCAAAATCTTGTTGAATCACCGACTGCGCAATATGTGCCGCGAGTTCTGGATGGCCTTGCACAACTGGCACAGGCCGTGGGCCCCAGCCTTCATCTGCTGGCTGGTAACTGGCAGCCGTGCCGATGGCAAACGTCGGAATCATGTCCAGGCTAAACGCAGTGGCGTGGTCGTTGAACACCAGGAAAATCACGTCGGGCGTGTTGTCCTTCATCCATTTTTTGGAATACTCGTAGCCTTTAAAAAGTGGCTCCCAATACGGCTCATGGGTCTTGCCTGTATCCATCGCAGCGCCGATGGCTGGCACGTGTGATGTAAAAACACTGGCGGT
>JANNCT010000065.1:0-44443 GCA_031386895.1 Polaromonas sp.
GCCAGGCAAAGCCTGCGCACAGCAAAATCATTGCAACCGTTGCCAGCGCGCTAGAGGCCAGCCAGCGCGGGGCCAAATGGATGAATTGCCGCGTGAACCGCACGCCCAGGCTGATGCCAATCACCAGCTGCGCCGCGTTGCTGAGCCACTGCGGTATAGACGACAAAATAAACCCGTTGGCCGTCAGCAGCACTGCCACTGCCAACGCGCCGATAAACCACGGGTTGGTACGCTTCAGTTTGAGCATGATCCAGCAGCCGACGCCTGTCAGCACGGCCAGCAACCCCAGCCCCGGCCAGTCGACCAGCCTGGGGCCGGGCAGGGTGGTATCGAGCCCCTGCAACTCCGCCCATTGCAAGCCAAACGGGATGATTAGCGTGACCAGCAGCACGCGCAGGCTGTGCGCTGACGCGACCAGGTCGGTTTGCGCGCCATAGCGCTCCGCTAAAAGGGTCATTTCTGAAGCCGCGCCGATGGGTCCTGCAAAGTAAGTCGTGGTGCGGGTGAGCCCCGCGACGTGAAACTTGCCCGGCGGGTAGTGCACGCGGTGCATCCACGCCCCAAACGTCAGGCCCAGCGCCAGCGCCCACACAATGTTGAGCGCAATTGCCCACCACAAGCTGACCATCAACAGCACCACTTGCGGCGTGAAGTACAGCCCCAGTGCCGCACCAATCACCCACTGGCCTGCATTGCGCAGCGGCGTGTAGCTGTGCATGGGCGCGCCAAGCATTGACAGTATGCTGGTCAAAACCAGCGGGCCAATCATCCAGGGTAAAGGGGTGCGCATAAACACGCAGGCCCAAGCTGCCGCTAGAGCCAGTACCAAGGTGAAAACAGTGCGTGAAAAGTGACGTGCCAAGGGGGTAAAAATACGAATTCGGCGAATACAGATTAGTATGCTGCGATGCTTAAACTAATTATCGGTGCGTCTGTGCTGGCTGCGTTGACTGCATGCGCCGCGCGCCCGGAAGCGCCCGTGCTGCACAACCTGACCGGTGCAGCTTTGGCGCAAACCACTGCCCGGCTTGATGCCCTTTTACCAGCCGATGTGCTGCTGCTGGGTGAGCAACATGACGCAGCAGCGCACCAGCAAATTCACGGGCAAGTCATTGCGTTACTGGCGCAGCGCGGCCTGCTTGGCGCGGTGGCGCTGGAGATGGCCGATACCGGCGCAACCACCGCCGCACTGCACCCAAGTTCTACCGAGCTGCAGGTGCAATCTGCCCTGAAATGGAACGACCAAGGCTGGCCGTGGAAAGCCTACGGGCCAGCCGTGATGACAGCTGTGCGTGCAGGAGTACCCGTGATTGGTGCCAACTTGCCGCGCGATGCGATGCGCGGCGTGATGGGCGACGCCAAGCTCGACAACCAGTTGCCTGGCCCGGCGCTCAAGGCGCAGCAGCAACTGATTCGCAGTGGCCATTGCGACCTGCTGCCAGAAAGCCAGATCACGCCAATGACGCGCATTCAGATTGCCAAAGACATCAGCATTGCGTCTAACCTGACCAAAGCCGTACTGCCGGGCAAGGTGGTGGTGCTGCTGGCGGGCAGTGGCCACGTTGACAAGCAGTTGGGCGTGCCGCAGCACCTGGCAGGCAGCGTGGCTACCAAGGCCATCAAGCTGCGTGCGGGCGATGCAGCGCCGGGCGACAGTGCAGAGTCTTTTGATGCGGTGTGGGTGACCCCGGCATTGCCCGAGAAAGACTACTGCGCCGAGTTCAAAGCGCAGATGAAAAAATAGAAATTGCGCCTACTTCGGCCACAGCACCCACAGCTTGAGCGGCTGGTTGACCTTCGCCGCAAACTCGCCCGCCTCCAGCCCCGTGCCCGCAAAGTAATCGGCCCGCACCGCGCCCACAATGGCGCTGCCGGTGTCTTGTGCAAACACCAGCTTTTGCAGCGTGCCCGCCGTCCCGCGTGAGGCGATGTACACCGGCGTGCCGTAGGGAATGCTGCCGGGGTCCACTGCTATTGAGCGCCCTGGTGTTAGCGGCACGCCTTGGGCGCCTTTGGGGCCAAAAGTGGCGTCCAGGTCATTGAGGGTTTCTTCTTTAAAAAACACATAGCGCGGGTTGCTCCACAACAATTGCTGCACGCGCTGCGGGTTTTGCGCGGCCCAGGCTTTGGTGGCGTCGGGCCAGGGGTTGATTTTGGTCACGCCTTGGGCTGTCAGCCACTGGTTCACGCTGCGGTATTGCTGGTCGTTGGTGCCCGCAAACGCAACGCGAATGATGCGCTGCACGCCGTTTGGCTCAGTAATGCTCAAGCGCCCAGAGCCTTGAATGTGCAGCAGCAGCACGTCAATCGGGTCTGCCAGATAGGCAATCTCTCGTCCCTTGAGCGCGGCCGCCGCTTCAGGTAGCGTATCAATTTCCTGCCTTGAAAACCATGGTTTGCGGCTACCCAGATTTGCAGGCGCCCTGTACAGCGGCACATTGAATGCGCCGCCGGGCTGGCGTGAGGCTTTGAGCAGCGGCTCGAAGTAACTGGTGAGCAAACCGTCGGCATTGCCTTGCACAGATTCCACCCGGTACGGCCGCAGCTTGGCGGTCATCCAGGCGCGCTGCTGGTCAGCGGGCGCAATGCTCAACCTGCGCGCTTCTGCGCACAAGCTGGCAAATGTGGCACCGGGCCGCTCACAGCTTTTCAGCCACGCGTTCCAGGCCTCAAACAGTTTGTCATCCTCAAAGCCGGGCAGGTCAGCCCAGCGCACTGCCACCCAGCGGCTTTTGGCTTGCTGGATGGTGGGCGGCAACGGCGCGTTGTCTTCAAATTTGCCGACCGGGGCTTGCGGAGTTGCAACAGGTGGAGCAGTTGGAGCGGGTGGTACCTCGTCTTGCTGCAAGGGCCCGCTGGCGCACGATGCAAGCAATGCGCCGCTGGCGATAATCAAAGCGGTGTGAATCCATTTTTGAAGGTACGTCATGTCGTTGCTGTTGTTAGAAGCGTTGGGTGCGCTGGTGCTGTTCGTGTTCATTGTGTGGTGGACGATGTTTTCAGGTCGCAAGAACGGCGAACTGAAGGGCGACGATACGCAGCCACCGCCGGACGACAAATAACGAAAATACATACAAAAATAGCCTCTAGCGCAATAAATTCGGGCGCAAACAGCTACTAATAATATAGCAAACGTGAACCGTCTATTTGTCCGCACTGCGCATCAGGTTGGCCAGCTCCACTGCTGATTTAACCTGCATTTTGTCAAATACCTTGGCGCGGTGAACTTCTACGGTGCGCACGCTGATGTCCAGCTGGTCGGCCACCAGTTTGTTTGCAACCCCTTGAACGACCAGCAGCATCACGGCTTTTTCGCGCTCGGTCAGGCTGGAAAGTCGCGCCTGCAGGTTGTCGTCCGCCCTGGTGTGTGCGAGTGCACTCGCAGACTGGGCCAGCGCCAGCTCAATGCGGTCTACCAGAGCATTGCCGCCAAATGGTTTTTCGCAAAAATCGAAAGCGCCGCGTTTGACGGCTGCCACTGCCGTAGCCACGTCGGCGTGGCCGGTTAAAAAAATCACTGGCAACTTGGGCAGCAAGCCGTAGCCAATGAGTTTGTCAAACATGGCAAGCCCACTCAGGCCGGCCATGCGCACATCGAGTAAAACGCAAGACGGCGCGCGTACGCTGAACCCCGACGACACGAACGCATCAAATGTTTCTGCGCTGTCAAACGACTCGCTGTACAAGCGGCGGCTGCGCAGCAGCCAGGCCAGCGCCTGGCGCACTTCGCTGTCGTCATCGACAAGGTAGACCGTGCCTGTTTGTGTGGGTTCCATAGCGTGCTTTGCTTAAGCGGTTGCCTGCGAGCTGTCAGTGGGCATCGTAAAACTAAACACCGTGCCATGTGGCTGGGCAGCCTCAAACTCCAGAAAGCCGCCGTGCTGCTCCACCACATTTCGGCACAAGCTTAACCCCAGGCCCATGCCATCGACCTTGGTTGTGAAAAACGGCGTGAAGAGCTGCTGCGCTATCTGCGGTGAAATACCGCGCCCCTGGTCAATCACGCAGAACTTCAGCCAGCCCCGGTCGGCGCTCGATGCGGCAGGCTGAACACGCAGGGTCAACACGCGGCTGTCAGAGTCGTCCATCGCCTGCATGCCGTTGCGCGCCAGGTTCAGCAGCACTTGCTCAACCATCGTGCGGTCGCACAGCACAGGGCCGCAATGGGGGGCGATGTCAGTGACCAGCGTGACTGAGAGCTTGCGCGCTTGCAGGGAGACCAGCGGCATGATGGCGTCAAAAAGTTCGCCCGGCAAGACTGACTGGCGGACCTGGTCGCCCCGGCGCACAAAGTCGTGCACCCCTTTGATCACCTTGCCTGCGCGTTCGGCCTGCTCGGCGATGCGGCCGATGGCTTGCTTGAGATCATCAGCCAGTGCGTTAGAAGCTGTGTTTTTTGAATCGCCCAGCAAATTCAAGGAGCCGACAGCATAGCTTGAAATAGCGGCGAGTGGCTGGTTCAGTTCGTGGCTGAGCAGCGAGGCCATTTCGCCGACCATCGCCAGGCGGGCGGTGGCTTGCAGGCGGTCCTGGCTGGCGCGTGAAAGCTCCTCGACCCGGCGCTGCTCGGACACATCCAGAATCGCGCTCATCCAGCCGGTGTGCTTGCCAGCCGCATTGATCAGCGGCGCTTCCATGATGAGCACGGCAAAGCGCGTGCCGTCGGGCCGCATAAAGAGCGATTCATATCCCTCCCGTGGCTGGTTGCCGCTGGATAGGAACGCGGTTTGTCTTTGTTCATAGTTCGCCGCCAGCTCGGGCGGCCAGTAGGGCGAGGGAAAGCTGTGGTGCAGCAGCTGGTTGGCGGGCAAGCCGACCATCTGGCAAAACGCCGGATTGACGTAAGTAATGCGCCCCGCCAGATCGCGTGCGCGCAGGCCAGTGATGACCGAGTCTTCCATCGCTTTACGAAAGGCCAGCGCTTCGCCCAGATCTTGCTCAACCTGCATGCGCCGCTTCATGTCACGGGCCAGCAAAAAAAGCACGCCCAGCAACGCCAGAGACATGGCAGTGACCATTGCCGTTAACACGTTGGGAAACAAAGCCGGCAAACCCACGCGGCTCTCCAGGCGCAGCACCAGCGTGTTGCCGGGCAGATCGAGCAGCTGGCGCGCCACAAACACGCGGCTGCCAGCCACGGGTGCACCAAAAAGGGCTAAACGCGTGCCGTCGGCTTCGGTAAATGACAGGCTTTGGCCGCGCGCCAATTGTTTGCTCACCAGCTCGCCGAGCACTTCGTGCAGGGCGTACGTCACCAGCGTAAAACCCACCAATTGCCCGGCCGCCGTAATGGGCAGGCACATGTCCAGCACTTCCATGCCCAGGCCATTGGCTTGCGGCAAAAAGTAGCTTGCCGAATAGGCCGCGCCGCTCACGCGCCTGGCTGCGGTGCAGGCTGCACCGACATCGGCCTGGACGTTGACGCGCCCAAAGCGGTCGAAAATAGGCGGGTGGTAGGGGGTATCCACGAACCGCGTGACGGCAAGCCCTTCGCTGCGCCACTCCAGCCGCATGATCTCCCGGTGCTGCTGGAGCAGCTTTTGCGCAGCACTTTGCCAGGCTGCGGCTTCAGGGTTTGCGGATTGCAGCGCCTGAAAGCTCTGTATGTTGCGCGTCAAGGCGCTGCGAATGTCGGCCACCGATTGCGCCGCATCGCGTTCAAGGCGGTTTTCAATCTCGCTGGTTTCGTATCGCCCAGCCAGCCAGATCAGCATCCCCAGCAGCGCCACCACCAGCCCTGTCAACCAGCCCCACAGCACTGAGCGCCTGGTTGTTAGTGCGTAGCGCAACAACTTCACAAAGTGGCGTGCTTTAGCGCAGTAGAAGTCAGAACAGCATGGGCCAGAGCGGGAAGCTGGATGCGGCAAGCCGCTAATGCAGCCATGTCAATGTCGGTCAGCACCACGCCTTGCCCTTCGGCCTGCTGGGCCTGGATGTTTCCCCACGGGCTGACCACCATCGACTGGCCCCATGTGCGGCGCTGGTTGTCGTGCTTGCCGCCCTGCGCCGCAGCCAGCACGTAGGCCAGGTTTTCAATCGCGCGGGCGCGCAGCAGCACTTCCCAATGCGCGTTGCCGGTGGTGTGGGTAAAAGCACTCGGCACCAGCAGCAGGTCAGCGCCCAGCGCGCGGTACAGCTCGGGAAACCGCAGGTCGTAGCAAATGCTCAGACCCACGCGCCAGGTATGGCCATCTTTTGATGGCAATTCAAACGTGACGGGAGTGCTGCCCGCCGTGATGGCGCGGGACTCGTCGTAGTTTTCAACGCCGTTGTCAAACTTGAAAAGATGGATTTTGTCGTAGCGCGCCACGCAATGGCCTTGCGGGTTCCAGACCAAAGTGCTGTTGAACACCTTGCCGGCGTCGGGGCTGATGAGCGGCACGGTTCCGGCAACCACCCACAATTTAGACTGGCTGGCCCAGCGGCTTAAAAACTCCTGGATTGGCCCGCTGCCTGGCTGCTCGGCAATGCGCAGCTTGTCGCTCTCGTTTGCGCCCATCAGGCAAAAATACTCGGGCAGCACCGCCAGTTCAGCCCCGGCTTGGGCGGCTTGTTCCAGCAATTTTTCTGCGGCTTCCAGGTTGCTTGCAAGGTCAGTGCCTGAGACCATTTGGCAGGCGGCCACTTTCATCGTTTTCGCTCCAGTTTGGTAACTTTCGGGTCGGCCCAGCTGCCGTCAATTTTGAACTCTTGCGTGGCCGCATCAATGAGTGGCTGGCGCAAAAAGTACTGCGCTAAAAATGTGCCGATTCCAATGGCGGGGTTGATCACTGCAGCAATCAGCGACGCGGTGCCCGCATTGATTTCCGGCACCACCAGTACTTTCAAGTCCTGCGTTTCTTTGGCAATGTTGGCACTGCCTTCCAGGAGTACCGCAGCGTTGACGCCTTTCATTTGCAGGTTGTTGGTGGCGGCTATGCCTTGCGCAATGTTCACGTCGCCGCGCACAAAATCAAACGCAAAACCATCAGTAAACACATCCCGAAAATCAAGTGTCAGGCGGCGCGGTAACGACTGCAAACTCAGCACCCCCAGCAGCTTGGCAATGCCGGGGTCGGCTTTTAAAAATTGGCCCGACTCGATGTTGACATTGAACTGCCCCGTCATGCTCGGGTAGTCGGGGCTGAGCGGCGAGCCGACCCAACCTACCTGGCCCTCCATCTTGCCTTTGCCCCGGCGCACTACGCCGGGCATGCCAAACCGGTTGAGCAGCTCGCCAGAGTCGGTGATGTCGAGCTTGAAGTTCAAGGCTGTGCGCCGCCTTTGCGCTGCGGTGCCGGTGCCCGCAGCCTGGGCATTTACAGCAACCCAATTGCCATTTGCCGTCAGTGTGGCCTCGGGCGATATCACGTTGAATTTGTTGAGTCGCCATTCACGACTCGCCAACTCGCCAGCCGCTGCTGCCGTGCCGCGATTGACCGCATCAATTTCGATACGGCCGAGCTTTTTGCCGCGCAGCTCCATGTCATTGACCACAATGTCCAGCGCTGGCAGATTTACGGGCTGCTCGTCCAGCAGGTTTTCAACATCCAGCGCACCGCTTGGGCCCACGCTAAGCCGTGACAACCTGGCCAGCACCCGCGCTGGGCCTGCGCTGCTGGCCTGGCGGTATTCGGCGTAGCCGTTCAGCTCGGTGGCGTCCATGTTGGCGCGCCAAGTGGCACCGTCTCGCGTGCCGCCAATAACCAGATTGTTGAACTTGCGGTTGCTGACCGTCAGCTCTTTGGCGCGAATGGCGATTTGCGTCGGAAAATAGCTTTGGGCGCTGGCTGTCGTGCCAGTGCGGATGGGTGCGGCACTGGCGATACCGTCACCAACTGAGGCGCTGAGCACCTTGTCCCAGGCATCCATGTTGATGCTGGCCAAATTGACATTGGCGGCCACTCCGTTGACGAGCGAAGGCGCAGATTCACCGGCTTCGAGCCCGATGCCAATGCTGCCGCGCACCACGCGCGGCTCTTGCGAGACACCGCCGCTGATATCGCGAACGTACGCGGCGCTGACAATACGTCCAATATTCAAAACCAGCTGGTCTTGCAGTTTTTGCCCGGCACCCATTGACTCGCGCAGCACGGTGTTTTCAAAGCGGGTGGGCAGCAGGGCCTCAGCGCTTTTGTTCAAAGGTGCTGGAAGTTTTAAAGCCAGGCCCTGCAGGTTACTGGTCAGCAGCACTTCAGTTGCGCCGCGCGTCACGCCAAACGTCGCGGTGTAAGCCGTGGTGCCGCTGGCGTACTGTGCCAGTCGCGCTGCGGCGCCCAGGTCTTTGGCCTGCGCAATGGCTTCTGCCGATGCAGTTCCCTGCGCCCTGAAAACTATGCTGGGCTCTGCCTCAAGCCCCGTGCCTGGTGCCCGGCTGGCGGGGCGCATGCCGCCTTCAAAGCGCACTTCGCCGCCCAGCATCTGGGCTTGCGCCGCCGGCACCGAAAAGCCTTTTTCAGTGAACGTGGCCACGCCGCGCAATCGGGTCAACATTGGCGCAGCTGGCGACAGCCGCACATCATTGCCGGGCAACGTTACCGTACCACGCACAGCGGTTTTGTCGATGTTATTGAGCGGTAAATCAAGCTGCAGCGCGTAGTCTCCGATGCCACTGGCGGCTACTTTTTCAGCCGCATTGCCTGTCATTGCAGCTATGGGCGATGTGTTTACAAAAGCCACCGCACTGCTCAAGGGCCCTTTGAGCTTTAACTGCAATTGCACTGTGGCGCCGCTCATCAGATTGGGAATTTTGGCGTCGGCACGCAGCACCTGCAAGCCGGGCATTCCTGCGACGCCGCTAGTGGCGTTGTTGACTGCCAGTGTGGCCTGGTCAAACATCAGCTCTCCATTGACCGCCGTCAATGCGGGCCACTGGGCTGTGCCTTGCGGTTGTGCCCATTTGGGCACATAGGCCAGCACGCCATTTTTAACCTGGGCGGATATTTTGAATTCACCTTTTTTGGGGCTGGTGGAGCTTGAATAAGGAATGTCGTCTACAGCGCCTTTGACTTTAAAGGTGACGTTGCTCAAATCGCCCTGCACCACAGCATCACGCACATAGTGGCGAACCTGGTCGGCCATGACAAGTGGCAGGTAGCGGTGCACGCGCGCGCCGTTGCCGCGTGTGAGCAAGCCTTGCAAATCCAGGTTGCCCAGCGACTGCCCGTCGGCGGCGCCCGAGGCAGTAAAGCCTGATTGCCACACGGCTTGTGCAGTGCCCTGCGCGTCAGGGCTTGAAAACTTGATGTCCTGCAGCCCAATTTCAATTTTGTCGCCGAGCAACTTCCACTTCACATCGGCAGTCAGCTGGTCAAACTCTACCCGTGGGTCTTCAAACACGCCCGGCAAATCAATATGGCCTTTTGCCAGCGCCAGCGCGGCCTTGCCGCCGGCCTGGGTCACGTCAAAGTCAAGCGCTGCGCCTTTGATGCCTGGCCGGCCAGGCTGCGCGTGCCGTGCCTGTGGGTAACTGCCTGCAGCTGCTTGCGATGTGGTGCCCGCCACTTTGCTGGCGCGCAACACCGTGCTGGGCAGGGCCAGCACTTCCAGCCCGCTCACGCGGCCTTTGGCGGCGTAGGTGACCTGACTCGCGACGGGTACTTGCCAGCTTGCCACTACAGCTTCTACCAGGCCTTTGGGCGCATAAGTCGCCAGCGCCGTATGGGTAGCGGTGCCAAGCGGCAGGCGCAAGGCAACTTGCGTTAGAGCTGCCAGGTCCAGCCGGTCTGCTTTGAGCGTGTTGTTCTGTTGGGTTTTGCCCGCTGTGCCCTGGCTGCTGTAAGCCAGGTTGCCGCCGGGCCAGCTCAAACCGTCGCGGGTGGTGAAGCTCAGGCCTTCGGTATTGAAATCAAAGCCGTCTTCAAGCAGTTTTGCGCCGATCCGGCCAGCGGCTGAGTTCAGTGTCAGTGGCAAAAGCGCTTTGCCCAATTGCACATCGACACCGCTGAGCACCACGTCGGCGGTTGCGCCCAGCACCTGGCCTTTTTCAACATCTGCCCAAGCGCGCACGCTGCCGATGCCTGATTTTGGGGCAATGCCCAGCGGATCGAGCTTGACGTACGGCTTGATTTGCGAGATATCCACCCGGCTGAAATCTGCAAACAGCTGCCCCGACCACTCCTGCCACTGGCCTGCTTTCAGCGCCAGCAAAGGCTGCTTGAACAATCCGCGCAGGCTGAAGCGCTCGCCCCAGCCGGTTGGCGGCGTGGCATCAAACCGCATCGCATGCCTTCGTGGGCCGTTGCGCAGGACAGCATCAACCTGCTGCAGCGCCAAGGGCGGGACTTGGGCCTGCTCATCGGTCCAGCGGATGCTGCCGCCGCGTATGACGAATTCTGGCTGCGAAAAAAACCAGTCCGCCACATCGCCGCCGCCAGTTTTTTTTGCACCGACGTCAAGCCCGCCAACGTAGATTTTCCCGTCTGCGGTGCGGCGAATATCCAGTGTGGGCTGGTCAATCACCAGCTGCTCAAAACCGGCGCCCAAAACCGACGAAGGCGACAGTGCCGCCAGCACCAGCGGCAGCCGCAGCGCTTCGCGGCCTTGCGGGTCCAGCAGCACCACATCGCGCAGCTCAAAAGAGGGCATCAGCCCGGGTGAACGCGCTGTAATTTGGCCTACACGTACCGGAACCCCCAGTGCCTGGGTGGCCGCGCTTTCCAGGCGTGGGCGAAAGTCGCCAATTCGCGGCACAATCCACGCGTGAAGTACGCCCCAGCCCAATAACGTGACCAGCCACAACACCACGACCAGCCACAGCGCAGCCCGAGCAGCTGCTGCCAGAAAATGCGTGCGGGTTTGGGGGGCGTTTCGGCTCAAATCAAATGGCTCATCTGCTGTGGTCGCTGGAGTTCAAATTATGACTGCCAGCGTCGCCATCGGTTCCGCCGATTTGCAACAACTTAATCCAGCTCAGCCTGATGGCCTACAACCTTGAGCATCCCATGAGCCGACCGGGCCAAGCTGTGCAGCAGCTGTCTGGCTATTCGCGGTTTGTTCAGCGGATTCGGCGGCGTTATGGCGCTGATCTGGCGCTGTTGCCAGCAGGTAAACCTGTAGCGCACAGCATGCAATTGGCCTTTGATGCGCTGCTGGGAACTGGTTTGGCGGTAGGTGCCGCGCTCAGGGTGCTGCGCCAGCTGGTGATGGAGCGGCTGGTGGTGCTTGACTGCGACAGTGCATCTGCGCAGCGCACTGACTTGCATGTGGTGACGCGTGCCATGACCGAGCTGGCCGAACTGGCCTTGAACGCCGCTGTTGTCGACTCGCAAAAAACCCTCGACGCGCTGTACGGCGCGCCTTTGGCGCCGGGCGGCGAACGCGCCCAGTTGTGGGTAGTGGGCATGGGCAAGCTGGGTGCGCGCGAGCTGAATGTCAGCAGCGACATTGACCTTATTTATGTGTACGACCACGACGGGCACACCGCGGGCCGGCAACAGGGCGATGGGCGCGGACAGATCAGCAACCACGAATATTTTGCGCACCAGGTCAAAGCCATCCATACATTGATTGGTGAGGTCACTGAGCATGGGTTTGTATTTCGGGTCGACCTGGCGCTCCGGCCGCACGGCGGGTCTGGCCCGGCGGCCATGTCGCTCAGTGCCCTTGAAGATTATTTTCAGGCCCAGGGCCGTGAATGGGAGCGCTTTGCATGGCTGAAAAGCCGGGTCGTTGCGCCGCGTGATTGCATTGAAAGCGGCCATGCGCAGGCGCTGCGCGCGTCGGTGCTGCCGTTTGTTTTCAGGCGCTATCTGGACTACAGCGTGTTTGACGCGCTGCGCGTGCTGCACCGGCAAATTCGCGAGCACGCTGCCAAGCGCAGCGCCGGGCACCCTGAGCGCGCCAACGACGTCAAAATGTCGCGCGGCGGTATTCGTGAGATTGAATTTACCGTGCAGCTGTTGCAAGTGGTACGCGGCGGGCAGTTCCCCGAGCTACGCACCCGCCCCACGGTAGATGCACTGGGGCGCCTGGCCAAAGCCGGGTTGATGGAGGGGAGCACGGCAGAAGCACTGGCTGTGGCGTACGAATTTTTGCGGCATGCGGAGCACCGCATCCAGTACCTGGATGACCAGCAAACCCACGCTCTGCCGACGCGCGATGACGACCTGGCCTGGATTGCGCACAGCATGGGCTACGCCGACTGCTGCCAGTTTTTGCACGCGCTCGATGCGCACCGCGAATTGGTGGCAGGTGAGTTTGACAAACTGCTGGGCGGAAAGCCTGACTGCAAAGGTTGCAACAAAGGCGCGGGGCAAGACAGCCCAAACAACCCTCCTGCGCCGCTGCTTGAAGACGTGCTGGAGGATTTGTCCGGCCAGTGGCCCGATCAGTTCAGAGCGCGGCTCATTGCGTGGCGTCAGCACCCTAAAGTGCTGGGGCTGCGGGATGAGTCTCGCGCCCGCCTTGCGCAATTGGTGCAGCGCACTGCGGTGTGGCTGGCTGAGGGTGCCGTCAGTGAAGATGCCGCGCTGCGCATCATGGACTGGATCGAGCCGCTGCTCAGGCGTGAAAGTTATCTGGCGCTGCTGCTAGAGCGCCCGGTGGTGCACCAGCGGTTGCTGCGGCTGCTCGGCGCGGCCAAGTGGCCAGCGCGCTACCTGCTGCGCCACCCCGGCGTAATTGACGAGCTGGCCAACAGCGACATGCTCAGTGAGCGGTTTGACGCTGCAAGCTACCGGGAAGAGTTGCGTCAGCGAATGGACTCCGTCAGGCGCACCGGCGAAGACGACGAAGAAAATTGCCTGAACCTGCTCAGGCGGGCGCACCACGCTGAAATGTTCCGCACCTTGGCCAGAGACGTGGAAGGTGTTTTAACGGTTGAGCAAGTGGCCGACGACTTGAGCGCGCTGGCCGAAGCCACGCTCAGCGTGGCACTAAGCTGGTGCTGGCAGCGGCTCAAAAACAAGCACCGGGACGCGCCCCAGCTGGCCGTGATTGCCTACGGCAAGCTGGGCGGCAAAGAGCTGGGCTACGGCAGCGACCTTGACATCGTGTTTGTGTACGAAGACAAGCACGAGCAAGCAGCTGAGGTGTACGCAACTCTGGTGCGCAAGCTGATCAACTGGCTGACGGTTAAAACCAGCGAAGGCGATTTGTTTGAGATTGACACGGCGCTGCGCCCCAACGGCAATTCGGGCCTGCTGGTCACCAGTTTTACTGCGTACGCCAATTACCAGCAACAGCGCGGCAGCAACACCGCGTGGACATGGGAGCACCAGGCCATGACACGTGCCCGCTTCGTGCTGGGCGCCGAGCCGCTGCGCGAGCAGTTCGAGGCTATTCGCACCGGCGTGATCACCGCGCCGCGCAACATCGATTTGCTGCGCACTGAAATTGTGGCCATGCGCAGAAAAGTCAGCGCTGCACGCCCTGTAAAAAGTGGCTTGTTTGACGTCAAGCACAGTCCTGGCGGCATGGTCGACGCTGAATTTGCGGTGCAATTTTTGGTGCTGTCGCAATCAGGGGCGCATCCGGCTTTGGCCGACAACGTGGGCAACATTGCACTGCTGGTGCGTGCCGAGCAGGTCGGCCTGCTGCCAGCCGGAGTGGGTCGGGCAGCGGCTTCAGCCTACCGCGAGCTGCGCCGCGTGCAGCACAAAGCCCGCCTCAATGAAGCGCCCACTCAGGTTGGCATGCTAGAGCTGGCGGGCGAGCGCGAAGCGATTCAGCGGTTGTGGGCGGCCACTTTCAGCGCTGATTTGCTGGCGCACGACGCGGGTGCGTTGGTTTAGCCTGGTTATGCATTGCGCTTGATGCGCGAAGAGGCGCAATGAATGTGCTCTTGATGCGCAGTTAATGTTCACTTAATGTGCGCTGAATGCGCAGTTAATGTAAGAGTTTGAATTAGTTAATCAGTCGTTTGATTTATGTGATTAAATCCGGCGAATGCGTAAAAACTCACAGGCTCTGACGGCCACAGCTTTGGCGCAGCCGGCAGCACAGCCGCGCCGCGCCGGCGGCGTTGAAGCGCGGCAGCAATTGATGACGGCGGCGCTGCGGCTGTTCTCGGAAAAAGGCTTTGCCAAAACGTCGACCCGCGCCATAGCCCTGGCCGCAGGTGTCAACATCGCGTCGATCAGTTATTACTTTGGCGACAAGGCTGGCCTGTACCGAGCCATGTTCAAGGAACCGATGGGCGGGCCCGAGCAAGACCTTTCGTTGTTCGCGCAGCCGCATTTCACACTGCGGCAATCGCTGGCGGGTTTGATCGGAAGTTTTCTGGAACCGATGAAGCAGGGCGAGTTGGTGCAGCAGTGCATGCGCCTTCACTTTCGCGAATTGCTTGAACCTACGGGTGTGTGGGCGCACGAGATTGACCAGACCATCAAGCCTGCGCATGCCGCGCTGCTCGCCGTGTTGAGCAAGCACTTGGGAATCAAGACGGCTGATGACGACCTGCATCGCCTGGCCTTCAGCATTGCCGGGCTGGCAATGCACCTGTACATGACGCGCGACGTCGTTGAGGCCATTCGGCCCCGGCTGTTGCAGGGCCCGAAGTCTATTGACGCGTGGGCAGCGCAGATGGTTGAGCAGGCGGTGGCAATGGTAAAAATTGAGGAAGCGCGGCGCAGAAGGCCCAAAAAATGACTCCATTGCACCAACCCAAAAGCCCAGTCGCCCAGGCGGCTCCACGCCTGGCAAAGCTTGCGACCAGCTTGGCCGCAGCGGTGTCGCTGTTGGGTGCCTGCGCGGTCACGTCGCCGCCTCGCGCAGTCGCAACCGACGCGCCGACTCAGTGGATCGCCCCGCTACCAGCTGACAGCATTGTTGCTGGTGCGGGCCTGCCGCACAACGCCAGTCTGGACAACCTGGCGCAATGGTGGCAGTTGCAAAACGACGCACTGCTGGTGGAGCTGATTGCTGCTGCGCAGCGGGTTGGCCCCACCGTAATTGCCGCGCGCGCCAACATTGCACAAGCGCGCGCTGCTCGCAGCATTTCAGGCGGCGCGCTGCTGCCGTCGCTGGACGGCGTTGGCAACGTCAGCCGCGGCTCAGCCGCGCAAGGTGGCGCGCCAGGTGGTGGTGCTTCTGGCCCGGCTATTTCCACCATCGCCCAATTGGGCCTGCAGGCGAGTTGGGAAATCGACGTGTTCGGCAAAAACGCCGCCAAACGAGATGCCGCAGACGAACGCCTGATGGCCAGCCAGGCCCAGTGGCACGACGCGCGTGTGGTGGTGGCCGCCGAAGTGGCTGGCCAGTACTACAGCTTGCGGTCGTGCGAAAAGCAGCTTGCCGTCACGACACTGGACGCGAATTCTCGCGCTGAAACCAGCCGCCTCACGCAGCTGGCAACGCAGGCAGGCTTTGGCGCGCCAGCCGTTGCTGCTTTGGCCAGGGCCAGCGCCGCCGAAGGTGCCAGCCGCCTGACCCAGCAGCGTGCGCAATGCGCTGTAATTGTCAAAGCGCTGGTGGCACTGACAGCGGTTGACGAACCGACGCTGGCGCAAAAACTCGCCCGCTCGTTGCAAGACGCACCCGACGGCCAGCCACAGCAAGCCATCGCGAATGTGGCGAGCGTGCCGGCGCAGGCACTGGGCCAACGGCCCGATGTGTACAGCGCTGCGCGCGATGTATCGGCTGCCAGTTTTGATGTGGGCAGTGCTGGCGCCGCACGCCTGCCGCGCGTGAGCCTGGCGGGCAATATTGGCACAGGCCGGACACGCGTCGGCGGCATGTCGCAAAATTTTGACACCTGGTCGTTCGGCCCGCTGGCATTGACGCTGCCGCTGCTTGACGGCGGGGTGAGCCAGGGCAACCTGGACATTGCCAACGCCAGGTATGAAGAAGCCGCTGGCAAATACAAAAGCGTGGTGCGGGTAGCGGTGCGCGAGGTGGAAGAAGCACTCGTCAATTTACAGGCAACGTCTGACCGCGCCAGCGACACCGATATCGCTGCCGAAGGCTACCGCGCCTCTTTTGCAGGCACCGAGGCGCGCTACAAGGCCGGACTTGCCAGCCTGGTCGAGCTGGAAGAAAGCCGCCGCACACTGCTCGCCGCACAGAGCGCTTTGATCACCTTGCAGCTGGAGCGCCGAAACGCCTGGATAGCGCTATACCGGGCGCTGGGCGGCGGCTGGCAGACTGACGCGAACGCCGCGCCAGCACAGTAGCAAACCACTTCACTTTTTAAGCAGATTTATTTATGAAATCTTTGACCCGCAAATCAACAGCTATCATTTTAATAGCTGCTTGCGCCCTGATATTGGGCGCTACAGCCCTATTTTATTCAAAAAATAAGCCGAAAGAAGACAAAGCAGTGCTTGCGCCAAAAGCGGCCCTGACCGTCAGCACCGAAAGCCCGGTGGCGCGCAGCTTGCCGATTGCTTTGTCGGCCAATGGCAGCATTGCAGCCTGGCAAGAGGCCATCATCAGCAGCGAATCTGAAGGCTTGAAATTGGTAGAAGTCAAAGCCAACGTGGGCGACCGCGTGCGCACAGGCCAGGTGCTGGCGACGTTTGCCAGCGACCGGGGGCGTGCCGAAGTAGCGCAGGCCAAAGCCAGCCTGGCGGAAGCCGAGGCCAACGCGGCGGATGCTGCCGGTAACGCCGACAAAGCCCGCACTCTGCAGGCCAGCGGTGCGCTGAGCGACCAGCAAATCAACCAGTACCTGACGCTGGCCAAAACTGCCAAGGCCAGGCTGGAGGCCAGCCGCGCGGCGCTCAATGTGCAGCAACTGCGTTTGACACAAACCCAGCTGCTGGCACCAGACAACGGCGTTATTTCAGCGCGCACCGCCACGGTGGGCGCGGTGGTGGGCGGCGGGGCAGAGCTGTTCAAAATGATTCGCGGCGGGCGCCTTGAATGGCGTGCCGAAGCCACCAGCGCAGAGGTGGCGCGCATCAAGCCCGGAGACAAGGCGGTGGTGCTTGCAGCCAGTGGCGCAAGCGTTGAAGGGCGCGTGCGCATGGTGGCACCCACAGTGGACCCGGCGACCCGCACCGCTTTGGTCTACGTCGATTTGCCCGCCAATGCTGACCTGAAGGCCGGCATGTATGCCAAAGGCGACTTTGCCCTGGGCGCAAGTAACGCGCTCACGCTGCAGCAACAAGCGCTGGTGCTGCGCGACGGTTTTACCTACGCCATGCGCGTTGAGGCGAACAACAAAGTTAGCCAGGTCAAGCTGCAAACCGGTCGGCGTGTGGGCGATGCGGTGGAGATTTTGCAAGGCGCCAAAGCGGGTGAAAACTATGTTGCCAGCGGCGCAGCCTTCCTGGCCGATGGGGACACCGTGAAGGTGGTGGCCATAGCGCCTGCAAAGCCCGCATCTGCCGCGGCTGGAAATGACGTCAAAACGGCGCCGAAACCATGAAAAAAGCATTAAAAATGGCTTTTGTCCAATAAATACGGGCGTAATCAGCTATTTATTCAATAGCATATTTTAGGCGCTGAATGAACCACAAGCTGTTGTTGGAGTACTCGATATGAACGTTTCCGCGTGGTGCATACGCAACCCGATTGCCGCCATCATGTTTTTTGTGATGTTGTGTTTTGCTGGCATTCTCGGCTACCAGAACATGAAGGTGCAAAACTTTCCTGATCTGGATGTTCCCAACATCATCATTACCGCCAGCTTGCCCGGCGGCTCGCCTGCGCAGCTTGAAACCGAAGTGGCACGCAAGATTGAAAACGCGATTGCCGGTATTCAGGGCCTGAAAAACATTTACACCAAAGTGCAAGACGGTGTGGTGACAATCACCGCCGAATTCCGCCTGGAAAAAACCACGCAGGAAGCGCTCGATGAAACACGCTCGGCAGTGCAGCAGGTGCGCTCGGATTTGCCTGCTGACCTGCGCGACCCGGTGGTCAGCAAGGTGAATATTTCGGGCGGTGCCGTCTTGGCCTACACCATCCGCATACCGTCTATGGACGACGAAGCCCTGAGCTGGTTTGTAGACGACACACTCACCCGCAGGCTGCTGGCCGTGCCCGGTGTGGGCTCGGTCAGCCGGGTGGGCGGCGTGACGCGCGAAGTACGCATCATGCTGGACACCGCCAAAATGCAGTCGCTTGGCGTGAGCGCCGCTGCGGTTTCGCGCCAACTGCGCGACGTGCAGTTAGAGACCGCCGGTGGCCGTGCAGATTTAGGCACCAGCGAGCAACCCGTACGCACACTGGCCACGGTCAAATCGGCCGTTGAGATTGGCGCTATTCAATTGGGCTTGATCACTGGCCGCAGCATTCGCCTGGACCAGATTGCGACCGTACAAGACACCATTGCCGAGCCGCGCTCCAGCGCTCTGCTCAACGGCGTGCCGGTAGTGGGGTTCGAGATTGCGCGCAGCAAAGGCGCAAGCGAGGTAGAAGCGGGGCGCGGCGTGCGCGCTGCACTTGAAGAAATCAAGCTCGCCCGGCCCGACATGCAGCTGACCGAAGCCTTCGACTTCGTGACCCCGGTGGAAGAGGAATACGCTGCATCGCTCACACTCTTGATTGAAGGCGCGCTGCTGGCCGTGCTGGTGGTGTTTTTGTTTTTGCGCGATTGGCGGGCCACATTTATCTCGTCGGTGGCGCTGCCGTTGTCGGTGATTCCAGCGTTTATCGGCATGAATTATTTGGGCTTTTCCATCAACGTCGTGACGCTGCTGGCGCTCAGTCTGGTTATTGGCATTTTGGTAGACGACGCGATTGTGGAAGTTGAAAATATTGTGCGCCACCTGCGCATGGGCAAAACGCCCTACCAGGCGGCAATGGAGGCCGCTGATGAAATTGGCGTAGCCGTGATTGCAATTACTTTTACCTTGATCGCCGTGTTTTTGCCCACCGCATTCATGAGCGGCATTGTTGGTAAATTTTTCAAGCAATTTGGCTGGACAGCAGCGCTGGCGGTGTTTGCGTCGCTCATTGTTGCGCGCATGCTGACGCCCATGATGGCAGCGTACATCCTGAAGCCACTGGCCAAAGAGCACAACCCGCAAGACGGCAAACTGATGGCCTGGTACATGCGCGCCAGCCGCTGGTGCCTTGAGCATCGGTGGGTTACCGTAGTGGCCGCAGGTGCGTTTTTTGTCGGCTCGCTGTTTTTGATTCCGCTGCTGCCCACCGGCTTCATTCCGCCTGACGACAATTCGCAGACGCAGGTCAATCTAGAGCTGCCGCCTGGCACCAAGCTGGCACAAACAAAGGCTGCCGCTGAAGCCGCGCGGCTATTGATTTCCAAGGTAGACCACGTGAAATCGGTCTACACCACGGTCGGCGGCGGTGCGGCTGGTGGCGACCCGTTTGCACCCGGCGGCGTGGCTGAATTGCGCAAGGCAACGCTGACGATTTTGCTGGCCGAGCGCGGTCAGCGCCCGCGCAAGCAAGGCATTGAAAACAACATCCGCAAAGCGCTTGAAGACCTGCCCGGCGTGCGCAGCAAAGTTGGCCTGGGCGGCTCGGGTGAAAAGTATGTGCTGGCACTGACGGGCGAAGACCCGGTGGCATTGGGCGCGACTGCAGCGTCGCTTGAAAAAGAGCTGCGCACCGTTGCTGGCCTGGGCTCGGTTGCGTCCAGCGCATCACTGGTGCGGCCAGAGCTGACGGTGCGCCCTGACTTTGCGCGCATGGCCGACCTGGGTGTGACCAGCGCCGCCATTGGTGAGACCGTGCGCATTGCCACCGTCGGAGACTTCGACGCGTCCCTGCCCAAGCTGAACCTGGCGCAGCGCCAGGTGCCTATCGTGGTGCGCCTGTCTGACGACGCACGACAAGACATTGGCGCGCTCGAGCGTTTAATGGTGCCCGGCACGGGCAGTAGGGGCCCCGTCATGCTCGGCCAGGTCGCTACCGTCGAGATGGCCGGCGGCCCTGCGGTGATTGACCGCTTCAACCGATCGCGCAATGTGCAGTTTGAAATCGAGCTGTCGGGCCTGCCGCTCGGCGACGTAACCAAAGCCGTTAACGAGCTGCCAACGCTGAAAAACCTGCCTGCGGGCGTCAAGCAAGTTGTGATTGGCGATGCCGAAGTGATGGGCGAGCTGTTTGCCAGTTTTGGCCTGGCCATGCTGACAGCGGTGCTGTGCATTTACATCGTGCTGGTGCTGCTGTTCAAAGACTTTTTGCACCCGTTCACTATTTTGGCGGCGCTGCCGTTGTCCCTCGGTGGCGCGTTTGCAGCGCTGCTGATTGGCGACAAAAGCTTTTCAATGCCGTCGCTCATCGGGTTGATCATGCTGATGGGTATTGCCACCAAAAACTCTATCTTGCTGGTGGAGTACGCGATCGAAGCGCGTCGCGGCAAGCCCGCCACCGAAACGCATGATGTGGTCGAGCCCATGCCCCGCCTTGACGCGCTGCTGGACGCGTGCCACAAGCGCGCCCGCCCGATTGTGATGACCACTATCGCCATGGGTGCCGGCATGATGCCGATTGCCTTCAGTTGGGGAGCGTCTGACGGCAGCTTTCGCGCACCGATGGGTGTGGCGGTAATTGGCGGGCTGATGACGTCCACTGTGCTGAGTTTGCTGGTCATTCCGGCGGTGTACACGCTGGTAGATGACCTGCAGGGCTGGCTGGGCAAGCTGTGGCGCAAAGTGTTTCGGCGTGTGCCAGAGCCAGCTGCGCAGGCGTTGGAGGCGCACTGAACCAAAGCGGCCTGTTCATCAATAAAATAGGCCTTTAGCGCAATGAGTACGGGTGCTACCAGCTACTAAAAATATAGCGTTGCCAGGCACTTCAATGCCGCTGAAGCCGGCGCTGTCAACAATTTTGGTGCCCCCTCGTGGCGCATTCACCAGCGGCAAACGCAGCGTACACCAGGGTTTTTTTGACGGCCAGACACAACCCGCTAGCTGCTTCTGCCGACCACATGTGAAGCTATCGCCCTACGCGCGACTTCTGCGGTTCTGGCAAAAATAAGTGGTGCGCACCAATCGCTCTTCAACCGCTGGGACGGCTATTTATGGCGATCTTCCGGCGAGCTTTTGGTGAGCAACTTTTAATCCAAACACAAGGGAAATACCGTGAAAATAGCCAACCTTTACTCAGTCGTATTTTTAGGCGCAGCCGTTCTTGGCTTGAGCGCATGCGACCGTCCTGCGGTTGTCAACACCCCCGCCGTGGTAACCGTTCCAGGACCGGCCGGCCCTGCAGGTCCATCGGGTAGCACCGGCGCAACCGGCAGCACAGGAACCACTGGCATCGGCGGCGCAACCGGCACTACCGGCCAGACCGGCGCTACTGGCGGCGACACGGTGGTCATTATGCCGCCCGCTGCGCCCGCATCGCAGTAAGAGCAAAACAGTGCTTTAGCCCAATATACTTGCGCGCGAGCAGCTATTTAATAAGTAGCAAACTGCCTGGCGGTTAATGTCCAGCGACTAAGTTAGCTGGAGCGCCGTATTTTTTGCACCAACGCAGTTGTTGAATAGCCTGTTACGAACGCAATCGCCACTGCGTTGCCGCCGTAGCTTTCTACAACCGCTGTCTCGGCAAGCGTGCGCATGTCGTAGTCACCGCCTTTGACCAGTGTGTCCGGTTTGAGTTCGGTGATGATCTCAAGTGGCGTGTCTTCGTCAAACCAGGTCACCATGCTGACAGATTCAAGCGCTGCAATGACAGCAGCTCGGTCAGGCTGGTTGTTGAGCGGCCTGTCATCTCCTTTGCCGAGTCGCCTGGCCGATGCGTCAGTATTCAGCGCCACCACCAGGCTTGCGCCCAAGGCGCGTGCGGCTGCCAGGTAAGTAACGTGGCCGCAGTGCAGCACATCGAACACACCGTTGGTGAAAATAATTGGGCGCGGCAGGTGTTTGACACGCTGCAGCGCGTCTCCCCGCGCTACGACTTTGCTTGAAAAGTGCGGCGCCGTCACACCATGTGCGGCTTGGTTTGAACCGCGTCGGTTGGCGCTGCAATAGCGCCCGCAATCTCGCGGCCCAGGTCTTTGCGGTAGCGGTTCAACTCTTGCACCGTCTTAAAACTCTGGTTCATCAACAGGCTGATGTTGTGCAAAATACGATCGACCACTTTGCCTTCCCAGACTGCATCAAACTTGATTTGCGTGTCGAGCCAATGCTCCAGCCACTCCGGGTTGGGCAAGCGCGACTGAATCGTATCGCGCGGGAACAAATTTTTGTTCACATGCAAATTGGTTGGGTGCAGTGCCTGTGCAGTGCGGCGGGCGCTGGCCATCAGCACGCCGACTTTGACAAACGCGGCTTTCGCATCGTTACCGAAATTGTTAATCGCCCGCTTCATGTAGCGCAGGTAGGCGCCGCCGTGGCGCGCTTCGTCCTGACTGAGCTGGGTGTAGATTTTTTTAATCACCGGCTCGGTGTGCCATTCGCTGGCGCGGCGGTACCAGTGGTTGAGCCTGATTTCGCCGCAAAAATGCAGCATCAGCGTTTCAAGCGGCGGTGCGGGCTCAAATTCAAAGCGCACTTCATGTAGCTCTTTTTCAGTCGGAGCCAGGTCGGGCCGGAAGCGCTTGAGGTATTCCATCAGCACCAGCGAGTGTTTTTGCTCTTCGAAAAACCAGATTGACATGAAAGCTGAAAAGTCGCTGTCGTCTTTGTTGTCGCGCAAAAACATTTCAGTGGCGGGCAGCGCTGCCCACTCAGTGATGGCGTTCATCTTGATGGTTTGCGCCTGCTCGTCGGTCAGTTGGGACGCGTCAAAACTTGACCACGGGATATCCTTGTCCATGTCCCAGCGGACGGACTCCAGTTGTTTAAACAGTTCGGGGTAAAGCATATGAACTCCTTCGCGCCAACAAGCACGCTTCGTTATATTACGCAGAAAATGCTGCGCTGGATGTTGTTGGGTTGCATCTTGCTACGGTAGCAATTCTAGGCATTATTTGTGACAAATGGCCCCACAGCGGGGTATTACAAGCTCGGGTGCGTGAATCCGAAGCGCCCAACCTGGCGTATAAATCAGCCATTAAGCGGTATCTTCCGCGTCTTCTTTTTGTCTGGGGTTGCCATGCGTTCAGTGTCTACATCTTCGTTCCGCCCTGTAGTTGCAGCTGCATTAGTGATAGCAGCGAGCACCTTGTTTTTCGCGCCAGCGCAGGCCGCGGCTCCGGCTGACGCGGCATGTCCGGCGCTGCTCAAGCAAGACGTTCTGCGCCTGCAGGACGAAAAGCCGCAGTCTCTTTGCCAGTACAGCGGCAAGGTGGTGGTGGTCGTTAATACGGCAAGCTTTTGCGGCTTTACCTCACAGTACGAAGGGCTGGAAGCGCTGCACAGCAAATACAAGGACAAGGGTTTGGTGGTGCTTGGCTTTCCGTCAAATGACTTTTCTCAGGAAACCGGCAGCAACAAACAAATTGCTGACTTCTGCGCCAACACTTTCGGCGTCAAGTTTCCGATGTTCACAAAAACCATTGTGTCTGGCAAAGATGCCAGCCCGCTGTTCCAGCAACTCAGCGCCAAATCAGGCACCACGCCAAAGTGGAATTTTTACAAATATGTGATCGGCCGCGACGGCCAGAGCGTGGTCAGCTTCAATTCCATGGCCGCGCCAGACAGCAGGCAATTCGTCAAGGAAATTGAAAAGCAGTTGGCGCAAAAGTAAGCTTCAACACACGCACCTGGATAAATATTACCAATCAGTCACTATTTGACCGATTGGTAATTTAAGGCTTATACTTTGTGTATGGTGCACATTCGACTCACACACACTTACTTTGAAGTTTTCACAGCTCAAGGGAACTCTGCGGGCAGTGCATCGCTCCTAAAGACATGTGGCGCTGCAGCAGTCGATTCAATTGACCGAACAAGCATTGCATCAGTTTCATGGTTGCGAAGCCTCGCAGGCCGTTCAGGCTTGAGAGAAATCCCGGGGTGGTTCTCCTCCTCCCTCCCTCCCTTGTTCGCCTCGGGGCGCTTCGCAACATTTTTATCTATCGTTCGCCCATGCTGAGCAGGGTACGTCCGCGCATCGCCGTCGTCGGCTCCGGTATTTCCGGTCTGTCAGCTGCACATGCACTTCGCGGCAAGGCCGACATCACCCTGTTTGAGGCTGGTGCTTACTTTGGCGGCCACACGCACACCGTTGATGTCACCTTGCCGACGCCCCAAGGCAACCTGGTCACGCACGGCGTTGACACCGGGTTTTTGGTGTTTAACGAGCGTACCTACCCAAACCTGATCAAGCTGTTCGCTGATTTGAGTGTAGACACCGCCAGGTCAGACATGTCTTTTTCGGTGCAAGCGCCGACCACGAACGGCGCCCGGCTGGAGTGGAGCGGCTCATCACTGAACAGCGTTTTTTCGCAGCGCAGCAACCTGGTGAGCTGGAAGTTTCTGCGGATGCTGCGCGATATTTTGCGCTTTAACCGCGTCACCACAGCACTGGCAAACGCCAATCAAGACAGCGCCATGATGCAGCCGCTGAGTGAATTTTTGGCCGATCAGAAATTCTCCAGTGAATTCCGGGACTGGTATTTTCTGCCCATGATGGGGTGCATCTGGTCCTGCCCTACCCAGCAGATGCTGCAGTTTCCGGTCTCGACCATGATCCGGTTTTGTTACAACCACGGCCTGATTCAAGTTGCCAATCGCCCCCAATGGTGGACGGTAACGGGCGGCGCAAAACACTATGTTGAAAAAATCATCGCGGGAATAGCCGACAAGCGCTTGAACAGCCCGGTCAGGTTAATTGAGCGGGATGAAGATGGCGTAAAAATCACGACCGATGCCGGCATTGAGCGCTTCGATAAAGTGGTGCTGGCAGCGCATTCTGACGAATCGCTTGGGCTCCTGAGCCAGCCATCACCGGCAGAGCGTCGCACCCTTGGCGCCATTACTTATCAGCCCAACCGCGCCGTGCTGCACACAGATGCCTCAGTGCTCCCCAGCAAAAAACTCAGCTGGGCAGCGTGGAACTACGAGCGTGCGCTCTCTAGCGACCAAGAATCTACGCAGGTATGTCTGCACTATTTGCTCAACATGCTGCAGCCGCTGCCGTTTGCGCAGCCAGTGGTGGTGTCGTTGAATCCGCTGCGCGAGATTGCACGTAGTTGCATCATGGGCGAGTACGAATATTCACACCCGGTGTTTGACCTGGCAGCTGTCCGCGCGCAGGCCGACGTGCCGGCGTTGCAAGGCCAGCAAAACACGTATTTCTGCGGTGCCTGGACGGGCTACGGGTTTCATGAAGACGGGTTGAAGTCTGGCCTTGCGGTAGCGCAGCAACTGTCGCAAGACCTTGAGAAAGCCACCGCATGAGCGCGGCCGTGCCGCTGCTCGGGTTCGGTGTTGTGCGGCACCAGCGGGTCAAACCTGCCAGCAATGGGTTCACCTACCCTACTTATTTTTTGATGTTGCCCATGCGCTCCATGCAATCCGCGCAAGGGAAATATGCAGGCGAGTTTGTGCCCAACCGCCGCGGAGCCATCAGTTTTTTTGACCGCGACCACGGTGATGGCCGGGCCAACGCGGTCGGCTGGATTGACGAGCTGCTGGCCGCTGAAGGCATTCTTGATGCCACCGGCGAGCTGTGGCTGCACACCTATCCGCGGGTGCTGGGCTACACCTTCAAGCCGGTTAGTTTTTGGTACTGCCATGCGCATGACAATACGCTTCGCGCGATCGTCGTTGAAGTGAACAACACCTTCGGCGAGCGCCACTGCTACCTGCTAGACCGCCCCAGGTATGGCCATGAGTTGACTGCCGACAAGGTCTTTCATGTCTCGCCGTTTTGCACCTTGGAAGGCAGCTACCGGTTTCGCTTTATGCGCAGTTGCCACGGCGGCATTGAAAAGACAATTGCCCGCATCGACTATGACGACGACGCTGGCCCGCTGATAGAAACCAGCGTCAGCGGCACGCTGGAGCCGATCACCCGCGCCAGCTTGCGCAAGGCGCTGTGGCGTTACCCGGCCATGACGTTCGGCGTTGTGGCGCGCATTCACTGGCAAGCCATCAAGCTGTGGTGCAAACGTGTTCCTTTCATTTCAAAACCCAAGCCACCTGAACTTTTCGTGACGCGATAAAGCGATAAAACGACAAAGCATAGAAGCAATATTCCGATGACTACCAGCAACTCCTCATCTTCCACAGCGTCTTATGTGTTGCCTAGCGGCGCACCGTCGGCCGCGCGCGCCACCCTCAAACTACTGATGCGCTTGAGGCACGGCACCCTGACGGTGAAGCTGCCAGACGGCTCGGTGCAGCGCTTTGGCAGTGGTGAGCAGCCCATGGCAAGCCTGCATTTGCTGAACTGGAACGTGTGCACTGCTGCGCTGAAATCCGGCGACATCGGCTTTGCTGAAAGCTACATTGCTGGCGACTGGACCACTCCGCACCTGACTGAGCTGCTGCGCGTGTTCATCCTGAATCGCAAAGAAGTCGAGGACGTGATTTACGGCACCTGGCTGGGCCGCTTTGCGTACCGCATCAAGCACCTGCTCAACCGCAATACCAAAGCCAACAGCCAGAAAAATATCCACGCGCACTACGACCTCGGCAACGCGTTTTACGAGCTTTGGCTCGACGGCACGATGAACTACTCGTCGGCGATTTTCGAAACGCCCGAAACCTCGATGCAAGAGGCGCAGCACGCAAAAGTTCGCCGTGCTTTGCGCATGGCCCGCGTTGGGCCCGGCAGCCGCGTGCTGGAAATTGGCTGCGGCTGGGGCGCGCTGGCCGAAAAGGCCACGCTGGAGTTTGGCGCGTCGGTGGTGGGCGTAACTTTGAGCACTGAGCAGCTTGCCTGGGCGCAAAAACGGATGCAAGAAGGCGGAGTCAATGAGCGCTGTGATTTGCGCTTGCAAGACTACCGGGACATCGGCAAAACCACACCGGATGAGGCTTTTGATGCAATCTGCTCGATTGAAATGGTCGAAGCCGTGGGCCGCGAATACTGGCCTGAGTATTTTCAAACGGTGCATCGTTTGCTCAAGCCGGGCGGTTATGCGTGCATTCAAAGCATTGTGATTGCCGATGAGTTGTTTGAGCGTTACCTCACATCCACCGACTTCATCCAGCAGTACATCTTTCCGGGTGGCTGCTTGCCGTGCCCCAAAGAGTTTCGCGCGCAGGCGGCCAAAGCGGGTTTTGACGTGGTTGATGAGTTTTCATTTGGCCAGGACTACGCCCGCACGCTCGAGCTGTGGCATGAGCAATTTGTGGCCCAGCAGGCGCACATCATGCAGCTCGGGTTTGATACCCGATTCATTCGCATCTGGGAGTTTTACCTGGCTTATTGCGAAGCTGCATTCCGGCAGTCCAACACCGACGTGGTTCAGTACACGTTGCGCAAGCGCGCATGAACACGAGGCTGCTGCTGGCTGGCGTGGTGCTGGGCTTTGCCTGCACCGCGCCACTCGCGCCAGCGTGGGCAGCCATTGGCCACCCGCCGCCAGAGCTTGAAGTGGCGCTGCCGCAGCACCGCTTGCTGGGCAAAGCGCGCCTGGCGGTGTTTGGGTTTCAGGTCTACGACTCGCGCTTGTGGGTGTCGCCAGTTTTTAGCACTGAAAATTTTTCAAACCAGCCATTTGCGCTGGAACTGGCCTATCTGCGCGACTTTAAAAACGACGCCATCGTCGACCGCTCGATTGTTGAGATGCGCCGCGCCGCGCCGATTGACGATGCAAAGGCACGCGCGTGGCGCCAGGCGATGCTGCGCGTGATTCCGGATATCAGGAAAGGCGACAGGGTGATGGGCGTCAATCGCCCCGGTGAGGGCGCTACCTTTTGGGTCAATGGCAAACGGGTCGGCGATGTTGAAGACGCCGAGTTTGCGCAATTGTTTTTTGGCATTTGGTTGTCACCCAAAACGTCGCAACCCAAAATGCGCACCGCGCTGCTGGCGGGCACACCATGAGCAGCGGGGCTTTCACCCGCCGCAATGGGTTGGCGTACGGTTTGCTGGGCCTGCCGCTGGCTTTTGTGGCGCTGCCGTTGTATGTGATTTTGCCGAACCACTACTCGCGTGAGTTTGGGGTGTCGCTGATCACGCTGGGCTTTGTTTTATTGGGCGCGCGCCTTTTTGATGCTTTCATTGACCCGCTGCTGGGCCGCATGAGTGACCGCTTGTTTGCCCGCTCGGCCAGCGCCGTTCTGGCCATGGGCGCAGGGGCCGCAGTGGTGCTGGCCGCAGGCTTTGCGCTGCTGTTTTTTCCGCAAGTGAAAACACCCAGCGCCCTGGTGGTGTGGGCCAGCGCCATGCTGGTGGTGACCTATGCAGGCTACAGCGCCTTGAGTGTGGCGCACCAGTCCTGGGGCGCGATGCTGGGCGGCAACGAGGCCGAGCGCAGCCGCATTGTGGCGTGGCGTGAAGGGCTTGGCCTGGTGGGTGTGGTGCTGGCATCGGTTACGCCGGTGGCGCTCGGTTTGCCTGCAACTACAGCTATTTTTTTTGTAGCGCTTATCGTTGGCTGGCTGGCGTGGACGCAGGCTGTGCAGCCAGTGGCAGCGTTGCATCTGACTGCTGCCCACGGCGCAATCTGGCTTCCTTTTAAGCACACCAACTTCAAGCGCCTGCTGGCCGTGTTCATGCTCAACGGTATTGCCAGCGCGGTGCCGGCTACGTTGATATTGTTTTTTATCCAGGACCTGCTGCAGGCGCCCAAAGCGCAAGAGCCGCTGTTTTTAGGCAGCTACTTTGTGGCTGCCGCGCTGTCGATTCCGCTGTGGTTGGCCGTGGTCAAGCGGCTGGGCCTTGCCAAAGCGTGGCTGTGCGGCATGCTGCTGAGCATTGCAGTGTTTGTGTGGGCCACGCAACTGGGCGCGGGGCAAACTGGCGCATTCATCGCCATTTGCGCGCTGTCGGGCGTGGCGCTGGGCACTGATCTGGCACTGCCGGGTGCCATGCTGGCGGGCGTTATTCAGCGCAACGGTGACTCGGGCAAATCTGAAGGCGCTTACTTTGGCTGGTGGAACTTTGCCATCAAACTCAACCTGGCATTGGCCGCCGGGCTGGCTCTGCCGCTGCTCAGCTATTTTGGTTATTCGCCCGGCGCACGGGACGCGCAGGCGTTAAGCGCGCTGGTCATTGCGTACTGCGTGCTGCCTTGCCTGCTTAAACTGGCCGCCGCTGGCAGCCTGTATTTCTTAGTCATCAAACAACCTGCATTCTTCAAGGCACCCCATGACCAACCTGATTCGATTTAAAACCTCAGCCCGTGCGCTGGGGCTGAGCGCCGTGCTGGCACTCGGCTTGGTAGCGGGTTGCGCTGGCCCCCAAATTGCAGACTACGCCCAAGAAAAACCTGCGCTGGACATGCGTACCTATTTCAACGGCAAGGTGGACGCATACGGCGTATTTACCGACCGCTCTGGCAAGGTCGTCAAACGCTTCACCGTGGTCATGGACTGCAGCTGGTCCGGCCCGCCCGGCCAGGAGGTGGGCGTCCTCGATGAAGCCTTCACCTATTCAGACGGCACCAAAGACCGCCGCATCTGGACGCTCAAGCGCACGCTAGAGGGCAAGTACACCGGTACCGCCAGCGACGTGCTGGGCCAGGCCAATGGCGAAGTGCAAGGCAATGCGTTTCGCTGGGGCTACACGCTCAAGCTGCCAGTCGACGGCAAAATTATTGAAGTTCAGTTTGACGACTGGATGTATTTGATGAACGACAAAGTCATGTTGAACCTGGCTGAAATGAGCAAGTTCGGCTTCAAGCTGGGTGCAGTCACTTTGACGTTTGTCAAGCGATAGTTTGTATTAAATAGCCTTTCTGCCCAATGAATACGGGCGTAAGCAGATATTATTTTTATAGTAAACAATTTAGCAGCAAGTCCCTCAAAAGTCTGATCACCACCATGCCGCACAACGTACCCATTACCGACTGGCGGGGCAAATCCGTCTGGCTTGTCGGCGCTTCCACTGGCATCGGCCGGGCCACTGCCCACGCGCTGCACGCTGCTGGCGCCATCGTCACTGTTTCAGCGCGCGGCCAGCCGGCGCTAGACACCTTCGCCGCGCAACACCCCGGCGCGAAAGTGCTTGCTGTCGATGCCTCCGACGCCGCTTCAGTGGAGGCCGCAGCCCGCGCCGTGCTGGCCGCTGGCCCGCTTGACGTGGTTTTCTACTGCGCCGGCTACTACAAGGAAATGCGCGCCACGCGGTTCGATCTTTCGGAAATGCTCAAACACAACCAGATCAATTACGTCGGCGCGTTGTACGTTCTGGCGGCAGTATTGCCGCATTTATTAGCGCGCAAGGCGGGCCACATCAGCCTCGTCAGCAGCGTAGCAGGCTACCGCGGCTTGCCGCAAGGCCTGGCGTACGGCCCGACCAAAGCGGCGCTGATTAATCTGGCTGAAACCATGCACGTTGACTTAAAAGACAGTGGCATCGGCGTGAGTTTGATTTGCCCTGGCTTTGTTGAAACGACACTCACCGCGCAAAACAAGTTCGCCATGCCGGGTTTGATCAAGCCCGAAAAAGCAGCTGCAGAAATTCTGAAAGGCTGGGCGAAGGGGGAGTTTGAAATTCACTTCCCCAAGCGCTTCACGCTGGTGATGAAGGCTCTCGCTTTGCTGCCGCCGTTGCTGTATTTTCCGGCGATCCGTAAATTCACCGGCCTGTAAATGAGGGTCAAAAGTGCTACTAATTTAGTAGCTGCTTGCGCCCGAATTCATTGGGCTACAGCCGCTATTTCCTCAAACCGGCTGGGTATCGATAAAGCTGCCCCGTAGTATCAGCTTGTCTTGCAGTTTGGCCAGGTTGGCAAAAGTCGCGCGCCACGCCACATCAGGAAATCGAAAATCCAGGTAGCCTAAAGCGCAGCCCACGGCCACGTCTGACAGGCTGAAATGGATACCGCTGCAATACGGTTTGTCAGACAGGCCGGTACTCATTGCGATCAATACTGCGTTGATTTTGCCCATCTGCCGGTCTATCCAGGCCTGGCTGCGCTGGGCTTCGGTGCGGCCACTGAAGACGACTTCCATTCGGGCCAGCAGTGCGGCGTCCATCAGGCCGTCGGCCAGGGCTTCCCAGGTTTTGACTTCAGCGCGCTCGCGGCCCTGTGCGGGAATCAATTTGCCCACTGGCGAGAGGGTGTCCAGGTATTCAACAATCACGCGCGAATCAAAAACCGCCTCACCGCCCTCCATGACCAGGCAGGGCACTTTTCCGAGTGGATTGGACTGTGAAATAGTTGAGTCAGCGGCCCAAACGTCAACTTGCACCAACTGGTAGTCCAGCTTTTTTTCAATCATGACCACCCGAACTTTGCGGGTATAAGGGCTGGTGTTCGAACCGATAAGTTTCATAAATTGCTTGTGGATTCTTTTTTGGGCTGGCGGGAAGGTTTGCAAAAGCATTCTATCGACTTGCCCCGGCTCTGGCGCGCCACTTACAACTGGGTAAAAACAGCCCGCCTACAATTGGGCGATGAGCTCTTCTTCATCCCAGATTCCCTCTTTATCGCCGATCAATGCGCTGTCGCCACTGGATGGCCGTTACGCCGCCAGGCTTGCCAGTTTGCGCCCGCTGATGAGTGAGCAAGGCTACATGCACCGCCGTGTGCAGGTAGAAATCGCCTGGTTTGTGGCCCTGTCTGACGCCGGCTTCGCTGAGTTCAAGCCGCTTAGCCCGGGCGCACGCACTTACCTTTTGGGGCTGGTCAAAAACTTTTCTGAAAGCGATGCGCTGGCCATCAAGGAAATTGAAAAAACCACGAACCATGACGTAAAAGCCGTCGAGTACTGGATCAAATCGAAGTTTGAAGCCCGGCCTGAGCTGTTGGCGGTCAGTGAATTCGTGCACTTTGCCTGCACCAGTGAAGACATCAACAACACCAGCCATGCGCTGCAGCTCAAGGGAGCCCGCGACGCAGTGCTGCTGCCCGCGCTTGACAAGGTGATTGCCAAAATGCGCGAGATGGCGCACGCCTATGCAGCGCAACCCATGCTGAGCCGCACGCACGGGCAAACCGCCAGCCCGACCACGGTGGGCAAAGAAATCGCCAACGTGGTGGTGCGCCTGATGCATGCGCGCGCCAAAATCGCCGCCGTACCGCTAATGGCGAAAATGAACGGCGCCGTTGGCAACTTCAACGCGCATTTGGCAGCCTGGCCCGACCACGACTGGGAGGCCTTCAGCCGCCGGGTGATTGAAATGCCTGAGCCAGGTGCGGACGCCAACCCTTTCAGTTTTTGTCTGGGGCTAACGTTTCAGCCCTACAGCATTCAAATCGAGCCGCACGACTACATGGCCGAGTTGTTTGATGCGATTGCCCGCACCAACACTATTCTTGTTGACTGGTCGCGCGACGTGTGGGGGTACGTCAGTTTGGGGTACTTCAAGCAGCGCCTGAAAGCCGGTGAAATTGGCTCGTCGACCATGCCGCACAAAGTCAACCCGATTGACTTTGAGAACGCTGAAGGCAACCTGGGTTTAGCCAACGCGCTGTTGAAACATTTGTCTGAAAAATTACCGGTTTCCAGGTGGCAACGCGACCTGACCGACTCCACCGTGCTGCGCAATATGGGTGTAGCAGTTGGGTATGCCGTGCTGGCGTACCACTCTTTGAGTGTGGGTTTGGGCAAGCTTGAACTGAATGCCGAGGCACTCGACGACGATTTGAACGCGTCATGGGAAGTTCTTGCCGAGCCAATTCAAACCGTGATGCGCCGCTACGGCGTGCAGGGCGCGTATGAAAAGCTCAAGGAAGTCACGCGAGGCAAAACTGTGCTGGCCGCCGATTTGCATGATTTGATTCGCTCGCTGGAAATCCCTGAGCCTGAAAAAACCCGCCTGCTGGCCATGACGCCTGCAAGCTACACCGGCATCGCTGAGCAGCTTGCGCAGCGGGTCTGATTTTTTACACAAAGGAACGCACCATGGCCAAGTCCAAAAGCACGGCGAACACCGCACCGGCAACCATCAACATCGGCATCAACGAAAAAGACCGCGAATCAATAGCCGAAGGCCTGAGCAAATTGCTGGCCGACACCTACACGCTGTACCTGACGACGCACAACTTTCACTGGAACGTGACTGGCCCCATGTTTAACACCCTGCACCAGATGTTCATGGCGCAGTACACCGAGCTGTGGACAGCAGTTGACCCAATTGCCGAGCGCATCCGCTCACTGGGCCACCACGCGCCAGGCTCATACGCCCAGTTCAGCAAGCTGGCGTCTGTACCTGATGCACCTGCAACGCCGCCCAAGGCACTGGAGATGGTGCGTATTTTGGTGGCGGGCCATGAAGCGGTTGCGCGCACCGCGCGGCAGTTGTTCCCTGTCGCTGACAAAGCCAGCGACGAGCCGACCGCCGATTTGCTGACCCAGCGGCTGACGGTGCACGAGCAGACTGCGTGGATGCTCAGGTCTTTGCTTGAGGAATAAGTTAAGTCTTTATTTGGAGTTGATCCGCTGGAACCGCCCGGCGGGTTGGTTGCTGCTGCTGTGGCCCACGCTGTCAGCGCTGTGGCTGGCATCGCACGGCTTCCCGGGCTGGCACCTGGTCGTTGTTTTCACGCTGGGTACGTTTTTGATGCGCAGCGCAGGCTGCTGCGTCAATGACGTTGCCGACCGCGACTTTGACCGCCACGTCAAACGCACGGCCCAGCGCCCCGTGACCAGCGGCAAGTTGAAAAGTCGTGACGCTTTGCTGCTTGGCGCGGCGCTGGCGCTGTTGGCGTTTGGCCTGGTGTTGACCACCAACCGCACCGCCATCACGTGGTCTTTTGCGGCGCTGGCCATCGCCATTGCATACCCGTTTGCCAAGCGCTATGTGGCCATGCCGCAGGCGGTGCTGGGCGTGGCGTTCAGCTTTGGCATCCCGATGGCGTTTGCCGCCGTGCAGTCGCGCGTGCCCATGCTGGCTTGGCTTTTGCTGCTGGGCAATTTGTTTTGGGTGATTGCGTACGACACCGAATACGCGATGGTCGACCGCGATGACGATTTGAAAATTGGCATCAAAACATCTGCCATCACGCTGGGCCGGTTTGATGTGGCGGCCGTTGCGCTGAGCTACGCTGCATACCTTGGCATATGGTCTTTTGTGCTTATGGCGCAGGTAATACGGGCGCAAGCAGCTATTATTTATATAGCAATTGGGCTGGCTTTGGTGCAGGCTGCCTGGCATGTCTGGCTTATCGCCAAGCGCCAGCGTGACGATTGTTTTAAAGCGTTTCGGCTCAACCACTGGCTGGGGTTAACGGTCTTTTTGGGCATCGTATGTGCCTATGCCGCGCTTTAAAACGCCCGTTATTGCAGATTAGTCGACGCCGAATTCGTCACCCATTTCAGTGGCCCGGGCCTGCGCGGCAAGCATCGCCCGCACGAACAGTGCTTTCACGTTGTCTTGCTCCAGCGACGTGATGGCCGCGTGCGTGGTGCCGCCTTTGGACGTAACCCGAGCGCGCAAAACTTCTGCTGGTTCTTCAGATCCCTGTGCAAGCGCCGACGCGCCTACAAACGTGCCCACCGCCAGCTTGTGCGCCTGCGCATGGCTCAGCCCCATGGCTACACCGGCTTGCACCATGGCCTCAATAAAGTAAAAAACATACGCCGGGCCGGAGCCCGACAACGCCGTAACCGCATCAAGCTGCTTTTCATCGCCCAGCCACACCAGGCTGCCGGTGGGTTTGATGACCCGCTCAATGCGCGCACGGTCAGCAATGCCTACGGCATCGCGTGAGTACAGCGCCGTCATGCCCTTGCCGACCAGCGCCGGCGTGTTGGGCATGGCCCGCACCACGCGCTGAGACGCCAGCCAGTGCGCAAGGCTCGCGCTGCGAATACCCGCGGCCACAGACAAGTGCAGCGCCGCTTTGACATGAAAGCGCGACTGCAGCGCGGCCTCTTTAAAAACTTGCGGTTTGATGGCCCACACCACCAGGTCAGCGCTGGCCAGATGCGCGCCGGGCATTTCATGGACTTGAACGCCAAACTTGTTCTGCAGTTTCAGGCGTTGTTCGGCCAGCGGCTCTACCACCTGGATGTTGGCCGCGGGTGTGCCTTTTTTCAGCAAGCCGCCAATCATGGCTGTCGCCATGTTGCCGCCGCCAATAAAAGCGATGTGGTCAAACGGGGCCGGGTGCGGTGCAGAAATTGTTATTGCCATAAGTCATCAATCGATTAATTCAAAAGCCAGCAGTTGCGTGATCTGTTGTAGGTTGAAATTATCATCGCTTATAAACAGCAGGCTGCGCCTGCCGTTGGCTAGCGTAGGCCCCCAAGCCATGCCTTCGGTGTTGTCGAGCTGGGCCAAAGCGGGGTAGTTTGCAAAATCTGCCACCAGGCTTTTGGCTGGCGCGGTGTAGTTGCCTGATGCCAGTTCAGCTACGTTCAGGGTGTCTGAGCCTTGCCGGGTGTCAATTTCATACACCCTCAGCGCGTTGCGCGTGGTGGCACCAAGCCCCGCCATATACGCCCGCTCCAGCACCAGCATGCGGTGCGTGTCAACCATCAAAATTTCTGTCACGCCGTTGTCTGCATTGCCGTTCGCTGGCACCGGCGCGCGCGGTATGGCGTCTGGCTGGTAAGCAATTTGCCTGAGCATTTTGCCACTGGCCAGGTCGACCTGCGTGAAGCGGCACGGCGCACCTGGCACACCCACGGCTGGCACCGGCCCATCCTGGCGCAGGGCGGCTTCCATGGCCAGCCACGCGGTTTGTCCATCCGGCGCAATGGCCAAACCCTCCAGTGTTTTGTTAATGCGCGGGCCTGCCAGCAGCCCAAAGTCAAACATGGTGGGCAGGGCAAATATGCGCTGCAAACTGCCGTCAGGCTTGCTCTGCACAAGCGTTGGCGCTGCGCCGCGCGCGGCATTGCCCTCACTCGTCCACAGCAAACTTTGGCTGGGCGCATGCCACCGGATGGCCTCCGGGTCGGGCGACGCAATGCCTTGCAAAAATGTCACGCCAGTCAGCTCAATGTCACCCAACTTATTAGCGCTCAGAGCCAGGCGCGCGGTATAAAAACGCGGCGGGCTTTGGCTGGTGCCGTCGTCGCTGAGCAAATACAGCACGCCGCTTAGCGGATCGTAGTCAATGCCAGACAAGCCGCCAACGGTGGTGCCCTGGTACTGCAGTTTGTGCGGCAAGCGGGTTTCGCCAATCAGCCGTAGCGTGGGTTTTGCCGGTGTGCTGCGTGGCGAAGGTGTTTGCGCCGCCACGCCGCCTGCCAAAGCAAGCACCGCAAGACTGCTTGCGCTAGCGAAGAGCTGCCGGCGCGTGAGATGTGTTGCCTGGGGAGTGATCATCAAACGATGGTAGCGGTTCGATCATGGCGCATTTCCCTAAGGCGACCTGTAGCCAGCCGCCTCCTGCTCGGTTTGCATCGTTGCGCGCGGCAGGTCGCTGTGGGGCAGGTTGTAGCCATCAGCAACGTAGCCCGGCCCTTTCATCACCATAATGATCACGCAGCCGATTGCCAGCGTTGCCACCACAGTCCAGTGGAAAATCACTGCACCAATTACCATGTAATCCAGCGTTTGCAGCCACCGTGCATCAGCTGGTGCAGTTTGCGCGCTGCTCAAAACATGCACCCCTAAAAGCGCTGCAAAAGGTACCAGCGTGCCCACCAGGGTAATAAGTGGCAACTTGCGCCACAGCTTCCATTCCAGCCCGCTGGCAGATGTTTGGGTCTGGGGAAGTTTTTTGAGCCAGTTCATGGGAGCTCCTGATCAAGGTCAATGACTAGCGACAACTTTAACCATCGCAGAAAAGTTTGCACGAGGCAGAGGATCCAAGCGCCAGTTGTGCCATTCGGCGCTGCGCCCTTCAGGCAGATCACTGCAATTCGAAAATACGGCAAAAAACGCAGGCGTGCTGAAAAAGACACTTAAACGTTGCCGTAACCCAAAATGACGCTTGGGAGTGCTGCGGGGGTTTTTTCAAGGTGCGACGAAGCCAATAGCCGGACGAATTTTAGAGGCAGCCACTTTCTCACGGAGCATGGCAAGCCGTACTTTTGCTTTTTCTTCGACCTCCGGTGTGCCAAGCGGAATCGTTGGGAAGCGGTCGCGCCCGCGCACACCCAGCCACATCGCGCCGCGCACCTCTTGCGGCCCGCCGTCTACGCCCCGGCCAATCAGCATGGACTTTTCACCGTTCGACGCGCGCTCCTGCGCGGTCAGGCAATGGGTCATCGCCACTACGTACCAAAAATCTGCTTCTTCGCCTTTCCTGGCCGACTCAAATGACTGCCCTAGCGCAACCTGAATGCTGCTGCTGATGTTGACCGATGAGGTGCGCACGCAAGCTTTTTTGGCCAGAGCTTCCAAAGCAGCCCATTCGGTTATGCAGTAGGGAGCGAACTGCGGCCCGTCAACCTCCCTGAGCCCCAGCTTGCGCGCTTTGTTCTAGCAGTCCTTGTGGGACTCACTCAAAAATATGCGCTGCGCCAGCAAGTCACCCTCGCGGCCTGCCTTGTCAAAATAAGCCAACCCTGCAGCGCGGTCAGAGTTAGGGTGGTGTTCAAAAATATGGAAGTTGCCCATCGCCATTTGCGCCTTTACATCGCCACCGTCAGCGCGCTTTTTAAGGGCCAGCAGTTCGTGTTGGCTTTTTAGCTCCGCGTTCTCGCGCTCTGCTTGCTGTTGTTTGGCGCACGCGCCACCGCCACTCCAAGCGTCAGAACTCAATACGCTACAGGCGCAGCCAGTGATGTTGAGGGTTAGTGCACAAAGTGCTAACAGCGCAAAAATTTTGGATATGCGAAATATTGCAGCGGAAGAAATTGCTGTTGTCATATGGCCATATTTCCAGTTTGAAGTAGGTTTACAACGTGCCAGCGCTACGTTGGCTCCAGGTAAAAACATCACGATTCTGGCGGCAGACTAGAGGCCGAAAAAGCTGCAGCAAGTTCATCGGGCATCCTCAAATCATTCGCAATCGTCATTCGCTGCAGCGGACTTAACTGCGGCTTTGGGCCTTGGCTTTGGTTTTGGCTTGGATGGTGCGTTTGGGTCTAATGGCGCGGGTGGCGCAGCGGCTACCGCTGGCTTGGGGCGTGGCTTTGGCGCTGCTGCTTTCTTTGGCCCTTCGGAAGGTTTAGTCTTGCGGACACAGGCAACCTTGGGCTCTTTGAATTCCTCCGCAACTGACTGCTTGGGTTTGTCAACGCCGCAGGTGCCCAGCAGCGCGCAACCTCTGTCTGACGGCGGTGGGCGGAATGGATTACACAACGGGTCACCTGCCAGGCAGGGTGTGTCTATGATGATTGGGCAGCCACGGGTGCCAGGTATGCAAGGGGTATCGGGGCATTTGGGTTGGCCAGACTGGCCGCACAGCGCCTCTTGGCAGACGGGCTGGCCGGGTTGTCCGCAACAAGCCGGGGTGGTTGCTGTGCCGCAATTTGGCGGAGGTGGCTCCTTGCAATCTTGCGGTTTGTTTACGTCAACCTTCACAGTGATGAACGCACCTTGTTTTACCGGGTCAGGCGTTTCAACAATATTGGTGATTTTGGTTTGCTCGCAGGTGTGTTTGCTCTTGAAGCAAAACTCAACAGGCGGTGCGTTGAAGCGCACTTCAAGGTACGGCTTGTCTGATGCGCCCATGCCGGGCTTGGCCATGTATTCAACCTCGATCTTTAAAGGTTTGCTGATGGTCTGCGCATCAATGCTGGTGACGCTGGTCAGCGGTTGGTTGGCGGCTTTAATGTCTTTGGTGAACAGCACGGAGTTGTTGCTGCTGTCCAGCACCTTGACGATGAACTTGTCGTATTTGGCCAATGGCGCGCCTTTGACTTCAACGCTCGTCCAACGAAAGGGCTTGGGGCCTGAGCAGTATTGAAGAGGCTGGAAGGTTTGTGTCGCCTTGCCGGGAGCGCCGCCGCAAGCTTTCGCTTTTTGGGTGACCGGGTCAATGTTGTTGGGGTCATAGCTCCACAAATGGTTGTCATGTCCGTAAGTCCAGATGCAGCCGCGGTCATCCATGTTGTTGCCGTAGTCTCCGCTCAAATTGTTGGATTGGGTGAATGCGCCACTGACCCCATTGCAGTAGTTCCCGGTTGACCAATCCCAGCACCAGCCAGCGCCGGAACCTTCAGGGTCGATACCCACACTGGTGAAAAACGTTCTGGGCCAGACATGAATATCCAGGGTGTGGCGACGGCTGTGGTTAGGAAAAATTCTAGGCAATGTCACGGCGGCGCCGTTGACCAGACTTGCGCAGGCTTGATATGGCGTCAACTCGCTTTTGTTGCACAGGGCTAACGGATTGCCAGTAGAGTCGTAATAAACAAAATTGCTGTAATTAATGGCGTAACGGTCGTCGATGGTCGCGCCTGAGCCTCTAGTCGGATTGGTGGTATTCCAGCAAGCTTGCTTGGTAGTCGCGTCAATGCAATTGATTGTTTTAGGGCTTCCACCGTTTGCAACCCAACTGGTTCTTGATGTCAGGTACAAACGATTGTTGATGACTTTCCCGGCAATCAGGCCTACATACCAATTGGTGTTGACGCCGCCAGGAACATTCAGCTTGATGTCTGCAAGCGGAATTTTGTATCCGCTGCCCAGGCATGCGGGCAGACCTGCAACCAATCGGGCGCAATAAACCTGTCCTTTGTAGTCAGCAAGGTAAAGCTCATTTCCCACTTGCCACGGGCCCTGCAACATGGTTTGCTTGGATGGGTCATTGGACGAATCCAACTGTGTGAAACCACACTGGGTATCTGTGTTGAGGTCATAACAACCAATTCCCCAACGCGCTAGATTTTGCACGGGGTAGTAAATTTTTCCGCCATTGATCACGTACTCGGCGTTGTTGCTGGTCGTGCCTGAAGGTGCAGTTGTGCCGTCACCGAACGGAAGCATGCGCGGCCAACTCCCGGAACTGGTAGCGCAGCGACTCCCGATGCTGATGTCCACACAATCGAATGGCGTGGACGATGCGGCTGGCGACGTGTGGTGATTAATAACGTAAATGCGACGTCCGGACGGGTGAACATACGGAATTGGTTGAAAGCCATCGCCCCCAGCACCGACGTTAATGACAGCTGGGCCTGCTGGGGGAAACGTCGCCGTCATCAATCCATGCGGCGCAATGTTGGTACCTGTCCACAGCGCAAAGTTATCGGCAGGCAGCGGCAAGGCGTTGGTGGTTGCTGCCCAGCCATTTGGCGGTGGCTGCAGTGAGCCGGGGATGATGGTTGAAATTGGCCCGTCAGTCACCGTAACTTTGGGAATGGTTGAGCCCGTGTTGTTGGCGTACTGCACCACCCAGTCAATGGTGTAGTTGCCGCTGGCTCCCGAGCTGACAGTGGTTGCCTTTTTTTGCAACACCGGCGGCTTGGTTTGGTCGTCTTTCGGCTGCTCGTCTTTTTTCGTCGCGTTCTTAATCGCGTTGAACACACTGCCCAAATCAATATTGATGCCAATCCCTCCGCCTCCACCGCCTTGTCGGGGCTGGTCTACTCTGGGCGTACCGGGAACGCCTTGCACCGGGCCTTGCGCCCACGCAGTACCCAAGGCAAGTGCCAGCGCACTTGCGGCAGTTGCTGCGCGCAGCAGGTGCCGTAGGTGGGTGATGTGGTTGACATGCTTGTTTTGCTTCATTGGGTCTTTCACTGGTGGAGCTATTTTTGTTTTAGAAAGTTTTAGTGGTTTCGGGGTTTTTAAAAATAAATACGGGCGCAAGCAGCTATTTAATTAATAGCGTTTAGCTTACTCAAGCCCCATCCACCGTGAACTTGATTTCTTTGATGCCCGCCGCGCCGGTCTCGTCTGCTACCCTCATAACCAGCCGGTGCGAGCCTGCCGGAATATTGACTTTGTCGATTGAAAAACCAGTCGGCGTGACTTTGGCGGTTTTAAGCAAGCGGTCGGTCACGTCAATTTTGAAAGCGCCGTAGTACAGCTTGAAACTGGCCGGGTCGATAGCCTTGCCGGTAACGGGTTTGAAGCGTACTTCGATGGCAACGGGTGATGCGACTTTGCCTTCCCTGACCACTGGGCGTACGATTTCAATAGCGGGCTCGTCGCCCGCCAGTGGAATGGTGATGTTTTCAGTTATGTCGCCTTTGTATTTTTCAACTTCAGCCGCGCTGACGAGCAGGATTCCAAGATTTAAAGAAACGCCGGGTATTGCGGTGCAGCCAGAGGTGAAAAGGGCGGTGCCAAGCGCGGCGGTTAGCACTGCTTTGTGAAAGCTGAACGATGGTTTTGAAAAGAGAGGCTTCACTGAGTTTTCCTTTTTGATTTTGATTCGAAATAACTGGGTTATTTGAAATTGCAAGCTCAAAGCTGCAGCAAACCGCAGCCAACTTCTGGCGCGGTTGCGCCAATATTTGCGGCTTTGCTGCACATGGCCTGCAGCACTGACTGCGCGGTGGCTTTGGGTTGGCTTGCCACCGCCTGCGCGACTGCAGCCGCCACAAAGGGCGACGCAAAAGAGGTGCCGCTCATGTATTTGCCTTTGCTGTCGTTGGCCGCAGCGCTGGTATTCATGGGTACCCACACATCAACCCCCGGCGCGGCGATGGCAATGTAGGTGCCCCGATTGGCGCGGGCGTACAAACGCTTTTGCGCGTCTATTGCTGTTACGGCAATTACGCCGGGGTAGGCGGCTGGGTAGGCGGGTGCGGCTGCGGGGCCACCGTTGCCTGCGGCAGCTACCAACACCAGGCCGGCGCTTAAAGCTTTGGTAGTGACTGCGCTTAGCACCGCGTCGCTGGCTGAGCCCAAGCTGAGGTTTACCACCTGTACTTTTTCTTCGATCATCCAGTCGAGTGCTTGCGCCACCATCAGCGTGTTGGTGGCGTTGATGCCTGGCGCTACCTCACGCATGACGCCAGCTGCGCGCAGCGACACGCCCTGTGCCAAGCCTTCAAAACCATTGCCGCTCGCAGCAACAATGCTGGCCACCGCGTTGCCGTGGTCGGCGGGTGCGGGCTTGTCTGAATCAGGAAATATGCGTTTGGCTTTGAAGCTGGTCAGCGCCAGCGCGTTAGCATTGGTGACTTCGGTGTCCACAATGCCGACCAGTATGCTGCCGCTTAATTTACTGCTGCCTTTTGCGGGCGCTTTTAAAAGCTCGTGCGCATACTGCTTGGCGGGTGTGGGCGTGGCGGCTTGCTGCATCGGGTAGGCAATAGCGTGGCGGTCAGCCGCGATGCCGGGCGTGGCTTGCAAGCCCACCAATGCTTGCGCGGCCAGTGCGTCGCTTGTAAAAGACAGCAGCACAATGTTCAAACCCAAGTTGGGCAACGCGGTGTTTGACAGCAGCGTGCCGCCCGCAGCCTGCACGGCGGCAGCTGCTTGATTTTGCTGTGCGTTCTCCCAGCTCACAATGACCTGACGGGGCTCAAATTGGTTAAGCGACGCAGTGTCTGGCGACCTGTAGCGGTCTTCTACCGTTAACGCTTGTACAGCTTTGATAACTGAGCCCAAGTCAATTGAAAAGCCAAAACCGCCGCGGCTGCCGCCTTGTTGTGCCGGTGCGGCAGGGGTTGGCGCACCTTGTATGCCAGGAACACCGGGTATGGGCTGCGCCCAGGGCTGCAGGGGCAGTGCGTACAGTGCGCAAAGGGCAGCAACTCTTAGGCCATTTGGCAGCCGGTTCATGGGGTAGCGGGCGTTGGTATTTTTTTGTGTCATTGCGTCATTGCGTCATTGCTTTGAATTGATCGGAAAGTTGTTATTGGGCCGAAACTGACTCAACGGCAGGCGCTGCCGACAAGCGTTTAACACTTGTATCAAGCTGCTTTGTAGGCACCGCTACCAGCCACACGCCCAAAGCGCCTGGCCCGTCCACCACGCGCCCGCCTACGCCATCAATCAAGATGCGTACGTCCAGCAGGCTGGCGCTGTCTTTGAACACAACGCTCAACATGGCCGAGCCTTCAAGCGATGGCGCACCCGACGCGGGCACCACCCCTTCAACTACGGTTTGCATGTCCCGCAGTTGCGTAACCACTGCGGCCAGTAAGCCCATTTGCGCGACGAGCATGGCAGATGCCAGCACGCCAACGGCGGGCTTACGCCACCACGCGGCGGCCCTGCTAATGCGCGTGCGGGCCTGCGTTTTCAGCCACGCAACCAAGGCGTTGGTTGGGCTAGCGCATGGCTTGGGCGCAGCAGGCGTTGTAAGTGCAGGGGACGCAATGCGACGTTGCAGGCGAGTCCAGCCGGCTTGCGCATCAAAGGTAGGTTCTTGTTCGGCCAGTTGCTGCTGGGTGCGCTCGACCCAAGCCATTTCGTGCTTGAAATCGGCATAGGTGTCGCCGTACGTTTCGCCGCCTTGCTGCGGTAAAGAGTTTAAAAATTGTGCCATCCACTCTTTGTCGTCACCAGTTAAGGTTTTCTTCAAAAATCCCGGAATTAAATTTCTGGCGCGTTCAATATCGGCTGAAACCGCTGAAAAGCGGTTGTCGCGGTTGTCTGGTGAAGTCACAGCACTTCTCCTTTGCCAAAGATGCATTCCATGCATTCACGCAGCTTGCGTTTGCCGTGGTGGATGCGGGTGGCCACAGTGTTCGAAGGTACGGCTACGACCAGCGCTATTTCGGCAAGCGTCATGCCTTCAACAAATGAAAGGTGCATGCATTCACGTTGTTCGTTGGGCAATTGGTCAAAGCAATGGCTTAGATGTTGCCCTTTTTGCTTGCCGAGCAGTTGCGCGTAAACGCCAGGGGCGGGGTCTGCAAAGGCGTGCAGTTCTTCTTCGGTGGTTTCCTGGCCTCTGGCCTCGATGCGGCCTTTACTGCGCAGCGCGTCCAGCATTTTGTTTTTTGCAATGCCCAGCAGCCAGGTTTTGGCGCTGGACAGCCCCGCAAAAGCGGGTGCAGACAGCCACGCTTGGTGCAGCGCGTCGTTTACCACTTCATCTGCAAGCGCCGCATCGTTCATGCGCCTGAATGCAAACCGATACACCGACGCGGCATGGCGCTTGTAAAAAATCTCCATCGCCAACGCGTCACGTAGCCCGATGCGCCTGACCAGCGCCAGGTCATCGTCGTCCGCGATGATTTTCTCCATTGAACCCATAAGCAACTCTTTTTGTAATATCAATAGGTTACTTCGCAGAACACATTTTTACAACCCCAGTTACGTGTGGGCTGTGCGCTCCTCAGCGAACCCAAAAGGAGCACGCTTTAATGCGGCGGTAACCAGCTTGTTATTGCGCCTGCACGTCCGTGTGAAAATCCGAAACTAAATCACACGAAAGACACCCCATGACCCGCGCCACCAAAATCGTTGCCACGCTTGGCCCTGCTTCCAACACGCCCGCCATGCTGGAGGCGCTGATGCAAGCTGGCGTAAATGTGGTGCGGCTGAACTTCAGCCACGGCAAGGCGCAAGACCACATCAATTTGGCGGCGCTGGTGCGTGAAGCGGCGATTCGTGTGGGCGTTGAAGTGGCCATCATGGCCGACTTGCAAGGCCCCAAAATTCGCGTTGGCAAGTTTGCTGAAGGCAAGGTGCAATTGGTGTCAGGCGAAAAATTCGCACTCGATGCATCGCGCACTGAGCCGGGTGATACCCAAGGCGTAGGCCTGGACTACAAAGAGCTGCCGCGGGACGTCAAAGCCGGTGATGTGCTGCTGCTCAACGACGGGCTGATTGTGCTGACAGTTGACCGCGTGGTGGGCGAAGCGGTGCACACCACCGTCAAACTCGGTGGCGAGTTGTC
>JANNCT010000066.1:0-26771 GCA_031386895.1 Polaromonas sp.
GCGCCAAAAATCCTGGCCAGACCAGCTGCCTATGCCGCTCGCAACATCAGGCGTCAAATTGCTGGCGTACACCGCGCCAAATGGCGTGTTCAGCGCCAGGCCGCCTGCATATGCCGCGCCGCCGCGCGTGGTGTGGCAACCCGCACAGTTGCCCACGCGGGCAAGGTACGCGCCGCGTGCAATCAGCTCGGGGCTGGCTGTGTTTGCAGCTTGCGGTGCGCCCAGCGGCGACTCATCTTGCGTGTTTTGCACCCACAGCCAAATTGCCGCTGCAACCAGCAAGGCGGCGGCGATGATGGCGATGTGCAATGCCCGTTTCATGGCGCTACCTTGATCGGATTGCTACTGAGCGGAGCACTGCCGCAGACGATTGCCACCGCACCTTTTGCCAGCGGCGGCGCTGCGTTTTGTGGCTTCGTGTCCAGCGGCAGCTTCAAAGCGGCAAGGTAGCTGCTTGCGGCGTTGATGTCGTCACTTGACAGGAGCTTGACGACCGTGTGCATGCAGTCGGGCGCCTGTGCGCGGCGCTGGCCGGTTTTCCATGCACCGAGCTGCGCGTTTAAATAGTCACGCGGCAGGCCCAGCAGGCCGGGCACGTTGGGCGCAACGCCCGTCATGGCAGCGCCGTGGCACTGCACGCAGGCTGGAATGCCGCGCGCTGGCTCACCGCCCAGCACCAGCTGTTTGCCGCGCGCAAGTTGCTCTGCGCTTTGCTGGGCGGCAATCGGCGCAGGGTAGGGTGCTTGCAGGCTGGAAAAGTGCTGCGCTATTTCCATCAAATAAGCGTCACTCAAAGGCGCAAGCAGTTGCGTCATCAAACCATACTGGCGATTGCCGTCCCTGAAGTTAATAAGCTGGTTGTACAGGTAGCCCGCAGGTTTGCCCGCCAGGCGCGGGTAATAGCCATCAGGCGCAGCGCGGCCTTGTGGGCCGTGGCAGGTGGTGCAGGCCAACACGCGCTGGGCTATGTCGTCTTTAAATTCGTCTTTGAGGGGCGCTGGTGGCGCTGCGGCGGCTGCGACAGATGCCATCAGCAACGCGCAAATGCTGACTAAAAAGCGGGTGAAGTTGCGCAATAGCGGGGATTGAATGAAGAGCATGGTGATATGGCGCTGGTCAAACCATTCGTTTGATTTTGCCCGATAAGGCAATGCGCAGCTGATCCGTAAAAAATTCCCTTTACCGGCGTTAAAAGCCCTTAAATTAACATATTTTAGGTGGTTGGCCCAATAAATACAGGCGCAAGCAGCTACTAAAATAGTAGCATTGTTAAACTGAAAAACATCTGCTGACAAGCGCAACACGAATCCATCAGAAGCATTCACCCACCATGAAAATATTTTTCTCCAACACCCACGCAGCACACGCCCCAGAGTTTGAGTTTTTTCGCGGTGAGCGCGTGGCGTGCTTTGAAGCGCCGTCCCGAGCCGAATTTGTGCGCACCGCATTGCTCAAAAGCGGCCGCACATTGCTAGAGCCCACGCACGACAGCAGCGCAGTGCTCAAGCAAATCCACACCGCGCGCTATCTTGATTTTCTGGAATCAAGCTGGGGCAAGTGGCTGGAGCTTGATGCTGCGAATGCCACCCGCCAACCCTTCCCATCGGTATGGCCAGTACGCACGCTGCGCAGTGATGTAGTGCCTGCCAATTTCACCGCGCAGTTGGGGCTGTATTCAATGGACAACGGCTGCCCAATTTCCAGCGGCACCTGGGCGGCAGCCAAGGCAGGCGCTGATGCCGCGGTTAGCGCTGCGGCGGCTTTGCAAGCTGGCGAGCGCGCTGTGTTTTGCGCCACCCGCCCGCCAGGCCACCATGCGGGCGCAGATTTTATGGGCGGGTACTGCTTTTTGAACAACGCCGCTGTCGCCACGCAAGCACTGCTAAACGGCGGCTGCACGCGCGTTGCCATACTGGATGTGGACTACCACCACGGCAACGGCACGCAGAGCATTTTTTACGAGCGCGCTGACGTGCTTTTTGTCAGCTTGCATGGTGACCCGCTGACTGAATACCCGTTTTATTTGGGGTACGCTGATGAAGCAGGCACTGGGCCAGGCCACGGCTTTAACCTGAACTTGCCGCTGGCGGCTGCTAGCACGGCGGCGCAGTGGTTTGCAGCGTTTGAAGCGGCTTGCACACGGGTGGCTCGCCACAGCGCTGATGCGCTGGTGGTGTCCCTCGGGCTGGACACCTTTGCGGGCGATCCAATTTCAACTTTTGCGCTGCTGGCAGGGGATTTCAGCCGCCTCGGCGCGCGGCTTGCTCTGCTTGGCTTGCCGACTGTGTTTATTCTGGAGGGTGGTTACGCTGCGGCTGAATTAGGCAGCAATGCGGCCAATGTGCTGGACGCGTTTGAGAGCTGAAGGCTTAAGCCACCCACTCAAAAGCACCAGGCGCCAAGCCATCAAGGGCGTACGGGCCAATCGCTGAGCGAATCAGGCGCAAGCAGGGCAGGCCTACTGCAGCTGTCATGCGGCGCACCTGGCGGTTGCGGCCTTCAGAAATCGTCAGTTCCAGCCAGGCAGTTGGAATAGTTTGGCGCACCCGCACTGGCGGCGTGCGCGGCCACAACGCTGCTGGCTCGTCAATCACACGTGCCTTGGCGGGCAAGGTAAGCCCATCGCTCAGTTGCACACCCGTGCGCAGCGCCTGCAGTGCGGCATCGCTCGGTGTGCCTTCAACTTGCACGGCGTAGGTCTTTTCCATCTTGTAGCGCGGGTCACTGATACGCGCCTGCAAAACGCCATCGCTAGTTAAAAGCAGCAAGCCTTCACTGTCGGTATCAAGCCGCCCACACGCGTACACGCCGGGTATATCAATAAATTCGCTCAGCCCGCGCCAGCGGCCTTCGGGCGTGAACTGGCTCAGTACGCCGTAGGGCTTGTTAAAACGAAGCAGGGTTTGCGGTGGGGGTAAATGGGCTGACACACCGTAATTTTAAGCCAAAACCATGCCTGGCCCAATTAATACGGGCGCAAGCAGCTATTTTTTAAATAGCAGCTTCTTAAATTGCAGCTTCTTAAATAGCAGGTGGGGGTGGGTGGTAGCCAGCCATGGTGATTTGGCCATCGCGCACGTAGCCGTTGAACTGAATGAGCGGCATGGCCGTCAAACCTGCTACACCCTCTGGCGTGCCCCAGCTCATGGTCGCACTGTCAGGGGCAAGTTCCACTTCAATTTGCCCCACCGGAATTTCAATCGGTGCGCCGTCTCCGGGCCGGTAAGTGACCAATCCAACAATGTGTGCGACTTGCGGCATATGCAGATTCCTTCAACTCAAAAGTGAAGACACGATTTACGCACCTGCTGGCGGCTTTGTCTGTCGGCTAATTGCGCGAGTTGCTTGGAAAATGCAACTAAAACGAAGAGCCCGGCCCGCTTAAAAATGCAATTTCTTCTGCGGTAGATACCCGACCCAAAATCTGGTTGCGGTGCGGGTAGCGGCCAAAGCGGTCGATGATGGCCTTGTGCCGCAGCTCAAAGTCCAGGTTGTCTTCAAGCCCCGGCTCTTCAAACAGCGTTGCAGCCTGCACATGCATCAGCGGCGACTCGCTGTGCATATACGGCATGTACACAAAGCGGCGCTGCGCCACGCTCAAGCCCAAGTGCCGCCCGCTGGCCACCAGCTCTTGTGCCAACGCCAGTGCCAGCGCGTCCTGCGCGAAAGCGCCCGGCGTGTCGCGCAACACGTTGCGTGAGAACTGGTCCAGCACAATGATTTCAGCCAGCCGACCTTCATCCGTGGCCCGCCAGCCAAACAACTCGCACCGCGCTGCGGCCTCAAGCGTTGCGCCAAAGCGCGTGCGAATGGTTTCGTCCAGCGCAGTGTCTTTTGCAAAGTGCTGCTTGTCCGTCAACTCTTCAAACCAGAAATGAAGGATGTCGTTGAAGTGCATGGGTACTTACAAAACGCCGCAGGTCACCTTAAAACCCAGGCTGGAATTGGCTGGCAGGTTGTTCAGCAAGATGCCAGTGCCTTGCAGCAGCCCGATGGTCACGTTGGCGGGAACAGGGCAGGTTGCCGTGCCGGTAAAGCTGGTGCAGGCCACGGCGGTACACGCCAGGCCGCCCGCTACCGGGTCTTGCAAAACGGCATTGTTGGCGGCTGAAGGCCCGGCGTTGCTGACCAGCACGTCGTACACCACGGTTTGCCCCGCCACCACGGTGTTGACGTTATCGGTTTTGGTAATGCTCAAGTTGGCGCAAGGCAATATCGCGTTGCTGGCAGTGGCGGTATTGGGCTTAAAGACGTAAGCCGGGTTGCCTTGCACACTGGTGCCTTCAGTCAAACTGGCACCCAGCGGGCTGGTGGCTGTGCCTGAAATGGTGCTGGTATTGACCACCGCGCTGCCGCAGTAGGTGTCGCTGATAACAACCGCTTGCACTACATAGGTCAGCGTAGAGCTCACAGGTAAAGTTGCCGTTTGCGCAATTGAGCCGCTACCGCTGGCTGCAGGACAAATGGTGCCCGCCGCCGTGCAAGCCCATGCCGTAAAAGTGACGCCCGCAGGCTGCGCATCGCTTATCGTCACGGTTTGTGCGTTGTGTCCAGTCAGTGGCGCTAACGTCAACACCGGCGGCGTAACGTTGGAGTACGTCACGGTGTAAGTCAGCGTGTTGCCAATTCTCTGCGCTGCAGCCGGGCTGCTGGTTTTGGTGGTCTGCAAATCAATGTCGTTGTCTACCACGGTGTGGGTGTACACCGGGTTGAATGTGCCGCCGCATGCGGTGGCGTTGGCATTAACAAACGGGTTGGCAGGCAAGTTGGCAGGCATGCTCAACACCACGGTGGTGTTGTCTTCAATAACGGCGTTGTCGATCAGCCTGATGGGCAAGCTAAAAATGTTGTTTGCAGTTGCATCGCTGTAGTTGCCTGGCGGCACTGTCACATTCAGGGTGCTTGCAGTGCCGCTTGAAACCGTCAGCGTCGAAGTGCCGGTGTAGTTGAATTTGGTGTTGAACACAGCAGTTCCGCCGACAGCAAGCTCCAATACCAGGCCGCCCGCAGGCACCGAGCCCACCACCTTGATGCGTGGCGGGGTGTACGTACCGCCCTCAGTGTCGCTGCCTGCGCTGGCGACAAATTCAACATAAGGTTTCAGCGCAATGTTGATGTCGTCCAGCAGATTGCCCGAACTCAGATTGCCAGTGCTTGTAGAGATTGCTGCAAACCCCAGCCGCTGGACGCCTGATGCGCCGGTGTAGGCGTAGTTGCCGGCGTAGCGCGTCCAGCCGTTGGCAATGCCGGTTGCGCTTTGCGCTGTAGCAGCGCCGCCCGCGTTAATAACGCCGGTGCCTGCAGTGTTGGTGGTGACATCAAGCACCACGGTGCTGGCGCCGCCAATCTGCAGCTGCGCCCTGTCTGCACCATCGCGCCCGCGGTGCGCAAAGTTAAACGCAAACGTTTCACCAGCGGTCATGCAAATGTTTTGATATAGCTTGGACGATGTGTAGGCATTCAGCTCAGCTATTACTCTGCCGTTAGGCGGCACAACTCCAAGAAAGCTGTTGGCCCACACCTCAATAGGTGTGCAGGTGTAGGGTGCGGTGTAGGCGGTGCTGCCGGCCGGGCAGCCGTTCGTCACCACCGGATGGGTAGTTTCCCAGCCAGGAATTTCACCAGCGTCCACAGCTATCCACGCACTTGGACTGAATGTAAAAAACACATTGAGCTGCGCGGCACGCGCCCCGGTAAAGGGCAGCTCAAAACTGGGGTTGACGATGGAGCGCTGAATCTGCGCGTGCGCCGAGCTGCCCATCAGCAAGCCAGCCAGTGCGAGCAATACCAGTAGAACGCGGCTGAAAAATGGTGCGGCATGAACGGAGATAAAGCGCATCACTGCGCGCTGAAAAGGGTGCATAACAACTGTAGTCATGTGCTGATGTTACCTTTGAACGTCAAAAATAATGCACAAACAGGCTACAGCGCAGTAAATACAGGCGCAAGCAGCTATTTAATACATAGCAAGTACCATTATTTGCCCAAAGCATCCGCTACTGCCTGATTAGCTGTAATCAGGTCTGCAACCAGCTTTTCGTCAACATCCAGCATACCTTCGTATTCGCCCAAGTTGCGCGTGTTGTGGCTTTTGTCGAGCACGCGCCAGACTTCAGCACCCAAACCCAGCGTGTGCGGCAGCACCTGAAAAACGATGTACCAGTTGCTAGAGCGTTAACCCCTGCGGCGCAATGCGGCCAGGCTTAGGGAATGGGCTGCGTTGTAGGCCAGGTCAAACCGGCTTTCAAGCGCCAGGGTCGCGTTACGCGCATCCTTCAGGCGTGCAATGCCGCTGCGCAGCAAGCCTGCAAATTCGTTGGCGTCGAAGGGTTCTTGCTGCAGCGGCTTGCCAGCACCGCTCAGGTTGTCCAGTTGCTTGTTGAGCGGCTCAACCATGCAATTGCTCCTCAGTTCCGATCAACCAGATTTTGGGTTGCTGTAAAACACGGGTGATAAATGAGTTGTCTTGCGCGAGGCGTTTGGCGATGTCGTCTGGTGTGTACAGCGTCGGGTTTACTTTGCGGCCAAGCTGTATGGTGGCGCTTTCAAGTGCACCAAAAACATCGGCATAACCCAATGTGCTGCTGACGATCAGCACGTCAATATCGCTCTGCGCCGTGTCCTGCTGCTTGGCCACCGATCCATAAACGAAAGCAGCGCTGATCTGCGGTTCAAGCGGCGCCAGCGCTGCCCGCAGCACATCAGCCAAGCCCATTGTTTTAAGCACCAGCCCGCGAAGCTCGGCAAACACCGGGGCAGCCGCATTGGCCTGAAAGTGCTTTTGGTTGCCGCGCTTGGTCATCAGCAGCAAACCTGCATCAAGCAACGCCGCCAGCTCACGTTGCACAGCGCCTGTGCCCGACTGCGCGAGTGCAATTACTTCATTGGCATAAAAGCTGCGGCCCGGGTTGCCAAAAAGCACGCCTAAAACCCGCTGGCGTACCTTGGGAAACAAGGCATCAGCCATGGTGGGCTGCAATATCGGTGAAGTTTCAATAATACCCATAATGGGGTTTATTGTACCCAAATTGGGTTTATTCCCTAAGTATTCGCTTGCGTGCTGTGCGAAGTCAAATCACGCTGACCGGCCAGTAATCCAGCAACCGAAATATCCTCGTCAAGCGCATCCCAATGCAGCCCGCTTTTACTCAATTCAACCTTAGCCCGTTGCTCAGGCGCGGCATCCAGCAGGCGCGGAAACCAAGCCAATGGCGCAGCAATGGTGCGGCCATCAGACAAGCTGACCCACAAAGTGTCATCGTCAAAGCGAATAGATTTAGGCGAAATGTTCATTCCACATTCTTTCAATTAGCACTTTGTTAGAGGCAGCAACGCCGTGGAGTTCATGCAGCGTTCAAGCGTCAAAAACATCACTGCCCGCCAGATAAATCGAAGGCGTCAACCAGTACTTTGCTTCACCATCAGCACTGCCTATATGAATATGCATATGCGTGCGCTACGCGCTCGGCGAATGCGCGAGTGGCGGCTGGTGTCTTGGTGGTGACGTTTGCAACAGTCATGTGTTCGTATTTCTCTTAACGATTTTAGTAAAAGGGATCATCGCTGCGCCAAAGTTTTCTAGTGCAAGAGATAAGTTCCTACGGCGGCTCAGCGTCTGCGCTGAGCATTGCCGGAGTCAGAATGGCGGAAACTAAATTTTGGACTGGTTGACACGTTGTCGGCTGGCTGCACCCAAAGGAGATTCCAGATGAACAGCAACGTTATTTCTTCGGACAAGGTCGAAGGCACCTCGGTCTACAACGGCAACGGTGACAAGCTCGGGTCAATCGATGAGCTGATGATCGACAAGCGTTCTGGCGTGGTTCGTTACGCAGTGCTGGAGTTCGGCGGCTTTCTGGGGATGGGCACGGATCGCTACCCGCTTCCCTGGAGCATGCTGAAATATGACACCAACCTTGATGGCTATGTTGTACCGGTTGACAAGTCGCACCTCGAAAAGGCGCCGCGATACTCGGAAAGCGAAATGCCTGAGTACTCTGACGCTTACGGGCAAAAGGTGTACGGTCACTACGGCGTTAACTGGATGTAGTCCCTGAAGGCTGTAGCGGTCACGTAATTTCGGTCAGTTCGATAGACGGACCAAATATCCAGCTGACTCACGACATAAGTTGATGGTGGTGCAAAAAATGCAGCAAATCGTCAGCCAGGTGTGTGCAGCCTCGTCCAGCGCACGATGTCGCTGGCGCTCATTGCGCCTAGTTGACGAACTACTTCGCGGCCATTGACGAACAGCGCCAGCGTCGGAATGCTGCGGTTCTGGTAGCGCGACCCCAGCGCCTGCACAGCCTCGGTATCTACCTTGGCCAAGCGTACTTTGGGCTCCAGCTAGGCGGCTGCCTGCGCGCTGCTTGCACCCGTATCCAGTAGCGTAGAGGCCTAAAACATAAGTAAAAACAGGCCAAAAACGGCATTTCAGGACTTTTTCTGAGCCTGAACCCGCCCCGAGTCGCTCCTTTTATGTCAGAACCGGCTATTTGCACCATCGAAAGTAGCCACAAGCCAAATAATACGAGCGCAAACAACTAATAATTAGATAGCAATTCAGAGTCAATTAAAGTTTGACTCCAATTTTCGCTAAGTGCATTCAATCAGCGCTGAGCTGGCGCAGTATGGACGACTGTCGCCCTTGCATACGGCACTTTGACGCCATAGGCGGCAGCGAGTGCTTCAGCTTGTTTTGCCGATTGCGCCAACGCTTTTTGTAGCTCTTTGGGTGATGGCGTCAGAAGGTTTTGCGGAGCTTTTGTAGTTTTTGCCATGTTGTGATCTCTGTGATGGTCAATTGATCTGCGGTTTGTCTGGCCACTTGCTTGGCTCTGCCTTTGCTCGAATTATCAAACAACGTCCATTCATCGACTAACGGCGCGTAAAGCGTTAAGAAGTTGCTAATGCTGCGGCTAAACCGCCGTTGTATGACGTCACTCGGAACATGATGTCCGCCCAGCGAAACCCGCAGCTTTACTCGGCGCACCGCGAGTTGTGCGCTGCTAAGCGCAAAGTAATAGATGACCACTGCATAACCCTGTACTTTTAGCGTGCGCAAAAACAGGGCGAATGTGCGACTTGAAAGCGTTGATTCAAAGGCAAAGTCTGCTTTGGAATCTGCCAACTGATGCAAACGCTTGAGCATAATGCGGCCCGCTTCAAAGGCAACCGCTTCCGTGTTGCGGCCCGACAGGCCACGGGCAATAAAGTCAGCGTTGACAAAGGTTTCAATGCCCAGCTTTCCGAGGATGGCATCCGCGTGTGTTGACTTGCCTGCACCATTAGGGCCGGCGAAGACGATGACGCGAGGTTTGGGTTTCTCTAGTGCGTCTCTGTGCTCATTTATTGATGTGGGAAATCGGCCCACTACCGCACCCCGGCCAGCCTTCATGTCACGAATTGATTCCAGCAGTTCAGCCGCCAAGTCTCGCTTGGCATTGCGGGCTATCAGTTGCTTTTCAGTCAAAGACACGGGTCTGAATTAAAAGGTTGAATCGCAGATTGTCAAGCCAACACATTCAAGCCATGTTTTTGAATCACTGAGAGCAGCTTTAATGCCATGCCGCTAGGCCGTTTGGCACCTGTTTCCCATTTTTGTACGGTCGACTCACTCGTGTTCAGGTAGCGCGCAAAGATAGGTTGGCTCACATGGTTCAACTCGCGGATCATTTTGATCTGCTCTGGCTTGATGTCTGCTGGCAGCGCCAGGCAAGACACGTCAAACCCGCGCATCGTGGTTTTGTCAATGGCGCCAATATTGTGCAGGGCGCTGGCAGACGAATGGATGGCTTCAAACGCATCTGATTTAAAGACTTTTTTAGCGGTCATGGCATATTTCCTTCAAATGGTTGCCGTCAATAAGTTGCCCGATTTGCGTGTCGTTCAGCATGGCGTAGTTCTTGGCCAAAGCGCGAAACTGCACAAGCTCGTCGTCTTCAATGTTGTCACGGTCTTTTTTAGCAAACAGGTAATCGAACACCCACCACTTGCCAGCCTTGGCCAAAATGATGGAGCGGTGCATGTTGTCGTTTAGCCGCTTCTTGAACACTCCGCCACCGAGGTCATCTACCTGACCAAGCATCGCCTGCTTTACAGCAGCACATAACTCGTCATCGTGAATATGCGCCTTTTTGGCCGCCTTGCTAAACCACGCGGATTTAAAGACTCGCCCAGTGGGTGCTTCTGATTTTGCTGGCATGTAAAAATGTAGCACTGGGTGCGACATTTGTCAAACTCTCCAATTTATTTGTAGTCTGAGCCCGGTGGTTACAACTAACCGTCAGCCTGGTATGTTCCGCCGCGTCCAGCGCACGATGTCGCTGGCGCTCATGGCCCCTAGCTGGCGGGCTACCTCAAAGCCATTGACGAACAGCGCCAGCGTCGGAATGCTGCGGATCTGGTAACGCGCACCCAGTGCCTGCTGCGCCTCGGTGTCCACCTTGGCCACGCGCACCTGGGGCTCCAGCTGGGCGGCAGCCTGCACGTAGCCAGGTGCCATCTGCCGGCACGGGCCGCACCACGGCGCCCAAAAGTCCACCAGCAGCGGGATCTGGTTGCGCTGCAGGTGCTTGTCAAATGCAGCCTCTGCCAGGTCAACTGGATTGCCCGTAAAGAGCGGCTGCTTGCACTGCCCGCAGCCGGGCGCGCTGGCAAGCTGTTCTCTACGGATGCGGTTGGTGGTTTGGCAATGGGGGCAGACGATGTGCAGGGGTTCGCTCATACGGACTAGCTGGTGACTGGTAGGTTGGAATGCAAGGATTGCGGGGCTGTCCTGTCTGAATCGGGGGCGACTGCCAATGAATTGACTCCTATTTTTATAGCTTTTTGCGCCCGTGTTTATTGGCCTGTAGGCCTAAAACATAAGTAAAAATAGGCCAAAAACGGCATTTCAGGGCTTTTTCGGGGCCTGAACCTGCCCCAAGTCGGACTTTTGACGTCAAAAACCTGCTGTTTACACCATCAAAAGTAGCCAGAAGCCAATCAATACGGGCGCAAGCAGCTCCTGTATTAATAGCGTCGGGTCAAGTGTTTGCTTAAATAGCTATGTCGGCTTGAAATCTTGCGGCCAGAGAAAGTACGGGCCAAAGCGGCTCTTTGCAATAAATTCAACGCCAGCTTTTTCGCCTTTTGGGCTCAGGCTGTGTTTGTCACCGTCAATGCTGAGGTAGCCCTGCGCTACCGCAAGCTCTAAAAGCTGTGCCAACTTCATGCCAAGCTTCTGCGCAAGTTTTCCAGTTGGGAGTTTGTCGCCTGCTTGCTCATCGTCTTGCGTTTTGTTGGCAGATTGACTGGAAGTTTCAGGCTCATTGGAAATTCGTTCCAGCGAAATCCGCACCTCGTCACTGATGCGGATGATGCGCTGGGCTTCTTCGTAGGCGTCTTTGTACAACTCAATATCTTCACTGCGTTTAATCAGCACGCCCATCTCGTTGTTATTCACCTGGCTGAATTCGTACAGATTCAGGCTGGTAACGATGCACATCTCTTCATTCATGTAGCACTTGGCATGCAGGTTTTTGCAGAAGCTGGTGCGTATGTAAGTTAAGCCACGCAGCCACTCAATCTCTTGCGGCTGCAACTCGCTTTTGCCATAGACGATGCGCACGTCGATCTTCAGCCGATTCTTGTCTGCCAGCAGCTCTTTCATGCGGTCGTTGAGTTTGAGGAAAGGGCTGATCAGAATCAGGCGGTCTGAGGCGCTTTTTATCATTTCTTCGAGGAAGTAATTGGTTGCGCTAGTGTTTAGAAATTTGGCCATATTCTCAAGTGTGACTATTATTGTAAAAAAGGACCGCTAGTTGATTGGAGGCTGCGACACCATATATTTCTAGAAAATTAATTGGAGTCTGACCCCAATTACCCAGACCCCAATTACCCAGATTTTCCGCCGGTAGTGCCCAACTAAATCAAATCAAGAGCGTGAGTTCGCTGATTTGACCGGTATCTTTATTTCAAAAGTGACTTCGCAATACGGCACACCGTTCACGGTAAGTTTGTTGTCACTCTGATTCACAGATATCGATCCGGAAAAAATGTCGTAAATTATTTTTTGAAGTACTGACAAACCAAGGCCAGAACCCTCTTTTTGAGATTTCAGCGCGTTCTCGCCTCGCATGCCAGCAGAAAAAATGTCTGGAAGCTCAGACTGAAGAATTCTCGGCCCCATTGAAGTTACGGAGCAAAAAATCGTTGATACACCGTCGTTGCATACAATTTTTATTGGACATTTGTCGGGGGAATACTTGACTGCGTTATCGAGCAAAAGATAGGGAATCAAATCAAACACGGGAGGGCCGTACGCGACCTTGCTTGATGAGCCGCTAATTTCAAATTCGATACCACGTTTGTGGGCGGTGACTCGAAAGCATCGTTGCACCTTATCAAATTTTCTATAAACGGCAATATCACTGCTTCGAACACTCTGCGTGCTTGGATTGGCAATAAATTCCATGAAATCTATTCGACCTCTTAGTAACTCGGACAGACTAACGACACTTTTAGAAATAGATGCAGTGTTCCCTCGAGCGTATGAATCTGTATCTAACAAGGTCTGTAATTCGAAAGCCGCGTTATACAGCGCCGAATTGATTCCTCGCACTTCGTGGATATTGTGGCGAATGAGCGCGCGGTATTGGTCGTCGAGGGCTTCAAGCCCTTCGCAATATGCTTGCACATAGTTCACCAAGTCGATTTTGTCGATGTTGATTGACAGGGTTTCCGACCTGCCGCGAGCCGTGGAAATACCGTTTACTTTTAGACCGTGAAGTACCACAGACGCAGGCGCTAATACCGCAGCCGAGAAGCGGTACATGGCGTAACCGTTAGGGCATACGCCCCACCCATTCCCGCTAATTAGTTGTGCGTTTGGAAGAATGGTTTCTATTTGATAGTTTGGTTTGGGGAACAGCGAGCCTTTACCTTCTTTCAAGATAGCCCCAGAACTGTCTACCAATATCCAAGGGAAGCAAATAGTATTGAGTGCGGTTGGCGCAATCATGTCGCGACACCCTTCAATGCTTCGAAAACCAAATCAAAAGCCTTCGACGCTAGAAATCCAGTGATTTCTTTGTTTACCAAAGGATCTGTATTTGCAGAGCTTACGGCGGTCCGAATCGCGTTTTTTGTAACCTCCATTCCAGATTTAACTGAAGTAACGTATGCATGTTCGAGCTTGAGAAGCTCTAGAGGGGTTATATCGGCTTTGATTAAGCGTATGCGGAGCTGTTTCCACACGTAGACGGGATCGCTAAGGTTGCGGATATGCCGGTCGAGCACATCGCGCCATTCTTCAATGGAGACGTCTTTGCGCAAATAGTCGTCCGCAGCAAGAGAGGCTCGTTTCGAAATCGTACTATTTGTACTGCCGCCGGTGAATGCAATTACCGCCTTCTCTGGGTAATTGCGTTTGATTTCCTCGATTAAATAGGCCCCTTGCAAATCGCTTGCTAGCTGCAATCCCACGCCCTGAAGATCACATAAAACTATTGGAAATTCTTCAAGCTGATCAACTTTGTGAATATCTGTGTAGGTCACTATCTGAAATTGGTTGTTCTTCAGGTTGTGCTCTGGCGCAAAGGGCTGATCATCCACAACCGCAATTTTTATTGATCGCCTTAGCTCGGCGGCAGATCGAAGATGTCCTGTAATTTTTTTGTCATGTTCCAAGTCAGTAATTGATTTGGGTTTTGGGAAGCAAAAAACTCTCATGATTGACTCCAAAAATTCAGAGATGCAAGTTCGATGGCATTTAGAACTCAATTTCCGTTCAACACTTGCACGCTCTTTTGCAGCCCCATTGAACATCATTTTGTGGTTCGGGGCAAAAAAATTTATGCGTCACGTTTGAAAAATTTACTTTTTAGGACGGTTGAAAATACTGATTTCTCGGATATCTAATTCGGTGTTACTTACCCCAGCCATCCTTCAACCCCACAGCCAAATTAAACACCAGCTTCCCAGCCGCATGATCGACTCGATCAGCCGCAAAGTAGCCATGCCGCTCAAACTGAAACTTGTCGTCAGCTTTTGCAGTTGCCAATGACGGTTCAACCACTGCGTGCATCACCGTCAGACTATTCGCGTTCAGGTTCTGCAAGAAGTCTGCGCCGCCTGCTTCGGGGTGGGCTTCTTTGAACAATCTGTCGTACAGGCGCACTTCGGCTTTCAGGGCGTCGGCTACGGCTACCCAGGTGATGACGCCTTTGACCTTGACGGCGTCTGAGCCGGGTGTACCGCTTTTGGTGTCGGGTATCAGCAGGGCTTGAACTTCGGTCACTTTGCCCGACGCATCTTTGGTACAGCCTGTGCATTCGATGACGTGGCCGTATTTCAGTCTTACCTTGTTGCCGGGGAATAAACGGAAGAAACCTTTGGGCGGTGTTTCTTCAAAGTCTGTGCGTTCTATCCACTCTTCTTTCCCGATTTTGAAATTGCGCTTGCCCAGGTCTGGGTGATGCGGGTGTACCGGGGCGCTGCATTCGTCGAGCTTGCCTGCTCCCATCACCTCATCCCAGTTCGTCAACACCAGTTTGATCGGGTCCAGCACGGCCATGGCGCGTGGGGCTGTGCCGTCTAGTGTTTCCCGCAGGCAGCCTTCCAGCGTGCTGTAGTCAATCCAGCTGTCGCTTTTGGTCACGCCTATGCGTTCGGCAAACAGTTGCAGCGCCTCGGGTGTGTAGCCACGGCGGCGCAGGCCGACTATTGTTGGCATGCGGGGGTCGTCCCAGCCTGATACTTTTCCTTCATTGACGAGTTGCGCGAGCTTGCGTTTACTGGTCAGCACGTAGGTAAGGTTCAGCCGGGCAAATTCGTATTGGCGTGGTGCGGGGCTGGCCAGCAGGCCGCCTTCAATCAAGCGCTCCAGCAGCCAGTCGTACCACGGGCGCTGGTCTTCAAACTCTAGTGTGCACAGGCTGTGGGTAATTTGCTCCAGTGCGTCTTCAATCGGGTGCGCAAACGCGTACATGGGGTAAATGCACCACTTGTCGCCCGTGTTGTGGTGGTGCGCACGGCGAATGCGGTAAATGGCTGTGTCGCGCATATTGATGTTAGGGCTGGCCATGTCGATTTTGGCGCGCAACACGGCGGCGCCGTCGTCCAGCTTGCCGCCCTTCATTTCACGCAAGCGCGCCATGTTCTCGGCAATGGTGCGGCTGCGGTAGGGGCTGTCAACACCCGGCTTGCCAAAGTCGCCCCGGTTGGCGCGCATTTCATCTGCCGTTTGCTCGTCAACATAAGCCAAGCCAGCTTCAACCAGATACTCAGCGGCGCGGTACATAAAGTCAAAATAATCGCTGGCCTGGTAGGGTGTGCTGTTGCCGTCTTGCGTCCAGTCAAAGCCCAGCCACTTCACCGCGTCAATGATGCCGTTGACGAATTCAAGGTCTTCTTTTTCGGGGTTGGTGTCGTCAAAGCGCAGGTGGCACACGCCGCCGTAGTCGCGTGCCAGACCAAAATTTAAACAAATGCTCTTGGCGTGGCCGATGTGCAGGTAGCCGTTTGGCTCCGGCGGGAAGCGCATGCGTACTTTTTGCGCATCTACGGGCCCTGCAGCATGGTGCGCCGCGTCGCCGGGGCTTCCGCCCCAATGGCGGCCGCTATAGGTGCCAGCGGCCAGGTCTTTTTCAATAATCTGGCGCAAAAAGTTGCTGGTAAAGCTGCTGCTTGGTGTGGTTTCTTTGGCGGCCAGGGCAGCCGCGGGCTGCGGTGCGGGTGGGGTGGTTGCGGATGTCATGGTTTGATTTTAGGGCGCTGCAGACAAAGCCCTACGGCCGCGCTTACGTTTTGCAACTTACTTAACGCTCCAAAGGGTAGGCGGCGCTGCGGGTTGCGCGTTAATCTTCATACACGGCATGCATTTCATGCCAAGGAGCCCATGATGACCATTCTTCAAAATGTTATTGGCCACGCGCCAACCACTCAACGAGCTGCTGCTATTGCAAGCGCAGCTGGCTTAGCTGCCGTAGTGCTGGCGGGTTTTGGTTTTACCGGTGCCGCGCAGGCACGCGACAACGTGCAGTTTTCAGTACAAATCGGCTCGCCGGGCTATGCTTACCCCGTGTACTCACAGCCGCAGGTGGTTTATGTGCAGCCGCAGCCTGTGTACGTGCAGCCGCGCCCCGTGTATGTGCAGCCAGCACCGGTTTACTACCAGGGCCCGCCAACTTACTACAGCCCTGCACCGGTAACGTACGGCTACCCAGGCTTGTACCCAAATGGCAGGCCACATGGTTACCGCAATGGGCACGGCCACGGTAACAACGGCTGGAAGCACAACCGCGGCGGCTATTACGTGCAGCCGCAACAAAGCTACGGGCAGGTGTACTACCAGCGATAAGCAGCCCGCGTTTTAACTGACGCTGGTCGAAAAAAAACCTGCACAAATCATATTTGTGCAGGTTTTTTTATGGGCGGGTCTAAAGCGCCGCTGCGCTGGTTGAAGCCCGGTAAACGCCTTATGCAGCTTTCCAGAAAATATAGTCAGCCTGGTACGGAATAGTGATTTTGTCGCCAACATCGGCTGGCCCGCAGGCTTTGGAAATGTCTTGCCCGCCCTTGGTGTTCAAACGCTGAATGAAGGTGATGTTTTGCATCGCGCCTGCCATCGCGCCCGGTGTGCCTTTTGACAACTGCGTGGGGATGTTGTTGCCGCCGGTACTGGGGGCAATTGCAATTTGGGTGCCGACCACGGTTGAGCCGTCGGTGTGCGTCCACATAGCGGGTGGGCCACTGTAGGTACCGACTGCTTTGCCCGTGCGGTCTATCAGCTCTGCTTTGGGTGTTGCCAGCGCCCAGCCGTTAGCGCCGGTAGCGGCAGCGTTGGCGCGGCATTCGTAATTGAGCACGCCCACGCCTGTGGTTTCAAGCGCCACCACATTGCCCGCTGGCACGCGCACCATGTCAGCAACCTTGTCTTGTGAAAACTCCTTGGCTGGCGGCTTGGCGGTAGAACACGCCGCCATGATGAAAGCGGTGCCAAGCGCCATGGTAAGCGTGGCTGCAGCGCCTTTGCCGTAAGCGATGGCGGTGTTGTGCGTAGATTTCATAAATTCCCCTTGGAGTTGTAGTTTTGAGATTGAAGCTTTTCAAGTACAACCCGCAGCAGTAGCTTGCTGTGTAGGACATGCATTGCAAGGCGTGCAAGTCAACAGCAGCAACTCAAAACGCACTGACCATAAAAAGCGCCGCGCAATTGGACAAATCGTGTAGCTATGATGTCAATCAACCTATTACTTTTAAAGCTTTTATGTTCATCAGGTTGCCGTTGGTGCTTGCTTTTGTACTGGTCTTGTTTAACCTGGGGGCATGCACAACTGCACCTACGCACAAGGCACTGGCGAGCGCAGTGCAAGCTGGGCAATTGCCTGAGCTGGTGCCAGTGAGGCGTTTTGTGGCCAATATTGATGCAGCAGGTGGCTACCAGCTGGCCCCAAATGGTCAAAGATTGATGTGGGTACAAACAGTGGGGCTGGACGTTGGCTTGGCCGTACGAGATGTGGCAAACCCAACAGCTGTCACAACTTTTGCCACAGGCAATATGGGGCGGCGCGGTGGTAACCAGAATTGGCTGGCTGACAACCGCCACATTGTTTACACCAAAGACCCCATCGGCGATGAAAACACCCGGCTGCTGGTGATAGACACGCAGGCCAGTGGCTTTGCACCGTGGGCATTAACTACAGGCAGCGCCGTACGCAGCTATTTTGTGGCGCGTGGCGCTGAAGGTTCAGCCCGGTTTTACTTTGCAACCAACCAGCGAGACCGGTCTACGTTTGACTTGTATGAAGCCGACGCGCAAACCCGAACTGTGCGCGAAGTTGCGCGCAGCGATGGCACTGTGCTTTATTGGTTAATGAATACCGACCGCCAGTTGGCCGGGCGCGGGCGGCAACTGGGGCGGGAAGATGGCTCAGACGTGGTGATTGAACTGCTGCAGCCCGATGGCACGTGGCGCGCTTTTAAAACCGTGACCGGCTTTCAAACCTATTGGTTCAGCCGGCTCGATACGGTAGCGGGCAAAGCCTGGGTGAACAGCGATATTGGTCGCGATAAAACAGCGTTGTTTGAAGTTGACCTGGCCACCGGCCAAGAGAAGTTGTTGGCCGCACATGATGCCGTTGACTTGAGCTTTGCCGTACTGCCTGCGGGCAAAGGCGGGCCACTGGGCTATGTGGTCGAGCCGGGCTACCCCGAAATGAAATGGCTCGATGCGCAGTGGCAGCGTGACGTAGACGCAGCGGTGCAAAAAGCGGTAGCTGCCAAATTGTTGCCAGCGCAGCCCATCATTACCCGCCCGCAAAGTATTTCAGAAAACAACCAGCGCGTGGTGCTGCGCAGTGTGAGTGACTTTGATTCTGCCGAGCTGCTGCTAGACCGTACTACCGGGCAGATCAGCCGCCTGAACCCTGTGCTGCCAGACGCGGCAAACCTGCTGTCTGCGCAAAAGCCGTTTTCGTTCAAGGCATCTGATGGGCGAAAAATTCACGGTTATGTGATTGCCCCGCGCGGCGTAGTAGGCCCGGCCCCAATGGTCGTTGAAATTCATGGCGGACCGTGGGCGCGCGACACCTGGAGCCCGGCGGTTTTCAACACTCGGCAATTGCTGGCCAACCGTGGCTACGCAATGCTGACGGTGAACTATCGGGGCTCAACGGGCTACGGCAGCGACCACATAAACGCCGCAAACCGTGAGTATTTTGGCCGCCTGCAAAAAGACATTGCCGAGGGCGCGCAATGGGCCATCGATCAAGGCATTGCCGACCCAAAGCGCATTGCGGTGTCTGGCGGCAGTTTTGGCGGCTTTTCAGTCATGGCGCAGCTCATACAAAAGCCGCACGATTACCAGTGCGGAATCAATGTGGTGGGCGTGGCCAACTGGGCGCGGACGATTGAAAGCTGGCCACCGTTTTGGCGCAACCGCCACATGTTTGCGCGCACGTTTGGCGATGTGAACAAACCTGAAGACCGCGCGCAAATGCTGGCCAACTCACCTGTCTCGCACCTGGAAAAAATCACCGCACCTATGCTGGTGATTCATGGCGCCAACGACATTCGCGTGCTCAAGCAAGACTCCGACGACGTGGTGGCCGCGCTGCAAAAACTTGGCCGCCCGGTGGACTATCTGCTGTTTGCAGACGAAGGCCACAGCATCAGCAAATGGCGCAACCGGCTAGCTATGTGGCGCACGATTGAAGACAAGCTGGCAGGTTGCCTGGGCGGGCGCAGCGCGGGGTTTGACTTTTACCAGTTGATGCCGCGTGAATGACGCGGCGGTCTTTCGCTGCTTGTTCCAATTTCCAATAGAAGCGAGAACAAGGCGTGAAGCCGCAGACAGCGCCACAACACGACAAGGCGAAGCAACGCAGTTATCGTTTTTATTGGGAATCGAAACTACATCGCCTTGAAAAGATGGCTGTATATGCGGCTCACGGCTAGTTTGTCGGGGTTGCCGTGCAACGTGACGGTGAGTTTGCCCTGCTCATCACGCCGCACTGTGTGAATGGCGGTTGCCCGCACCACGGTGCCCCGGTGAATTTGCCAGAAGGTGTTGCTGTCGAGCTGGGCCAGAAGTTCTTTGAGCGGCGTGCGAATTAAAAATTCGGCGTTTGCCGTCAGCACACGAATGTATTTGTCTGCCGCCTCAAAGTACAGCACGTCAGCAATCGGCACCATTTGCAGCGTGCTGCCTTGCGAGCCCGCCAGCGCGGCTGAAATCATTTGCAGTGGTTGAGCCGCTGGAGCTTGCATTGAAGGCAGCAGGGCACGCAGCTGGGCCAGCGTTTGCTCTAGTTGGGTATCGGTGCTCGCTATGCTTTTAATAGCTGCTTGCGCCCGTACTTGTTGGGCTAGCTGCACTTTTTGTATGGTTTTTAGCAGTCTGGCGGGCTGTACCGGCTTGAGCAGGTAGTCCATGGCTTGCGCTTCAAAGGCAGCCACGGCGTACTGGTCAAAGGCAGTAACAAACACCAGCGCCGGGAAGGGCTTGCTGCCAGCAGTTGGCAGCGGCCAGGCGTCAAGCAGCTCGGCTGCTGCGTCTAGTCCGCTCATGCCGGGCATTTGAATGTCGAAGAAAAGCACATCGGGCTGCAGCGCCAAAGCCTGCGCCACAGCCGATGCGCCGTCTCCCACCACGGCAACTACTTGCAGGGCGGGCCAGGCGCGTTCCAGCTCAGCTTTGAGTGCTGCTGCCAGCAGCGGCTCGTCTTCGGCGATCAGGGCGGTGACCACTTTTTTTACGCTATTTGTGTAGGAAAAGTGATTCTGGCGCAAGTAGAACGGGCGCTATCAGCTCCTAAATAAAAAGCAGCGGCATCGCCGTAGGTGGCCTGCAACCGCTCGCGCACCTGCGTCAAGCCAAAGCCTGCACCACCGCTCAGCCCAATGCCGTTGTCGAGCACGGTGAGTATGATGTTGTTGCCTTCGCGGCGGGCGCGGATGTTGACACCGCCGCCTTCAAGCTTCGGCTCCAGCCCGTGTCTGATGGCGTTTTCAACCAGCGGCTGCAGCAGCAAAGTGGGCACAGGTTGGCTGCCAAGTTCTGGCGGCAAATCCAGTGTGTAGGTCAGCCGTGGCCCCATGCGTACAGCCATCAGCGCCAGATAGTCGTCCAGCCGGTCAAACTCGTCTTGCAGGCTGTGCGTGGTGGCGCGTGACGCAGTAAGTGTGGCGCGCAGGTAGTCGATCATGCTGTCCAGCATGGCCGTTGCACGCTGCTGGTCAGTGCCAATCAGCGCGCGCAGATTGGCTAGCGTGTTGAATAGCATGTGCGGCTCCAGCTGGCTTTGCAGCAGTTTGAGTTGCGCTTCAGCGGCTTGTTGACGCGATATAGCCAGCTCGCGTTGCAGGTAACTGCTTTTGCCGGTTGCGTAAAAAAAATAGCTGATGCCCACACCCACGCTGACGGTAAACAAAAACAGATACAGAAAAAACCGCGGCTGATTGGGCAGCAGCTCAAACGTTGAGCGGCCACTGTAGGCGTCACCGGCCAGCGTGCCCACAACAAAACCAAAAGACACGCCCACAAAAATAAGCACCACCCCGCGCCAGCTACGCGGAAAGCCAAACGGCGACTTCACATCAATAAAAAACCGGGAAAAGTCAATTACCAGCCATGAGCTGAGGCCGGTGGCCAGCGAATAAACCAGCTGGTTGTCAAAACGCTGCCCCGGCTTGGCCAGCCACAACACCGCGGCGATCAGCGTGCAAAAACCCATGACGATCAAGCTGTGCCGGGCCAGACTGGGCAGGCTGTTGCGGATGCGTGCCGGCGCGCCAGTGGCTTGCTGTGCGGGGAGTGCGGCTGTCAAATCTTGCATGCCTGAATCATATGACGGGGCTCTACCAGGCATCGCGCTGAGAGCTCAGTCGGTCGCGTTCGCGCTGCACAAGCCGCTCGTGCAGGCCTGCTCCGCCCGTCACAACAAACACCACCACACCATGAATCAACAAGCCCAGCGCCCAACCCAAGGCGGGGAACACCGCCCAATGCTTGCCGCTCATGATGGACAGCAGCGCCAGCATCAGGTTCACGCTGAGGTAAACCAGCGCGTGGACATACCAGCTTAGCTTGGCACTGGCTCGGCGGCGGGCTTGGCGTTCAAGATTCGCTTGCGGCAAAGTCGACGTGTGCCTATTCAAATTCGTGGACATGCTCAGGCTCCTAGTGCAGTGGTTGTGCCATTTGCTTTGGTTAATGCCAGTCGCCATAGGCGGGCAGCGCGTGCTACAAACACGCCGCTAAAGCCGCCGTACAGTGCGGCAATGCTTTGGCTGAACAGCGCATTGCCCGCCAGACCTGGTTGCATGGCCAAGGCCACGCCTACCGTGTATTTGGTGATGAAAATACCCATCATCAACACCAGCGGTGTCCAGCTACCGGGCAGCTGGAAGTGTTGTGTCTGTGGGTTGTAATGGGTGGGCTGCGGCAAGCTGAGCTGCATCACGACGGCAGCTGCAACTGCTGCGGCTGCAAACCAGGCCAGCAGTGCTTGGTAGCCAGGGCCAAAAGCTGTAACGGTGCCAGCCAGTGACAAGCAAACCATCACCAAAGGCAGCACGGTGATGCGCCGCAAGCTGACGCTGCGAGGCGCGGTTTGCTTGAGTCCCAACCACAGCAGCACAACCAGGATGGCCCAGACCCCTGCAGGTGTACGGGTGACGATTTGCATGAGCATAAAAATCTCCTTGTGTGGTTGCTCAAAAAAACAGCCGCTGTCAAACAAGCGCCAGCCATTGGTGCAAAACCAGGTTGCCCAGGTAGCGGTTGGGCAGCAAAGTAAAGCCGCCCGCTACAAGACATGCGCCGATGTACAGCGACTGCATGGCTTGCCGGTGGCCTGCGATATTGCCCAGCGCCAGGCTGTAAAAAGCGCGAGTCAACCCAAAAAGCGTGACCGGCACCAGCAAGTGAATGGGTGTGTAGCCCGCAATATTGGGCAGGTCATAGTCGCGGATAAAAATTGCTGAAATCGCGGCCAACAGCATCAGCGTGACCCAGGCATAACCAAACGCACGGTGCAGCTTGGGGCGCTGGGTTGCGCCCTTGCGCGCCCATAGCGCGACAGGGCCAATCACGATCGCCGTTAGGGCGGCAGTCATGTGTACGGCGATGAGCGGAGTCAGTTGCATGGCAGGCCTTGTGGTGTGATGGCCTGAACTTTGCCGTGCATACAGGTGAGCTGCAACAGCCATGCGACGAAACGCCAAAAACGTGCGCGAACTGCTTTTCAGGACGAATCAAACGCGTTGGCTCGCCAGCGATAATCCAACGTCAATACTGGAGTTTTTCGTGGACCACTTGAACGTTGCCCTGCTAGTCAAAGCCGCCATCATGGGAATCGTTGAGGGGCTGACCGAGTTTTTGCCGATTTCATCGACCGGACATTTGATATTGGCGGGTGCGCTGCTGGGCTTTGACGACGAAAAGGCCAAGGTGTTTGACATTGCGATTCAAACCGGCGCAATCTTCGCGGTGATTTTGGTTTATTGGCAAAAAATCCGCAGCACGCTTGCCGCGCTGCCGACCGACAAACAAGCCCAGCAGTTTGTAATCAATGTGTTGATTGCGTTTGTACCCGCCGTGATTTTGGGGCTGCTGTTTGGCAAAGCCATCAAGGCCAATCTGTTCACGCCCACCGTGGTGGCCAGCACGTTCATCATTGGGGGTTTTATTATTTTGTGGGCGGAGCGGCGGCATAAAAACAACCCTGGCGCGACCCGTGTGCATGAGGTCGACAGCATGACCTCGATGGACGCGATAAAAGTCGGCCTGGTGCAATGCCTGGCAATGATCCCCGGCACCAGCCGCAGCGGCGCAACCATTATTGGCGGCATGTTGCTGGGCTTGTCGCGCAGGGCAGCGACTGATTTTTCATTCTTTTTGGCCATGCCCACCTTGATAGGTGCGGGCGCGTACAGCCTGTACAAAGAGCGGGCGTTGCTGTCGGTGGCTGATGTGCCGATGTTTGCTACCGGTTTGGTGTTTGCGTTTTTCAGCGCTTGGGCTTGCATACGCTGGCTGCTGCGCTACATCTCCAGCCACAGCTTTGTGCCGTTTGCCTGGTACCGCATTGTGTTTGGAGTGGTGGTGCTGGCCACCGCCAGCGGTGGCTGGGTCAAATGGACGGCCTGAAAGCGGTAAATAACAGCTAATAACGGCCACACCGCCCATTTTATGGGCGCAAGCAGCTACTTAAAAAATAGCAGTAGATTGCTCAAGGGAAAGGCCTTACATCAACATGCTGGTCAGCTCAGCATCAATGGCGGCGGCGGTTACCAGTGGGTTTTCAATCGGAAACAGGTGGCTGCCGTCGACCATGCGCATGCGGCCCTCGGTGATGCGCTGGGTCAGGCCCAAGCCCACCGCTTTGATTTCAAACGACTGCCGACCACCAATAAATGCCACCGGGCATTTGGGTGGATGGCTCTTCATCAGTTTGCCCAGATTGTGTGGAAGGCTGTTGTAAATGGCAGTTTCGATGGCGCGGTCAAACGCCAGTTGGCGCCTGCCGTCAGACTCAAACGTGCCATGTTCGGCGTAGCGGAGGATGGCTTCGTCGTCCCAGAGTGCAAAGTTCTTCTTGGCCCGAAAATGCAAATACGCTTCTTGCGTGGATGCCCACTTGCTTCTGCGTTTGGCGCTGATGGAGCCCGGCGGAAAAGAGCCAATCATGGTCGTCAGCTTTGCTGCGCCGACCATGCGGGCACGCCAGCCGCTGATGATGGGTGCGTCCAGCAGAACCACGCCGCGCAGGGCGCCATCGGCCAGGTCTGGGTGTTTGGCAGCGCACATCAAGCTTAAAAAGCCGCCCAGCGAATGGCCAACGAGCACGATTGGCGCTTTGGTTGCAAGCGCCTGGGCGCTTGCAAAATCAGCCAGCTGCTTGACCAGATGCGGCCAGTTGCTGGTGACTGGGTACGCCGGGTCATGGCCCAATTTTTCAATTGCGCGCACGGTGTAGCCACGTGCTTTCAGCAGCTGGGTCATGGCGCCGTAAATACTGGCCGGAAAACTGTTGCCGTGTGAAAAGACAATCACCGGCTTGGGCGCAGGGTTCTGGCGCTTCATTTAAATCAGCTTTTCCTGGGGCGACGATATTTTGCGCAGCGGCTGGTTGCGGCTCAAGGGCGTAAGCAGCGGTACCTGGGTGGTGCCGCCGTTCCACATCGGGTCTTCAATGCTGTCAAACACCTGGCGCAGCTTGGTGCCCCAGTTGTCGTGCAGCATTTTGAAGTACGGGTTGTCTGAGTCAATGCACACCACTTTGTCGCTGTGAAAAGCTTCGACTTCGTACACCACCATGTCCAGCGGCAAGCCGACCGACAGGTTGGATTTGAGGGTCGAGTCCATTGACACCAGCGCGCATTTTGAGGCTTCTTCAAGCGGTGTTTCAGGTGTGATGACGCGGTCAAGCACGGGTTTGCCGTATTTGGATTCACCAATCTGGAAGTAGGGCGTCTCAGGTGTGGCTTCAATGAAGTTGCCCGCTGAATACACCTGGAAAAGCCGCATGCCTTCGCCCTTGATCTGGCCGCCAAAAATCATCGACACATTGAAGTCAACGCCTGAATGCTGCAGGTCGTCTGCGTCGCGTTCATGCACGCGGCGAATGGCTGCACCCAGCACGCGGGCAGCGTCAAACATGCTTTTGGCGTTCCAGATCGTGAGGGGCGCGTTGCTTTCGTGGTCTTTGATTTGTTCAACCTGCAAAATTTCGCGCACCGATTGCGAGATGGACAAGTTGCCCGCCGACAGCAGCACCATGAAGCGGTCTTCCAGCTTTTCATAGATGATCATTTTGCGAAAGGTGCTGATCTGGTCCAGGCCCGCGTTGGTGCGCGAGTCTGACAAAAACACCAGTCCGGCATTGAGTTTGATGGCGACGCAGTAAGTCATGTAATGTAGTTAGTCCTGGCTTAGCAGTTTCTTCAGTTTGTACAGCGCACTAAGTGCTTCACGCGGGCTGAGCGTATCGGGGTCTATCGTACCCAAAGCCTTGTCCACCAGGCTTGGCTCGCTGGCAAATACCTGCGGTGGTGGCGCGAACAAATCAACCTGCGCACGTGCATCGCTTTGCTGGGCTTCGAGCGCATTCAGTGCGTGCCGCGCATGGGTAACGACAGCGCCAGGTACGCCCGCCAGCCTGGCCACCGCAATGCCGTAGCTTTTGCTCGCTGGGCCGGGCTCAATGTGGTGCAAAAACACGATGTTGCTGCCCGACTCCACCGCGCTGACGTGCACATTGACTGCACCGTGGTGCTGCGCGGGGAATTCGGTCAATTCAAAATAATGGGTGGCAAACAGTGTGAGGGCTTGGGTTTTGTTGTGCAAATACGCAGCAATGCCACCCGCCAAAGCGAGGCCGTCAAAAGTCGATGTGCCGCGCCCGATTTCGTCCATCAACACCAAGGAATGTGGCGTAGCGGTGTGCAAAATTTGCGCGGCTTCCGTCATCTCCAGCATGAAAGTGGATTGCGCGTTGGCAACGTCGTCTGCCGCACCGATGCGGGTGTGAATCGCGTCAATCGGCCCCAGGCGGCACGCCGCTGCTGGTACATAGCTTCCCACGCTGGCCAGCAGCACAATCAGCGCGACTTGCCGCATGTAGGTGGATTTGCCGCCCATGTTGGGGCCGGTGATGACTTGCATGCGCTGCCTGGCGTGCAGGCGGCAGTCATTGGCGATGAAGCTGCCGCCGGTTGTTTCAGCCAGCCTGCTTTCGACCACCGGGTGGCGGCCTTGCGTGATGTCAATGCACGGCTGGTTGACGAACACTGGCGCGGCCCAGTTCAGGGTTAATGAGCGCTCGGCCAGTGCGCAGAGCGCATCCAGCTGCGCAATCGCCTTGGCCAGCTTGCTCAACGCCGGGATGAAAGTTTGCAGCTCGTCCAGCAGTTGTTCGTACAAAAACTTCTCACGCGCCAGCGCCCGTTCTTGCGCTGACAAGGCTTTGTCTTCAAAGGCCTTTAGCTCGGGCGTGATGAAGCGCTCGGCGTTTTTTAGTGTCTGGCGGCGGCGGTAGTCGTCTGGTACTTTGCTGGCCTGGCCCTGCGTGACTTCAATGTAAAAGCCGTGCACTTTATTGAACTGCACCCGAAGGTTGCTGATGCCGGTGCGGGCTTTTTCGCGGCCTTCCAGGTCGAGTAAAAACGCATCGCAGTTGGTCTGTATGCTGCGCAACTCGTCCAGGTCAGCATCGCAGCCGTGGTTGATGACACCGCCATCACGCACCAGCGCAGCGGGCTCGTCCAGCAGGTAACGCTTGAGC
>JANNCT010000068.1:0-11379 GCA_031386895.1 Polaromonas sp.
GCTGTGATGGGTTTTCGTGGGTTAACCAGCTTTTCAAGCAGCGCGTGGCCAAACAAAACCAGCTGCGCGTCTTTCCACAGCGGACGCAACCCAACAAATAGTCGTTGCCAGTCGCGATCAATCAGCGCCGACCACAGCGGCTCCGGCGCGATAAAAAAAGCCGCATTTTCATCAAACAGCGTGAGGGCATCGCGCACAGCACCGCGTGTTTTCTGAACCCCATCTGCTGCCAATTGCTCGGCCTGCAGTTGGTTAAGTCTTTTCTTGGTTTGCGGAAACGTCAGCCAGCACAGACCGTTGAAAAAGTCGTGCAGGTTGTCGCGCGTGGGAACGGTGTTGGTGTCGAAAATGAATTGTTCGTAGGCTTGGCCGTTGGGCAATTCGCCATGCCCTATAAACCTCTTGGCCGACGTTGGGTGGGAGTTGAGGAGCTGAGCGACGCTGGCCTCTGAAACCCTTTGCAGCGCTGCCGATGCAGGCAGATAGTGCGCCAGCCACGGGGCGCGCCAGTCGATGCCGACGTCAATCACATTCAAGTCAAACGCCAAGCCAGCGCCTCACCACTGCGCAGCGGCTTGAGTTGCCCTTCGCCGAACGCAAAACTGTCGGGCGGCGTCCAGCTTTCTTTTGTCAAGGTGACGCTGCCGGTGTTGCGCGGCAAGCCATAAAAATCTGCGCCATTGAAGCTGGCAAAACCCTCTAACTTATGCAGCGCTCCCGCAGCCTCGAACGCCTCGGCATACAGCTCCATAGCAGCGTGTGCGGTGTAGCAGCCTGCGCAGCCGCTGGCGTGCTCTTTTAAATGTGCTGGGTGCGGTGCGCTGTCTGTGCCCAGAAAAAACCGCACGTTGTCGCTGGTGGCAGCTTCAACCAGCGCCAGGCGGTGCGTTTCGCGTTTGAGAACGGGCAGGCAGTAATAGTGCGGGCGCATGCCGCCGGTAAACATGGCGTTGCGGTTGTACAGCAGGTGGTGCGCTGTCACTGTCGCAGCTGTGAAGCGGTCTGCATCACGCACGTAATGTACAGCGTCTTTTGTGGTGATGTGCTCGAACACGATTTTTAGCTCAGGGAAATCGCGGCGCAGCGGGATGAGCTGGGTGTCAATGAACACGGCTTCACGGTCAAACAAATCAATGTCAGGCGAAGTCACTTCGCCATGCACCAGCAGCAGCAGGCCTTCCTTTTGCATCGCTTCCAGCGTCTTGTAGGTTTTGCGCAAGTCGGTCACACCTGCATCGCTGTTGGTGGTGGCGCCAGCCGGGTACAACTTGGCAGCCACCACGCCCGCGTCTTTGGCGCGTTTGATCTCATCGGGCGGCAGGTTGTCTGTGAGGTAAAGCGTCATCAATGGCTCAAACTGCACGCCCGCTGGCACTGCGGCTTGAATACGGCTTTTGTAAGCTAGCGCTTGCGCTGCAGTAGTCACTGGCGGGCGCAGGTTGGGCATGATGACGGCACGCGCAAACTGCGCTGCTGTGTGCGGTACAACTGTGTGCAAAGCGTCACCATCGCGCACGTGCAGGTGCCAGTCGTCTGGGCGGGTCAATGTCAGGGCAGTGGTTGGGGTTGATGCAGTCATGGCTTAAATTGTCGCACTGTGCGGGCGTAAAAAAGCCCGCTGGCTGCGGGCTTTTCTTGCGGGCGGATGGCGTTTAATGCGCAAGGATCTTGTTCAAAAAATCTTTGGTGCGTGGCTGGCGATTTTCTGGGTGCTTGAAGAACTCGTCGGTTGAACAGTCTTCCAGAATCTTGCCGCCTACGTCCATAAAAATCACGCGGCTGCCGACTTTTTTGGCAAAGCCCATTTCGTGGGTGACCACCATCATCGTCATGCCTTCTTTGGCCAGGTCCATCATGCAGTCAAGAACTTCGCCAACCATTTCGGGGTCAAGCGCAGATGTCGGCTCGTCAAACAACATGGCAATCGGGTCCATGCTCAGTGCGCGTGCAATGGCCACGCGCTGCTGCTGGCCGCCTGAAAGCTGGCCTGGAAATTTGTCTTTGTGCAGCATCAGGCCCACGCGCTCAAGGTACTTCAGCCCGTGTGCTTTGGCGTCTTCCGGCTTGCGGCCCAGCACCTTCATTTGTGCCAGCGTCAAGTTTTCAGTCACATTCAGGTGCGGGAACAACTCAAAGTTTTGAAACACCATGCCAACCCGGCTGCGCAGCTTGGGCAAGTCGGTTTTTGGGTCATGCACTGCTTGGCCATCGACAAAAATCTGGCCTTTCTGGAACGGCTCCAGCGCGTTGATGGTTTTGATCAGCGTGGACTTGCCCGAACCCGACGGCCCGCACACCACCACCACTTCACCCTTTTTGATGCTGGTGGTGCAACCATTGAGTACTTGCACGGTGCCATACCACTTGGACACTTCTTTCATTTCAATCATTGCCATTTTTTTCTCCAATACGTGTTTGTTGTAGCGCGTGGGCGTGGTGCCTGGCTACCGAATAATCGCGATTTTGCTTTGCAGGCGCTTGACGAGGTACGACAGGCCAAAGCACATCACAAAATACACCACAGCCGCCAATAGATAAGCCTCTTCTGTGCGGCCGTAAATTTTGCCTGCGGTAGTGAAACCTTTCAGCAAGTCATACGCGCCGATGGCATACACCAAAGACGTGTCCTGAAACAAAATGATCGTTTGCGTCAGCAAAATTGGCACCATGTTTCTAAATGCCTGCGGCAGCACGATCAGCTTCATGTTTTGTGCATAGGTCATGCCCAAAGCGCGACCAGCATTGACCTGCCCGCGCGAAATGGACTGAATACCGGCCCGCATGATTTCACTGAAATACGCCGCTTCAAACGCCACAAAGGTAATGATGGCGGAAATTTCTGCCCGGTTGTTTGCACCGCCCGGAATCAAGGCGTAAAACCCAGCCGGTACCAGCAAAAAGAACCACAAAATCACCATGACCAACGGCACCGAGCGCATGCCGTTGACGTAAATCGTGGCGGGAGTGGCCAGCCATTTTTTACCCGACAAACGCATCAGCGCCAAAATGGTACCCAAAATAATGCCTCCGATGGTGGCAATGATGGTGAGCTGGATGCTGAACCAGAAACCCTTGATGACGAACTTGGAGATGATCTCCCAGTTCAAAAAACTCATGTCTAAACCTAGCATATCAATGTCCTCCGCCAGGTGCGCCAGCCATCACAAAGCCGGGGATCTGCGCCTTCTTTTCAATGAAGGCAAAAACGCGGTTTACGGCAAATGCCGACACGGCATACAGCACCGTGACAGCAAGGTAAATTTCAATTCCCCGCGAGGTTTCTTCCTGAGCTTGCATGGCGAACATCGTCAGCTCGGCAATTGACACGGCAAACGCCACCGATGAGTTTTTCAAAAGGTTCATCGACTCGCTGGTGAGCGGCGGAATAATCATGCGCAGCGCCATCGGCAAAATCACGTAGCGGTACGTTTGTGCCGTAGTAAAACCCATTGCCATGCCTGCGTAACGCTGGCCGCGTGGCAATGCCTGAACGCCCGCCCGCACCTGCTCGGCGATACGTGCCGAGGTAAAAAAGCCCAACGCAAAGACCACCAGCACGAAGCCGGGTACGTCCTTCATGGGCGGAAAAATTTTGGGTATGACAAAGTACCAGATGAAGATCTGCACCAGCAACGGAATATTGCGAAACAGCTCCACCCAGGCGTTGGCGATTTTGGTCAATATCGGGCTGTTAGGCAGTGTGCGCAGCGTGCCAAAAAGCAGGCCCACCACCATGGCCACCACCCAGGATGCACCAGCGACTGAAAGCGTCCAGCCCCAGGCGTCAAACATCCACTGCAAGTAAGTGCGCCCGCCACCGTCGTCGTTAAGAAATACTTTCCAGTCCCAATTCATGACACCCCCAGCTCGTTGTTATCGATTGCTTTATTCACTTTATTCATCTGCCGCTTCAGCCCAACATAACCCGCCACAAACGACAAACCCCGCACCTTGATGTCAAGAGCGGGGCTTGTTGACTTAACGTGTAAAACGTCTACGCGCAGGAATTACTTCTTGGCGTAGTCTTCCATTGGCTTTTCATTTGGCGTGGCCCAAGCTGCCTTGGTGCTTTCGCTGGCTGCGTAGCCAACTTTGGCGTTTTTCGGAGGGATTGGCTGCAGGAACCACTTGTCCCACAGCTTGGCAATTTCACCTGACTTCATCATTTCCTTGACGGTGTCATCGCCCAGCTTTTTAAACGCGGCGTCGTCTTTGCGGATCATGATGGCGATCGGCTCAACGCTGAGTACTTCACCAACAAGTTTGAAGTCAGCCGGGGCTTTTGACGTGGCAATGTTGCCAGCCAAAATAGCGCCGTCCATCACGAAGGCATCAGCGCGGCCAGACTCGAGCAGCAAGAAGCTGTCAGCGTGGTCTTTGCCAAAAACTTCCTTGAAGTCAACGCCGGTTGCGCGCTCGTTTTTACGCAAGGTTTGAACAGATGTGGTGCCGGTGGTGGTGGCTACGTTTTTGCCATTGAGCTGGGCAATAGCGGTAATGCCGGAGTTTGCTTTGACTGCAATACGCACTTCTTCAACAAAGGTGGTCGGCAAAAAGGCCACGTCTTTTTGGCGCGTAGCGTTGTTGGTGGTAGAGCCGCACTCAATGTCGACCGTGCCGTTTTGAACCAGCGGAATGCGGTTTTGTGACGTTACGGCCTGGTACTTGACTTCGACTTTGCGGCCAACGGCTTTTTCAAGATTGGCGATGACTTTGTTACACACTTCGACGTGAAAGCCGGTGTACTTGCCGTCACCCAGCGTGTATGACAAGGCGCCAGACGAGTCGCGCACGCCCATGGTCACAACGCCGGAGGCTTTGACCTTTGCGATGGTGTCATTAGCTTGTGCAAATGCACCCCCTGTGGCGAATACGGCTAGGGTGAGGGCAGCGAGTTTGAGTTTCATGAATTTCCTGTGAATGAAAAAAGTTAACCGATATTCTAAAGAGCTTGAAAGCGGGTGACCCCAAAGGTTTACCCCATCTAGCCCCGTCGTCTTTGCCAGACCACTGGCGCCGTTGCCGGGTGGTACGCCTGCTTTTAACGCTGGGCATTCGGAGCGGTTGACCTCACTTTCACCAACCTTTCGCCATCCCGAACCAGCTCCGCAATGGTGCGCAGTGCCCCGGGCCGCGTGCCTGGTGATCCTGCATAAGTTGGAACAGCAGTATTTGTGCCAAGCATCCAACCTTTCCAGCCGTCTGGGCGCTTGCGCGCTCAAACATGATGAACTGTAAGTTCGGCCTGCCAAAAAGGCCAATGCAAGTTACAAAACGCGTTATGCATTTTATTAATAACGTCCTAGGGTTGCACCTTAGTCGCGATTCTCGCGTCTAGCCGCGCCGGGGACTGCGATTGCAAATAAATCCAGAGCGCCTGCGCCGGGCTTTTCGCGGCTTCGCTGTTGGCCGGGCGCTCCCGGTACACGCGAATATCCATCGTCATGTCCAGCTTGTCACTGGCCGGTACCAGTTTTTTGGCACGCAGCTCTTTCTTCACTGCGCTGAACGGTAAAAACGCAATCCCGTGGCCTTCCAGCGCCATGGCTTTCAGGCCTTCGGCCATGTCGGTTTCATACACACGGTCTAAATGAATAGCGGTGGCGGACTGCTTCAAAATCAAATCGACCACTCTGCCCAAGTACGCGCCGGGCGCATAGCCCAAGTATGGCAACGGTTGACCAGCCCGGCCGGGCAACTTGTACATCGGCTCGCCTTCGGCATCGGGTTTGACGTAGGGAGACAGCACTTCTTGCCCGAGCGTGACCATTTCATAGCGGTTCGGGTCAAGCTGAAACGGCTGCGAGTCGTGGTGATAGGCAATCAGCAAGTCGCAACTGCCTTCGACGAGCCGCAACACCGCGTCATGCACATTCAGGGCAATCAGGCGGCTTTTAATCGGCCCGAACTTTTCCCGCAGACTGGTAACCCAAGCGGGGAAGAATGTGAACGCCAACGTGTGCGGCACGGCAAACTCAATCACGTCTTGCCCAGCCGACGTGTGGCCACGCAGCATGGCCCGAGTTGACTGCAAGCCCTGCAGCATTTCGAGCGACTGGCTATACAACGTTTCACCTGCAGGCGTGAGGCGCGTGGGGTACGAGCTGCGGTCAACCAAGTCAGTACCCGCCCAAGCCTCAAGCGCCTGAATGCGCCGCGAAAACGCCGGCTGCGTAACGTGACGCAGTGTGGCCGAGCGGCTAAAACTGCGGGTTTCAGCCAAGCTGACGAAATCTTCTAGCCATTTGGTTTCCATGGGGGGATTATCTGGTTACCAGGGCAGTGGGAATCTACGGATATTCCCTTTTCAATAGACATTGCGCCCGCAGCCCACCTGCAGCTGGCAGTCTCATAGCTATAAATTCAGGAGCTGCTTGCGCCCGTATTAATTGCGCTAGAGGCCAAAAAGACACGAAAAACATCACCGATAGCCCTTTTTACTCTGCACTCTGCTGCAATGTCCACATGTGTGCGTATTTGCCGTTTTGCGCCAACAGCTCGGCGTGGGTACCGCGCTCGATGATGCTGCCGCCATCCATCACCAAAATCTCGTGCGCGTCGACCACTGTGGACAAACGGTGGGCGATGACCAGCGTGGTCTTGTTCTGTGCTGCGGCTTTCAGCTCGCCCTGAATTGCGCGTTCGTTAGCGGAATCTAGCGCAGACGTGGCTTCGTCAAAAATCATGACGGGGGGGTTTTTCAGCAATGTGCGGGCAATGGCTACGCGCTGCTTTTCACCGCCTGACAGCTTCAAGCCGCGTTCACCCACCATGGTGTGGTAACCAAGCGGTGTGCTAGAGATGAAGTCGTGGATGCGGGCGGCTTTGGCGGCTTCTTCAACTTGCTGCCTTGACGCGCCGGGTTGGCCGTACGCAATGTTGTACTCCACCGTGTCGTTGAACAGCACGGTGTCTTGCGGCACGATGCCGATGGCGCGTCGCACGCTGGCCTGGGTGACGTGTTTGATGTCTTGCCCAGCAATGGTGATGCTGCCTTGTTGCACGTCATAAAACCTGAACAGCAGCCGCGCGAGGGTTGATTTACCTGCACCGGACGAGCCGACGACGGCCACGGTTTTGCCTGATGGAATTTCGAAGCTGATATTTTTCAGAATCGGGCGCGCGGGGTCGTAGGCGAAGCTGACGTTGTTGAACTTGACGGTGGCGTCCAGTTCGGCGGCGCTTTGAACTCCTTGTTGTGCAGCAGCGGCCGAAGTCGATGTATGGAATACCAGCGGCGCCGCACCGGGCTCATCGGCAATTTCACGCTCTTTTTCCATCAGGGTGAACATCTTGTCGAGGTCAGTCAGGCTTTGCTTGATTTCGCGGTAAATCACGCCTAAAAACCCAAGCGGAATATAGAGCTGAATCATGAACGCGTTGACCATGACCAAATCGCCCAGCGTCATGCGGCCATCGACCACGCCCTGTGTGGCGCGCCACAGCATGGCCACCAGGCCCACCGCAATGATGAGCTGCTGGCCGCTGTTGAGCATGCTCAGCGTGCGCTGGCTTTTGATCGCTGCCTTGCGGTACTTGCCCAGGTTTTCATCGTAACGGGTGGCTTCAAAATTTTCATTGTTGAAATACTTGACGGTTTCGTAATTCAAAAGCGAGTCAATCGCGCGGCTGTGGGCTGAGGAATCCAGCTCGTTCATTTCCTTTCTGAACTGGGTACGCCATTCCGTCACAGTTACGGTAAAGGTGATGTAGCAGGCCAGAGCCGCCAGCGTGATCCAGGCAAACCACACATCGAACTTGACGGCCAGAATGCTCAGCACCAGCGTGACTTCAATCAGCGTGGGGATGATGCTGTAAAGCGAATACGAGATGAGCGAATGCACGCCGCGTGTGCCGCGCTCGATGTCGCGGGTCATGCCTCCGGTTTGGCGCTCTAAATGAAAACGCAAGCTGAGGGCGTGCAGGTGCCTGAACACCTGCAGCGAAATTTTGCGTGATGCACCTTCAGTGGCTTTTGAAAATACCAGCTCACGCAGCTCCGTAAACAGCGAGGTCGACAAGCGCAGCAAGCCATAGCCGAGCAGCAATGCGGCGGGCACCACCAGCAGAGCTTGCGCGTCGCCGGGCTTGATGTTCATCGTGTCGACCAGATTCTTCAGCAGCAGCGGCACGCCGACGTTGCCCAGCTTGGCGCACAGCATGAAGGTGAGTGCCGCCAGCACGCGCCACTTGTAGTCCCACAGGTAAGGGAACAGGCGTTTTAATGTGTCCCAGTCAGAGCGCTCGGGCAGCGCAACCGTAGTGGAGGCAGGGGGTGAAACGGGCGGTGCATTCGGGGGAGAAGCAGCACCGGGGGCCATGGAACGCATAAATCGGAAACCTTCAGGGACAATCGCGGGTGTTTTCACTATTTATCTAGATTGTGCCTATGACACCCGAATCAAGCGCCAAGCCGACCAATTCGCCCACCGGGGAGCGGGTGCACCTGCCAACCGACAAAGAACTGGTGCTGAAAGTCATCACCATGCCGGCCGACAGCAATGTCAACGGCGACATTTTTGGCGGCTGGGTGATGGCGCAGGTTGACCTGGCCGGCTCAGTGATCCCGGCGCGCATTGCTGCTGGGCGCATTGCCACGGTGGCGGTGAATCAATTTATTTTCAAGCAGCCCGTAAAAGTAGGCGACTTGCTGAGTTTTTTTGCAGAAGTTGAGCGCGTGGGCACCACGTCAATTACCGTGAAGGTCGAGGTTTATGCGCAGCGCATGCGCCAGCCTGAGCCGATCATCAAGGTGACTGAGGCGAACCTGACGTATGTGGCGATTGACGATTTTGGCAAGCCGCGCAAGATCGACAAAACAGGCGACGCTCAGGAAACGATGTAAGCCGCCGCGCCGCTTGAGAGCAGCTTTCCGCCGGAGTCCAAAAACTCCATACGGGTGCTGGCCACGCGTGAGCCAAGGCGCAGCACCTCGGCGCGCAGCTCAAATGCATCGCCCAAACCGGGGCGCAGGTAATCAACCCGCAGGTCAATAGTGCCAAGCTTTAAAAAGCGGTGCAAGCGCTGGGCCGGTGGCTCGTCCATATGGCGCGCGCCAATGGCCACCATCACGGCCAGCCCGCCCATCGCGTCCAGCCCCGCGCTAATCGCACCGCCGTGAATCCGGTTGTGCGCGAAATGGCCAATCAGCTCAGGGCGCATCACCATCCGGGCGGTCACGCGGTCTTGCGCGATGGAGGTGATTTTGAGGCCGAGGGTTTTGTTGAAGACTATTTTTTCTTCAAAGAGATCTTTCAGACCGGAAATGAACTCGTCTTCAAACCCGATCGGGGCGGACGTGGCGGGTATCTGCGCATTTGCTGCGGATGCTGGTTTTTTCATGCATCTGATTGTGCTGCAAGCGCTCTCTGCCAATGGGGTAAGCTCAAAAAACAGAAGGCAAAACAAGACAGGAAAGACATGTATGGAAAATGCCCTTGAGACCTTACCCGTTGCGGTAGTTACCGGCGGCGCGCGCGGTATTGGCCTGGCTATTGGGCAATGGTTTTTGGCCAACGGTTACTGCATCGCTTTGCTGGACGTTGATGAAGCGACGCTCGCCAAAACCGCCGCTGATTTGCATGACCCGAACAACGTGCTGTGCGTGCCCTGCGATGTGTCCAGTGAAGCGAGCGTGAACGCTGCCATGGCGCACATCAACGCAACTTTTGGCCGCATTGATGCGCTGGTGAACAACGCAGGCATTGCCGTGTTCAAACCCATCGGCGAGACCACCTTTGCCGAATGGCGCTCGGTGCTGTCGGTGAATTTGGACGGCGCATTTTTATGCACCCAAGCCTGCGTGCCTTACATGCTAAAAAACGAGGGGCAAGACGGCCATGGGAAACGCGGACGCGGTGCGGTGGTCAACATAGCGTCCATTTCGGGCTTGCGCGCCAGCACATTGCGTGTGGCTTACGGCACCAGCAAGGCCGCGATTATTGCGCTGACAAAGCAGCAAGCCATTGAGCTGGGCAACGCGGGCATACGCTGCAACGTGATTGCGCCTGGCCCGGTCGATACAGAAATGTCCAAGCTGGTGCACAGCGTGGCCATACGCTCGGACTACTACGACGCGATTCCGTTGAACCGTTACTGCACCACAGACGAGATCGCGTCAGTTGCCGGATTTTTGTGCAGCGCCGGGGCAAGCTACGTCAATGGCCAGGTGCTGGCGGTGGATGGCGGGTTTGACGCGTCTGGCGTAGGCTTGCCAACGCTGAGGAAAAGTGCTACTTAATTTATAGCTATTTGCGCCCGTATTTATTGGGCTAGAGGCACATTTCATGCAGAAACAGTCGATAAATCGACTGTTTTCTTGTCTTTGATGCGGTGCGAACGTCCCCGAAACACCGCAATGCAATCGGCGTTCTGGTTGAACACCATCACGTCGTATACACCCGTGCGGCCGCTCAAACTCACTTCGATAGCACGCGCGGTAAGCACGTCGCCTTCAAAAGCGGGGACGACAAAATCCACGCTCAAACCTGCGGCCACGGTCAGCTCGTTGTACGAATTGCAGGCAAACGCAAAAGCTGAATCGGCCAGCGTGGTGATGACGCCGCCGTGGCAGGTGTTGTGGCCATTGAGCATGCTTGGTGTGACCTGCATGTCGATGTGCGCCGCGCCCGGGCTGATGTGCGTGAGCCGCATGCCCAAGCCGGTTGACGCACGGTCTTTGGCCATCATGCCCCTGCCTACAGCGTTCGCCGTTTCTTGCGGGGTCATGCTTTTGCCCTGCTGTCGATCACCCGGCGCGACTTGCCAGTTTGCGTGCGTTCAATTGCACCCGGTTGCAGCACGCTCACTTTGGCACTGATGCCAATCAGGTTTTTAATGCGCGATTCGAGTGCGGTACCAATCGCGGCAACTTGGTCAGCAGGCAGTGCGGCGGCTGAGTTTTGCAGTTCGGTCAGCACTTCAACTTCATCGAGGTGCCAACTGCGCGTGACCAGCACCTGGTACAGCGCAGTCAGTTCCGGGTGGGCCAGCACCAGTTCTTCAATTTGCGTGGGAAACACATTGACGCCCCGAATAATCAGCATGTCGTCTGACCGGCCAACGATTTTCCCTATGCGCCTGAAGGCGCGTGAGGTGGGAGGCAAGAGCCGCGTCAAATCCCGAGTGCGATAGCGGATGATGGGAAACGCCTCTTTGGTGAGCGACGTAAATACCAGCTCGCCCTCTTCACCGTCGGCTACCAGCTCACCCGTATCGGGGTTGATGATTTCCGGGTAAAAGTGGTCTTCCCAAATCACCGGGCCGTCTTTGGATTCAATGCATTCGCTGGCCACGCCGGGGCCCATGACTTCAGACAGTCCATAGATGTCCACAGCGTCCATATCGGCGGCGGCTTCAATGTCGCGGCGCATGGCGTTG
>JANNCT010000080.1:0-8597 GCA_031386895.1 Polaromonas sp.
ACCCCATGCACAGGGCGCCTCTGCACCTTTGTGCGGAGTGTTTGCATTGCTAATCTTCTTGAGCGCGGGAAGACACAGCTTTGGCGATCAGCGCATTCATATCAGCCGCACGCTCTGTGGTGCGGTCAAAGTGAAAGTGCAACGTAGGCACGGTGTGCGTCATCAGGCGTTTGAACAAGCCGTTGCGCAAAAAGCCTGCAGCCTGGTTCAACGCCTCTTCACACTTGGCCGCGTCACCCATCAGCACGCTGAAAAACACTTTCGCATGCGCGTAATCAGCCGTGACTTCAACCGCTTGAATCGTCACCATCCCGACCCGTGGGTCTTTCAACTCGCGGGCGATCAAGTCCGTCAGGTCGCGCTGGATCTGATCGGCAACTCGAAAGCCGCGGTTGGGGGTGTTTGACTTTTTACGCATGAATCAAATACAACTTAAGCCGCTTCAAGCGTACGGGCCACTTCGCGAATCTCAAAGAACTCTAAAACGTCGCCGACTTCGATGTCGTTGTAGTTCTTGATGTTCAAGCCGCATTCAAAGCCTTCCTTGACCTCTTTCGCGTCGTCTTTGAATCGCTTGAGTGAGTCCAGCTCGCCCGTGTAGATAACGATATTCTGGCGCAAGAGTCGCAGCTTGGCGGTGCGGCGCACCACACCCGCAGTGACCATGCAACCGGCGATAGAGCCGATTTTGGACACCTTGAAGATGTTGCGAATCTCGGCCGTGCCGATGATTTCTTCTTTCTTGTCTGGTGTGAGCATGCCCGACATGGCTGCGCGCAATTCGTCCACCGCGTCATAAATAATGTTGTAGTAACGAATGTCGATGCCGTTGTTTTCGGCCTGCTTGCGCGCCTGTGCGTCAGCACGGGTGTTAAAGCCGATCAGCAGCGCTTTCGATGCAATAGCCAAGTTAACGTCAGACTCTGAAATGCCGCCCACGCCCGAGTAAACCAATTGCACTTTGACCTCTTCGGTCGACAGCTTGAGCAGCGACTGCGCGAGTGCTTCCTGCGAGCCTTGAACGTCGGCCTTGATGATGATCGGCACCAGCTTGACTGCACCTTGCGAAATGTCGGCAAACATATTTTCAAGTTTGGCCGCCTGCTGTTTGGCCAGCTTGGTGTTGCGGAACTTGCCTGCGCGGTAAGTGGCAATTTCACGGGCGCGGCGCTCGTCCAGCATCACGATGAAATCATCACCTGCTTGTGGCACTTCGGTCAGGCCCTGAATTTCAACCGGAATCGACGGGCCTGCCGATTTAATGGTGTTGCCGTTTTCGTCCAGCATGGCGCGCACGCGGCCGTAGGTTGAGCCGGCCAACACCACATCGCCAGCCTTTAGCGTGCCGGACTGAATCAGCACGGTTGCGACCGAGCCACGGCCTTTGTCCAGACGCGCTTCAATCACCAGACCTTTGGCCAATGCATCAACCGGCGCGCGCAGCTCAAGCACTTCGGCTTGCAGCAAAACCTGCTCAAGCAGTGAATCGATGCCTTCACCTGTGTGTGCCGACACGCCGATAAACGGCACGTCACCACCGAACTCTTCGGGAATAACTTCTTCAGTCACCAGCTCGCCCTTGACGCGCTCCAGGTTGATACCCGGCTTGTCGATCTTGTTGATAGCCACGACGATCGGCACACCCGCAGCTTTCGCGTGCTTGATGGCTTCTTTGGTTTGCGGCATCACGCCGTCGTCGGCAGCAACGACCAAAATCACGATGTCAGTGGCTTGCGCGCCACGAGCACGCATAGCGGTAAACGCCTCGTGGCCCGGCGTGTCGAGGAAGGACACCATGCCGCGCGGCGTTTCAACGTGGTACGCACCAATGTGCTGGGTAATGCCGCCAGCTTCGCCCGAGGCCACTTTGGCACGGCGAATGTAGTCAAGCAGCGAGGTTTTGCCGTGGTCAACGTGGCCCATGACGGTGACAACCGGTGCGCGTGGCAACAGCTCGGCGGTTTGGCCTTGCACGTCGTCATCAGTAAACGCTTCAGGGTCGTCCAGCGCGGCAGTGACTGCCGTGTGGCCCATTTCCTCGACCACGATCATCGCGGTGTCCTGGTCTAGCGGCTGGTTGATGGTGACCATCTGGCCCAGCTTCATAAGGTGTTTGATGACCTCATTGGACTTGACGCTCATCTTGTGCGCCAACTCACCCACGGTAATCGTCTCAGGCACGTGCACTTCAATGACTTTGAATTCAGTCGGTGCTACAAAATTTGATTCTGGACGTGCATCGCGGTCGTTGCCGCGACGGCTGCCGCCACGTGCACCACCACGGAAATTGCCGCGACCTGGCGCAGACGGCGCACCGCGCGTCGGCAGCGCCTTCTTTTTGGCTGCGTCTTCTTTCCAGGTAGAGGATAGGTTTTCAGACTTGATTTCTTTTTTACCTGCAGCACCGGGAGCGCCTGGCTTCACAGCGCCCGGCACCACGGCCGGCTTGTGCAATGTGCCTTTGATAACGGTTTTCGGGTCAACGTGAGGTATCAGCACGCGCTTGGGCGCGTTCATCATCGCGCGAATGCCCTCAGCTTCAGCCTCGGCTTTTTTGCGGCGGTCTTGCAGGTCGATGGCTTTTGCTGCGTCGGCCTGGAACTCGGCGGTTGCCTTGGCCTTTGCGCTGGCTTGCGCTGCAGCCAGTGCAGCAGCAGCTTCAGCGGCAGCGCTTGCTTCTTCGCTTGAGACTTTTGGAACTGCGGCGTCGGCTGTAGTGGCAAGTGCAGCTGCCTCTTTGGCTTTTTTGGTGGTAGCGGGTTTGACTTTTTCAAACGCCTCTGCAGCTTTGGCTACAGCAGCAGCAATTCTTTCGGCGTCCAGACGCTCTTGCTCCTGCGCTTTGGCAGCTTGCTCTTCGCGCAGGCGGCGCTTTTCGTCCAGATCAGCTTCCTGGCGGCGCAGCAGCTCAGCGTGGCGATTTGCTTCACCTTCGCGGCGCAACAATTCAGCGTCTTCAGCCTGCGAATCATGGGCCGTTGCGACCTCGGGTGCGGCAACTTCGTCGGCTGGGGGGTCCATGCCGTCTTCACGTTTAACGAAGGTGCGTTTTTTACGCACTTCAACCTGAATCGTGCGCGCCTTGCCCGTGGCATCTGCCTGCTTGATTTCACTGGTGGATTTTTTCACCAGCGTGATTTTTTTACGCTCAGTCGATGCAGTGCCGTGGCTGGCCTGCAAAAAGCCAAGCAATTTTTGTTTGTCAGGCTCTGACAACGCATCGTTTGCGTTGACGTTAGTCACGCCTGCGCTGACCAATTGCTCAATCAGTGCGGAGGTGGATTTATTCAGTTCAGCTGCGAATTCAGCGACGGTGGTGGTACTTGACATATTTGGTTTTCCTGGGAGGCCTTCATGATCATTGCTCTTCAGCAGCTGCGGGCTTTTCAGCCTCGGCAGTGGCCGCTTCGGCAGCCGCAGCTTCGTCATCGGTAAACCAATGCGCGCGCGCCGTCATGATCAATGCGGTGGCCTCGTCCGTAGACTGGCCGGTGATATCGGTAAGTTCATCTGTGGCCAAATCGGCCAAGTCGTCTCGGGTGGCTATGCCAGCAGCCGTTAGTTTTGCAACCAGCTGCGGCGTAATGCCAGCCACATCCGCTAATTTTTGAGACACGCCACCGACATTTTCTTCTTTGGCGATTTCCATCGTCAGCAGTGCGTCTTTTGCGCGTGTACGCAGCTCGTTGACAGTGTCTTCGTCGAACGATTCAATCTCCAGCATTTCTTGCAGCGGCACGTAAGCCACTTCTTCCAGGCTGGTAAATCCCTCGGCAATCAGAATGTCGGCAATTTCCTCGTCCACGTCGAGCTTTTCCATGAACAGCTTGCGGCTGGTATCGGTCTCGGATGCCTGCTTCACGGCCGATTCATCTGCCGTCATGATGTTGATTTTCCAGCCGGTCAATTCCGCTGCCAAACGAACGTTTTGACCGCCGCGGCCAATGGAAATCGCCAGGTTTTCTTCGTCGACGACCACGTCCATCGCGTGGCGTTCTTCGTCAACCACAATAGACGACACATTGGCCGGTGCCAAAGCGCCAATCACAAACTGGGCCGGGTCTTCAGACCACAACACGATGTCAACACGCTCGCCAGCCAGCTCGTTGGTCACGCCATTCACGCGGGTGCCGCGCACGCCAACGCAAGTGCCAATCGGGTCAACGCGCTTGTCATGAGACAGCACGGCGATTTTGGCGCGCGAGCCGGGGTCACGGGCACAGGATTTAATTTCCAGCAGGCCCTGCTCGATTTCGGGCACTTCCTGGCGGAAGAGTTCAATCATGTACTCAGGCGCTGAGCGCGACAAAATAATTGGCGCACCACGCAGTGTGTGGTCCACTTCCATGATGACTGCCTTGACGCGGTCACCCGAGCGCAGGTTTTCTTTCGGAATCATGTCGCCACGGCGCAGACGACCTTCAACCCGGCCAGACTCAACAATGATGTCGCCCTTGTCCATGCGCTTGACGGTGCCGACAAAAATCTTGTCGCCCCGCGACATGAATTCACTCAAGAGCATTTCGCGCTCGGCATCGCGAATTTTTTGCAAAATCACCTGCTTGGCAGCCATCGCGCCAATGCGGCCAATCGGCATGCTTTCGATCGGCTTTTCAATGTAATCGCCTTCTTCGATGTCAGCGATTTCATCGCGCGCATCGGTCAGCAATTCTTCGGCTTCGGGGTTTTGCAGGCCGGCTTCGTCGGGCACCACCAGCCAGCGGCGAAAGCTTTCGTAGTTGCCGCTGTCGCGGTCAACGGCCACGCGAATGTCAACTTCGCCGGTGTAAATCTTTTTGGTGGCTTGCGCCAAGGCGAGTTCAACTGCGCCAAAAACAACGTCGCGCTCGACGTTTTTCTCACGCGCTATGGCATCTACCAACATCAACATTTCGCGGTTCATTTGACTTACCTTTCGCTCAAAATTCTAAAATTTTTATCGTCTGTCTGCATGGAATCAATAATCAATAATCAATTACAACTATTCTGAACCTGGCTGCGCGGGGCTGACTGTCGGCGCATTTTTCGCCTTGCGCCCCTTGAAGTCCACCACCGGGGCAAGCCGCGCCTGGTGAATTTCAGCCAACGTAAAACCCATTGCCTGCAGTGGCGCTGGCACGCGCTTTTTACTTACTTTTTGCCCGGGCTTGACTTCAGGCCCATCGCTCCAGACGATTTGCCAGCCTGGCGCCACACCCGCCGAGCCTTCAGTGCGCTCCAGCGTTCCCCTGAATTTTTTTTGGTTCGCTGAAATTGTTGTTCCGGCAGCCGCAGCGCCAATGGCGTCTTTCAAAGTCAGGTCAATCAATTCACCTGCAAAGCGCGCAAAGTCCTGTTCGGTTTTCAAAGATCTGTCGATACCCGGCGAGCTGACCTCGAGCCTGGAGTAGACAGCGCCTTCTACTTCCAGCACAAAAACCAATTGGCGGGTTACTTTTTCGCAGTCTTCAGCATTGATGAACTGCTCCGTGCCAGCAACATAAGGCAAGTCAATCGTTACGCGCAGCAAGCCCCCTTTGGTGCGCTCGATTTGCACCAAGTCGTAGCCAAGCCCGGTAACGGTTTGCTCAATGGTTTCGTTGGTGCTGAGGGCTGCCATTCAAGTGCTAGAAATGCCTGTAAATCGCTAAAAATTAAGCTAAAAATTAAAACAGTTAGTAAAAACAATCGGCCAAAAAAAATGGGCGGTGTGAACCCGCCCATTTGGTCGTGAAAATCGGATTATAGCGCGTAAACCCTATCTGGGGCAAGTGATTTCCTCGGTGTTTTTAAGTCCGGCTTGACGGGAAAGCCGTGTTTGTTTAGTATTACGTGTGTAATAACTGGAGAATGCAATGCACATGCTGAAACTGACGCAAATTGGGAATTCTGTAGGCGTGGTGCTGCCTAAAGAAGCGCTGTCTCGCCTGAAGCTCGGCAAAGGCGAAAGCGTATTTTTGACAGAAACACCTGACGGCTACACGCTGACGCCCTACGATCCAGCGATTGAGGAAGAAATCACCGCTGGCCGCGCCTTTATGCGCGACTTTAGGGACACCTTTCACCAGCTCGCCAAATGACCTGGCGCTGGATCACCAAGTCGGCTTTGATGTTGCTACATGGCGAAAGCCTCGCAACACACGGCGGCGGAGAAGGCTTGCGCGATGAAGGCTTGCTGGATTCCGCCCTGGCACGCCCGCTGAATCTGATAGCTTATGCAGCTGACGATGCACCGCCTGATGTAGCGGCACTGGCTGCCAGCTACACGGTCGGTTTGGCTGAAAACCATCCGTTTGTTGATGGCAACAAGCGCGCAGCATTTTTGGCGACAGGTTTGTTTGTATACCTGAACGGATATCGGCTGGATGCCTCGCAGGCTGACGCGACCCTCACCATGCTGCTAGTGGCCACAGGCGACATCACAGAAGATGCCTTTGCCGAGTGGTTACGTGCCCATTCGCACAAAAAACAAGAGAAATAGTGTTTTTGCTCAATAGATACGGGCGCAAATAGCTCCTGTATTTATAGCAAATTAACCCTGCGAAGCTACCAGCGTCCGCGTGTACGGATGCTCTGGTGAATCCATGATTTGCGCCAGAGGCCCGGCTTCAACCACCACGCCGTCTTTGAGGACCATTACGTTGTGCGCCATGGCGCGAATTACGTCGACGTCGTGCGTGATCAGCAAGTAACTCAAACCGCGCTCACGTTGCAGGCGCTGCAGCAGTTGCAAAATCTGTTTTTGAATTGTTACGTCAAGTGCGCTGGTCGGCTCGTCCAACACCAGCAATTGCGGCTCGACCATCAGCGCCCTCGCAATGGCAATGCGCTGGCGCTGGCCGCCCGAAAATTCGTGCGGGTAGCGCTGCAGCAAGCCGGGGAATTGCGCCTCGGTCATCCTGACTTCTTGTAAGGCCTGCAAGACGCGTTGCTGGGTATCGTCTGCTTTGATGTTTGGTTGATGCACTGCCAAACCTTCGCCCACAATTTGCTCAATAGTCATGCGTGGCGACAGCGATGAAAAGGGGTCTTGAAACACCACCTGCACGGCTTTGCGAATCGCTTTGTTGTTGGCTGAATTGCCGTTCCAGGCCTTGCCAGCCATGTTCAAGTCACCTTTGGATGGGTGCAAACCTAACGCGGCCAGCGCCAGGCTGGACTTGCCCGAGCCTGACTCGCCAATCACGCCTAGTGTTTGCCCAGCCGGAATCTCAAAGCTCGCGCCCTGCACCGCCACAAACTCACCTGTTTTAAACCAGCCTTTGAAGCCCGGCAAGCTCACCGGGTAGCAGACGCGCAGGTTGGCGGCCCGCATGACGGGCGCTAAAGCTGTGTTGGCGGGTGCTTCTTGCACGTCGCGCGTCGGCTTGCTGTCCATCAGTTTGCGGGTGTAGGCATGCTGCGGGTTGGCAAATACATCGCTAACAGCGCCCTGCTCCACAATCACGCCGTTTTCCATCACTGCAATGCGGTCAGCAAAGCGGCGCACCAGGTTGAGGTCGTGCGTGATCATCAACACAGCCATGCCGTTTTTACTCTGCAGCTCAGCCAGCAAATTTAAAATCTGCGTGCGTACCGTCACGTCAAGCGCCGTGGTGGGCTCGTCAGCCAGCAGCAGCTTGGGCTGGCAGGCCAGTGCCATCGCAATCATGGCGCGCTGTCGCTGACCGCCTGACAGTTGGTGCGGAAAGCAATTGGCCCGCCGGGCGGGTTCAGTGATGCCAGTGTCTGCTAGTAATTTTATAGCTGCTTGCGCCCGTATTGATTGGGCCAGGCCTTGTTTTAATGCCAAAATCTCTTCAATTTGATTGCCCACACTGAACAGCGGGTTCAGGGCCGTCATCGGCTCCTGGAAAATCATGGCAACGTCTTGCCCGCGAATGCCGCGCAGCAGGCGCTCCGGCATGCCCAGCAGTTCGACCTCGCCCTTGGGTGATTGAAACACCGCGCTGCCACTGACTTCAGCGTTTTGTACCAGTCTTAAAAGGCTTAGCGCCGTGATGGTTTTGCCTGAACCCGATTCACCTACCAGCGCCAGCTTTTCGCCCGGGGCGATGGAAAAATCAATGCCGTGAACGACTTTTTTGCCTGCGAAGGAAATGCGCAGGTCTTTGACGTTGTGAGCGGCTGAATCACAGGTCTGCTTTCCGTGGGTCGAGCGCATCGCGCAGCGCATCGCCCATAAATGTCAGCAGCAGCAGCGTGATGACCAGCACCGCAAAGGTAGACAGCGAAATCCACCACGCATCGATGTTTGCCTTACCCTGGCTGAGCAACTCGCCCAGCGACGGCGTTCCGGGCGGCACGCCGAGCCCCAAAAAGTCTAGCGACGTCAGCGCCAAAATCGCCGCGCTCATGCGAAACGGCAAAAACGTGACCACCGGCGTCATGCTGTTGGGCAAAATGTGCCGCCACATGATGTGCAGGTTGCTCACGCCCAACGCCCGCGCGGCGCGAACGTAGTCGAGCTGTCGGTTGCGCAAAAACTCGGCGCGTACGTAGTCTGACAAGCCCATCCAGCCAAACAGGCTGAGCAAAAACAGCAGCAGCGCGACGCTGGGCGCAAATACGGCGCTGAAAATTATCAAAAGATACAGCTCAGGCATGGAGCCCCAAAT
>JANNCT010000113.1:0-2450 GCA_031386895.1 Polaromonas sp.
ATCAACGATTGATGTCATGCCGCCGCAAGGGCATTTTCATATTTCTCTTGCGCCTGAATTGAGCCGTCACATCATCGCCTTTGCAGCGGGCAGCGGCATCACGCCGATGCTGTCCATCATCAAAACCATGTTGATTGCCGAGCCTTTGACCCGCATCACCCTGGTATACGGCAACCGCTCATCAAGTGGGGTGATGTTCAAGGAAGAGCTGGAAGACTTGAAAGACACCTACCTGTCACGCTTGAATCTGGTGTGGGTGATGAGCCGCGAATCGCAAGATATTGATCTGTTCAATGGGCGGATTGACTACGCCAAAGCCAGTGAACTGCTAACCTGCTGGATTGATCCTGCCAGCATCGATGCTGCGTTTATTTGCGGCCCGCATGACATGATGCTGGCCGTCACGCAGGCCCTGCAAGACAAAGGCGTTGAGAAGTCGCGCATCAAGTCCGAGCTGTTTGGCACGTCGGTGCCTGCCGAGCCGCGGGCAGCGCACGCAGTCGCGCAAGGTGACGGGCAATGTGAAGTAGAGGTGGTACTCGACGGCAGCCGCCGCAGCTTCACCATGGCCAAAAACGCCAGCAGTCTGGTCGATGCAGCACAGAAAGCTGGCATTGAGATGCCGTACTCGTGCAAGGGTGGCGTGTGTTCAACCTGCCGCGCGCAGGTTATCGAAGGCGAGGTCGATATGGACAACAACTTTGCGCTGGAAGATTACGAAGTGGCACGCGGTTTTGTGCTGTGTTGCCAGAGCTTTCCGGTGTCCAATAAAGTAGTCATTAATTTTGACCAGGAGCACACACATGCTTGACAAGCAACCTTTTGATTTCATCAGCTACGGCGTTGAAAGTGGAGTGGCAACCATCACGCTCAATCGGCCAGACAAGCTCAACAGCCTGATGGGCGCCATGATGCTGGAGCTGTACAGCGCACTTGGCAATGCCGCGCAGGATGCGGCAGTTCGCTCGGTAGTGCTGACGGGCGCAGGCCGTGCATTTTGCGCTGGGCAAGACCTGGCGGACCCTGCCATGTCGCCCAAGCCGGGCTCAAGCGCTCCAGCCGACATTGGCGATGTAGTTGATACGTTTTACAGCCCGCTGGTACGCCGCTTGCGCGCCATGCCCAAACCCGTGGTGTGCGCAGTCAACGGTGTGGCGGCTGGCGCTGGCGCCAATATTGCGCTGGCCTGCGACATCGTCATTGCGGTGCAAACAGCTAGCTTTGTTCAGCCTTTTTGCAAGCTCGGTTTGGTGCCTGACGCAGGCGGCACCTGGCTGCTGCCGCAACTGGTGGGCCGGGCGCGCGCGGTCGGCTTGGCGCTTCTGGGCGACAAGCTGGGTGCTGAACAAGCTGCGCAGTGGGGTTTGATCTGGAAGTGCGTTGCCGCCGCTGATTTTGAAAACGAAGTCAACGCAGTGGCCCGCACACTGGCCGCCGGCCCAACGCTGGGCTATGTGCGCACCCGAGAGGCCATTGACCAAGCTGCCACCAGCACGCTGGACTCGCAGCTCGACCTGGAGCGTGACATGCAGCGCGAATTAGGCAACAGCGAGGATTACGCCGAGGGTGTCAAAGCCTTCATTGCCAAGCGCCCGCCGGTGTTTGTAGGCAGCTAGTTTCGTTGATTGGTTTTGTTGATTGCTTATGTCAAATTACACTACGCCCACAGATTTGCTCGACGCCATTGAGACGGCGTCCAGAGACGAAATCACGGCGCTGCAAGTCAAGCGCATAAAAGCAACGCTGGAAAACGTCTACCAAAACGTGCCGCATTACCACCAGGCGTTTGATGCAGCAGGCGTTCACCCGAACGACTTCAGTGAGCTGGCTGATTTGGCCAAATTCCCATTTACTACCAAAAAAGACCTGCGCGCCAACTATCCGTTTGGCATGTTCGCCGTGCCGCAATCGCAGGTCATGCGCATTCACGCATCGTCAGGCACCACCGGCAAACCAACGGTTGTGGGCTACACCGCGAATGACGTGAGTAACTGGGCTGACCTGGTGGCGCGGTCGATTCGCGCGGCGGGTGGGCGCGCTGGCGACATGGTGCATATCTCTTATGGCTACGGGCTGTTTACGGGTGGGCTCGGCGCACACTACGGCGCAGAGCGGCTGGGCTGCACTGTCGTACCGATGTCGGGCGGGCAAACTGCAAAGCAGGTGCAACTCATTGAAGACTTCAAGCCGCGCATCATCATGGTTACCCCGTCTTATATGCAGGTCATCATTGAAGAGTACGCACGGCTGGGGCTGGACGTTAAAAAATCTTCGCTAGAAATTGGCATCTTCGGTGCCGAGCCTTGGACCAACGCCATGCGCCGCGACATTGAAGCCGCCGCCGATATGGACGCTGTGGACATCTATGGACTGTCTGAAGTCATGGGCCCCGGCGTGGCCAGCGAATGCATTGAATCCAAAGACGGCCCGGTGATTTGGGAAGACCACTT
>JANNCT010000124.1:0-8922 GCA_031386895.1 Polaromonas sp.
AGCAGACAAACACCTTTTTAACTAATATTTATTTCGTTTCTAATTCGATGTGAGACTAGGCGCAGCTTCGCAGACAGTGCTTCAGCACGGCAAGAAGATGCAACGACGTATCGCATTGAAGTAGGAATGAAATTACTTGGCTTTTGGCTTCTTGGCACCGTACTTGGAGCGCGACTGCTTGCGGTCTTTCACGCCTTGCAAGTCGAGCGAGCCACGAACGATGTGGTAACGCACACCGGGCAAGTCTTTGACACGACCGCCGCGAACCAGCACTACGCTGTGTTCCTGCAGGTTGTGGCCTTCGCCGCCGATGTAAGAAATGATTTCAAACCCGTTGGTCAGGCGCACTTTGGCGACTTTACGCAGAGCAGAGTTTGGCTTTTTAGGCGTCGTGGTGTACACACGTGTGCACACACCGCGGCGCTGCGGAGAGTTCTGCATGGCAGGGCTCTTCGACTTGATGACCTCGACCTCACGGCCTTGGCGCACTAGCTGGTTAATGGTTGGCATTTAAAAACGTCCCTAAAACGTATTGTTTGACGTGAATTCTTCGTTCGGTAACTGAAAAAACGCAGTGGCCAATTGTCGGATTGGCCGCGAAAACGAATGTTTCTCTGGAATTCCAGAAAAGCCTATGAGTGTAGCAGTTTCGGTTTTCAGGCGCAATGCTGCCAGTACTTGCGCTGTGGGCAGCTGACGTCTGGCGCTGCCAGGCTCGCGCGAATTGGGCTTGCCAAGCACCGCATTTGCTGCTTTATTAATAGCTGTTTGCGCCCGTATCTATTGGGCTAGACGCCAAAACGATGCCCGAAATTCGTCAAAATTCGTTGACGAGCGATGTTTTCAGCCACTTTGCCATGCCCACGCCAACCGGGGAGCATGGCAGCCTGGGTACGGTGCCCCTTTTCACAAACCCGTCAAAAATGCGTCACGGGCTTGTCTTGTGGCCAATTGAAACTCTTTTCACTATCAACTTATTCGCTACCGACCTCAGCGGTGTTCCGCCGCAAGAAGGCGCCAGCGCCATCAACCAGGGTAACCACGAGATTTACCGCAGCAAGCCAGGCGAGCTTTGACCTACCTTTCCAACTCAGAAACCCAGGAATGCTAATGAATAAAATCCCCTTCTTCCTCATTGCCGCCGCCTTTTGTATCAACGCCGCGCAGGCGCAAACCGAGTTTCCGGCCACGCTGGCAGGCTACGCGTTGATCCCTGCGCAAACGTATCTGCCCGCACCCCTTGATGCGCCGGCCGACTTGCAAGTCAGCGGCAAGTTCACCGCCGGCACGCGGGTAGATGCGCTGGGCTCGGTTGAGGGCAAATCGGCCAACCGCCCAACCGGAGTGTCGGTGCCGTTCAAAGGCCAGCCAGTGCAAGGGCATTCAGGCGTCAAGCGCATGCTTGACGGCAGCTACTGGGTGTTGACCGACAACGGATTCGGCTCAAAAGCCAATTCACCTGATGCCATGCTGTATTTGAACCGCTACAGCATCGACTGGAAAAACGGCGCGCTGACCCGCCTGCAAACCATTTTTTTGCACGACCCCGACAAAAAAGTGCCGTTTCGCATCGCGCATGAGGGCACGCCTAAGCGCTACCTGACCGGCAGCGACTTTGACACCGAAAGCTTCCAGCTGGCAGGCGGCGCGCTGTGGATTGGAGATGAACTGGGCCCCTGGCTCATCAAAGCCGACATGACCGGCAAAGTGCTGGCGGTGTTTGAAACCCTGGTCGACGGCAAACCCGCCAGATCGCCCGACCACCCAGCGATTACCACACCCGCCGCGCCCAACCTGCCGGTGGACTTTACCGTGCGCCGCTCGTGGGGTTTTGAGGGCATGGCGGCATCCAAAGACGGCAGCAAGCTGTACGCCCTGCTGGAAGGCGCGATGTGGGACGCCGCCACCAAAGACCTTGAAAAACTTGACGGCCGCGAATACCTGCGCGTTCTTGAATTTGATGTGCCCACCGAGCGCTGGACCGGCCGCCACTGGAAGTACGTGCTGGAGGCCAACGGTCTGGCGATTGGCGACTTCAACATGATAGGCAACACCACTGCGCTGGTCATTGAGCGCGACAACGGCGAAGGCACACCAGACAAAGCTTGCCCCACGGTGGGCGGCACCATCCAGCGCGCCACCAACTGCTTTCACGACCTGCCCAGAATCAAACGCGTCTACAAAATAGAAATGACTGAGGCCAACGTGGGCAACCCGGTGCGCAAAATTGGCTACATCGACTTGCTGGCCATCAACGACCCGAACAACCTGGCGCGCAAACCCAAGGTAGATGGCAAACTCAGTTTTCCATTTTTCACGATTGAAAACGTCGACATGGTGGACGCCGAGCACATCATCGTCGGCAACGACAACAACCTGCCGTTTTCGTCCAGCCGCGAGCCGAACCAGGCCGACGACAACGAGTTTGTGCTGCTGCGGGTGCCGCAGTTGCTGCAGGCCAGGTAAGGCGGATTTTTAAAGAACGTGACCTGAATTGCTATTTTTTTAGTAGCTGCTTGCGCTCGTATCTGTTTGCCTGCAGGCCAAAAGTGATATGAAAAGCGCGTTAAAACAGTCGTTTTATTCTTTTACGCCAGCCCGCTGGCACGGCCTCTACAGCACCACCATATTTTTTGTGTCGCCGCGCAAAGTCTTTGGCGGCAAAAAGAACATCGCCGGCAATGTCTGGCGTAGTGCGCATGGCGTGATCCTGAAGAGGGTCGTGGTTGTCCCACGAACTGCATTACACATCACGCATCACGCATCACGCATCACGTTTTATTTAATCCACAACCTCACCGCATCCCAAGCCCTGCCCAGCACACCGGCTTCTTCAACTGCCTCAAGTGCAACCAGGGGCACTTCTGCCACCACTGCGGGGTTGTCGCCTGCCGTGATTTTCAAGCTGCCAATGGCCTGGCCTTTGGTAAATGGTGCCACCAGCGGGTCGGGTCGAGCGACCTGGGTTTTCAACTTGCTGCCGCTGCCAGCGGGCACGGCCACCACAATGGCTTGCGCCTGGCCCAGCTTGACGGTGGGCGCTTTGCCTTTCCATACTTCGGGCGTGGCCACGGCCTGGCCTGCGTCAAACAGTTTGACCGCTTCAAAAGCGGTGTAGCCCCAGTTCATGAGCTTTTGTGATTCATTGGCCCGCGCGCTGTCGCTTGCAGCGCCCAGCACGATGGCCAGCAGGCGCCGCTGGCCGGGTGCGCCCGCCGCCCCCAGGTTGGGGAAGTCGCGTTTGGCGGTGGCAATCATGCAGTAGCCAGCGGCTTCGGTGTGGCCGGTTTTCAGGCCGTCAACGCTCGGGTCGCGAAACAGCAGCGTGTTGCGGTTCGTGTCGTTGGCTGCGGGCGTGCCAGCGTAGCGGTACTTTTTAATCGCTGAAAAGCCGACGTATTCAGGAAAGTCGCGCATCAGCCGGGTCGACAAAATGCTCAAGTCTCGCGCGGTGGTGGTGTGGCCGGGCTCGGTCAGGCCCTCGGGGTTTTTGTAGCTGGTACTTTTCATGCCCAGCGCCTTGGCCTGCTCATTCATCAGCTGCACAAAACGCTCTGCCGTGCCGCCCACGCCTTCGGCCAGCGCCATGGTGGCGTCGTTGCCTGACTGCACCACCATGCCCTTGATCAGGTCTTCTACCGGCACCTGCATTTTCGGGTCAATGAACATGCGCGAACCCGGCATCTTCCAGGCGCGCTGGCTGACTGGCAGGGTTTGCTTCAAGTCGATTTTTTTGGACCGCAGAGCATCAAACACGATGTATTCGGTCATCAGCTTGGTCAGGGATGCGGGCTCAATCGGTGCGTCGATATTTTTCTCGGCCAGGATCTGGTTGGCGGTTACGTCCAGCAGTAGGTACGACTTGGCGGCAATGTCGGGCGGCTGCGGTGCCTGCGCAAACGCCGAGCCGAATGCTATAAATAAAAGAGCTGCTGCCACCCGTAAATAAGGCGTTAAAGAACCAAACATAACCAAAATCCAATACGGAAAAAATCGAATAAAAAAACTTAAACAGAAGAAGCCAGGTGACGCATCACCAGGCTTTTCAGCAGCGGCAATTGTCCATGAAAGAAGTGCCCACCCCCAGGAACAACCGTTACCGGAAGTGCTTGCGGGCGCGCCCAGTCCATCACATCGGCAAGCAGCACGGTGTCGTCTTGCTCGCCGTGCAACACCAGCGTTTTCAAATGCGCGGCGGCATCAATCGGCGCGGCCACGCTGCGGCTCACGCTGGTGCCAACCAGTATCAGCTTTTCAATCGGCCGCACCGCGTGCAGCGCTGCAAACGCGTGCGTGGTCACAAACGCGCCGAATGAAAAGCCCGCCAGGCACAGCGGCCCGCCAGGCGCAGCGCTGGCCACCACCGCCAGCATGTCGGCCAGCTCACCGCGCCCTTCGTCGTGCGCGCCAGCCGTTGCCCCCACCCCTCGAAAATTAAAGCGCACCGCCGTCCAGCCGCATTGGGTAAAAGCACGCGCAATGGTTTGCACCACCTTGTTGTCCATCGTGCCGCCAAACAGCGGGTGCGGGTGCGCAATCACCGCCACGCCCCGGCTCGGGCCAGCGGGCTGGTCGGTTGCAATTTCAATCGCGCCTGCTGCGCCTTGCACGGTGGTTTTTTGGGTTTGGGTGTTCATGGTGGCTGGCGAAGTAAATGCATGGCTACAAAATGCTATATTAATAATAGCTGCTTGCGCCCATATTTGTTGGGCTACAGCACTAAACGATCATTAAAATGGAACGTTTCAGGTGGCTTGGCCTGGTTTTACTCCCTCTTTCTTTAAAAGAGAGCAAGGGTGAGGGCTGGCGATTTATGCGCAAACGTGCCCTTTGTCGAAGCTTGCTACCCGTAACCCCAACCCTCCGCCCGGGGAGAAAGGGAGTGAGGCAATATCTGCCAGCGCTACTTGCCCACACCCGCAGGCGTTACCAGCCGCTCAACCACTTTGCCGTTTTTAAGGTGCGACTCCACAATCTCATCAATGTCATGCGCGTCTACATAGGTGTACCAAACCGCTTCCGGGTACACCACGGCCACTGGCCCGGCGGCGCAGCGGTCCAGGCAGCCCGCCTTGTTCACCCGCACTTTGCCGGGGCCCGACAGGCCCAGTGATTTCACTTGCGACTTGCAGCGGTCAAACCCGTCTTGCGCATGGTGGTTGGCGCAAGAGTCTTTGCCGGGTTCACGCTCGTTAAGGCAAAAGAAAATATGCCGTTCGTAATAAGAACCCGGCGCATCAGGCGAATCAGGCGTGGCGGGCAGGGCAGTGGGAGCAGTTTGAGGTGCGGTCATACCCTGATTTTACTTAAGCGCTGCCTCTTGCCTGTTGCTGCTGAACAACCTTGCCAGCAAGTACACCAGCACGGCATATGGCCACAGCCAACCCATCCACTGCGCCACGCCGTGAAAGCGAATAAACCGGCCTTGCTCCCAGGTTTGCAGCGTTTGCGCAAAATATGCGCTTTCTGGCGCCTGGTTCAGCAGCGCCAGCTGCGCGGAAATGGCCAGCAGCGCAAACAGCGCTGCGCCTTTTCCCTTCAGCGGCAGCAGCACCATCGCCAAAACAACCGCCGCTACCACCCCAGCCTGCACAGGCGTGTCCAGCCAGGCCCAGGCGTGTTCAGGCCCATAACTCAGCGCTGCCGACAATGCCGACATCAACAGGCCCACCAGCAGCATGGTGCTGGCCAGCGCGGCGCGCTTTGCTGCAGTGCGCACCACGCAGTACCCCAGCAGACAGGGAATCAGCGCCCCCAGTGCCACGCAGGCCAGTTCGGCGCGCGGCACCAGCGGCTGTAGCTCAATGTCGCGCAGTGGCAGCCAGTCTAAAAACGGCGTGTTTTGCAGCGCCTCAGCCAGTGCAAATTCAAGGCGCTCAAGTACCTGGCCCAAGCCCATTGGCACAGCCGGTGGAAACAGCAGTGCCACCGGCCACAACACCAGCAGCGCGAGCGCCCCACGCGCGTCAGGCGTAAACCAGCGCTGCCTGAAAACGCTCCACCGGTTGATCACTCCCATCTTTTCAAGCCCCCAGGCCGCGCTGGCACCCAGCAGGGCGCCCAGCACATTCAATGCGGCATCGAGATTCGACGGAATGCGGTACGGCAGGTAGCTTTGCAGTGTTTCCATGGTCAGCGAAAGCAGCGCGGCCACCGCCACAGCCACGGTTACAGGCCATGCGGTGCGCCCGCTACGCAGGGCGGCCAGCGCCAGCAAAAAGCCCAGCGGCGCATAACCCAGCACATTGATGCCAACGTCAAAATGCGTCCAGTACTTCGGGAACGGTGCGGCCAGGTAGTCAAACGGCGAAATGCCCTGGTTGCGCCAATCGGTAAAGGGGTACAGGCTGGCGTAGATGATGACGCAGATAGTGGCCAGGGCCAGGGGCCAGCTGACAGAAGGCAAGCCCCTATAAAGCTGTTGCTCGCCCCTATCGTTCTCACTTCGCTGCAGTATTGGCTCACCCCTGCCATCCTCACTTCGCTTCGCTTCGTGTAGTTCTGCCTCCCCTTGCAGGGTACGACGCGTGTTGCCCGGCAAAGCCGGTTCAACCGCGTCTGCTTGTCCGATCGGGGAGATTGGCGAATCCGGGGGCATCAAGGTGCTGCCGTTGATATTGTTAAAACGGCTTGACGATCACCAGCACCACGGCGGCTACCAGCATCAACACTGGGGCTTCGTTAAACCAGCGAAACCACACGTGGCTGCGGGCGTTTTGGTTGGCAACAAACTGGCGGTGCATGTGGCCGCACAGGTGCTGGTAGCCAACGGCCAGCGCCACTACGGCCAGCTTGGCGTGCATCCAGCCGCTGCCTTGACCAATGCCGTAGCCAAGCCACAACCACACGCCCAAGCCCACCGCGGGCACCGACAAAATTTGTGTGAAGCGCAAAAGCTTGCGCGACATCAGCAGCAAGCGCTCACGCTCTGCAATGCTGCCTGCGGGCACCATCGCCAGGTTCACAAAAATGCGCGGCAAATAAAACAGGCCCGCGAACCAGCTTGCAACAAAAACAATATGAAACGACTTGATCCACAACATGGCCCAAGTTTAGCCGCCAACCCAGCGCTTTTGCTGCGGACCCCGGTTGCAGGGTGATTTTAATGCTATTTAATTAATAGCTGTTTGCGCCCATATTTATTGCGCTACAGGCCTAAAAGGCTTGAAAAAGCACGGCGCGGGCCTTTTCTGCCGCAAAAATCAGCAAAGCGTGCTGGTTTCGTTGGTTTCCATTGCAGCCAACGTTGGGGCATGCAGACCAATTCACCACGGGCGGGTGGCGTGCGGCCACGCAACCGGGCGGTGTGATGTAATTTGGCGTGCAAAAGTCAGAGCCCACCGTTCACATACTCCTGGCGTCTTACCAGGGCGCGGCATACATCGCGCAGCAGCTGGACTCGATCAAGGCGCAAAGTTACCAACACTGGCAGTTGCATGTCAGTGATGATGGCTCCACCGACGAAACACCCCGCATCGTTGCTGAATTTGCTGCCAACTGCGCCCAACCTGTCCGCTTCTTCAGCGGCACTGCAAAAGGCGTCACGCACAACTTTTTTCATTTGATGAACACGGTTGCTACCGGTACTTCAGGCGATTTGTTTGCCTTTTGCGACCAGGACGACGTCTGGCTGTCCGACAAGCTGTGCAATGCAGTGGCGCACCACGCAGCCCAAAGTTTGGCGCCTAACCAGCCGTATTTGTACTGCAGCCAAACAGTTATCGTTAACCAGCAGCTGGTGGGTTCTGCGTTAACGCCTGCCCCCCGCAAACCGCTTGGTTTCGGCAATTCGCTGCTGCAAAACGTAGCCAGTGGCAACACCATGGTGTTCAACCTTGCGCTGCTAAACACAATGCGCCTGATTTCCCCACAGCATTGTGTTCTGCACGACTGGACTGCCTATCAGGCTGTGACGGGCTGCGGCGGCGTCATGCACTTTTCAGAGCAAGCCGACTTGCTGTACCGCCAGCACCGCGCAAATTTGGTCGGCAGCAACAGTGGGTTTGTCAGCCGGGTACGCCGTTTAAGTTTCATGTTCAGCGGCGGCTATAAAAACTGGTCGCGGCAAACCATGCGCGCCATGCAGCAAATTGCCCCGCATCTCACCGCGCAAAGCCTGGCGGAGCTGCATGCGTTTGAGGCCATGCATGCAAGCTCAAACCCTTTCCACAGATTGCGCCTGGCATTGAATGGAACGCTCTGGCGGCAAAGCCGACTGGGGCAAGCCAGCCTCGCGGTAGCGCTGTTGTTGAATTTGATTTAGCCCGCCCTGCGAGCAGTACTGCAAAACAACACTACCGGGATTTGCGGCCGTTTCAAGGCTTCGCAATGTTGTTATAAACGGCTCGCAACTTCACGGCTGCCTGCCGCCAATCCGGCTGCGCCCACACAAAGCCCGCGCCGCCCACGTACTGGCCGCTTTCAATCGGTATGAGCTGGTACCCAACACCCATGAACCCTGGCTGGTCTGCGTAGTCCATCACACCGCCATAAGTTGTGCATATCGTCGGTTTACCTAGCGCTAATGCCTCGCCCACCGTCAACCCCAGCCCTTCTGCCCGATGCAGGCTCACATAGCAGTCAAAGGCCATCAGCAAGCGCCAGGTTTGCAGTGTGCTCAACTTGCTGTCCACAATGCGCACGCGCTCATCCGTCGCGGCCAGTTTGGTCAATTCCTGCCAATGTGGCTGACGTGCGGCCAGTGCCGTGTTGTGGGTTTTTAAAATCAGGTGCGGCTGTCTGGCGAGCTTTTCGTTTTGAGGGAATGCTTCTTGAAAGGCTCGCAGCACATCCAGCGGGTTTTTTCTTTCTACAAACGAAGCCGCATCAAAGCAAAAGCCCACCAGAAACGCGTGCTGTGCGTCAAGCTGCTCTAAACCCAGCGCCCCGATGTCAAGCGGCTGCAAGCCTTGTGGTGGCTCA
>JANNCT010000139.1:0-6632 GCA_031386895.1 Polaromonas sp.
CGGACTGAAGTCCGAGGCCTATGTGCCGCTCGAAGAATTCAAAAACGACCAAGGCGAGCTTGAAGTTCAAGTTGGCGACTTTGTGTCCGTTGCCATCGACTCGGTCGAAAACGGCTACGGCGACACCCTGCTGTCGCGCGACAAAGCCAAGCGCCTGGCCTCTTGGATGAGCCTGGAAAAAGCGCTGGAATCTGGCGAGTTTGTCACTGGCCAGACCAGCGGCAAAGTCAAAGGTGGCCTGACCGTTCTGGTCAACGGCATCCGCGCTTTCTTGCCTGGCTCGCTCATCGACACCCGCCCCATCAAGGACTTGTCTCCGTACGAGAACAAGACCATGGAATTCAAGGTCATCAAGCTGGATCGCAAGCGCAAAAACGTCATGCTGTCACGCCGCGCTGTGGTCGAAGCGTCGATGGGTGAAGAGCGCGCCAAGCTGATGGAAACCCTCAAAGAAGGTTCATCTGTCAAAGGCGTGGTCAAGAACATCACCGAATACGGTGCATTCGTTGACCTGGGCGGCATTGACGGTCTGCTGCACATCACCGACATGGCATGGCGCCGCGTGCGTCACCCAAGCGAAGTGGTGACGGCTGGCCAGGAAATCGTGGCCAAGATTCTCAAGTTCGACACCGAGAAAAACCGCGTGTCCCTGGGTCTGAAACAAATGGGCGACGACCCATGGATGGGCGTGAACCGCCGCTACCCACAAAGCACGCGCTTATTCGGCAAGATCACCAACATCGCCGACTACGGCGCATTTGTTGAACTCGAGCCAGGCATTGAAGGCCTCGTGCACGTGTCCGAGATGGACTGGACCAACAAGAACGTTGCGCCTAACAAGCTCGTAGCACTCGGCGATGAAGTCGAAGTCATGGTTCTGGAAATCGACGAAGACAAGCGCCGCATTTCTTTGGGCATGAAGCAGTGCAAAGCCAACCCATGGCAAGAGTTTGCTGTGGACACCAAGCGCGGCGACCGCGTGAAGGGTCCGATCAAATCCATCACTGATTTCGGCGTATTCGTCGGCTTGGCTGCTGGTATTGACGGCTTGGTGCATTTGTCTGACCTGTCATGGAACGAGCCAGGCGAGACTGCTGTGCGCAACTACAAAAAGGGCCAGGAAGTCGAAGCGATTGTGTTGGCCGTTGACGTTGACCGCGAGCGTATATCGCTGGGTATCAAGCAGCTGGATTCTGACCCGTTCACCACGTTCGTGTCGATCAACGACAAGGGCGCGATTGTGACTGGCAAGGTCAAAACTGTGGATGCCAAAGGCGCTGAGATTGACCTCGGTGAAGACATCATTGGTTACCTGCGCGCCAGCGAAATCAGCCGTGACCGCGTTGAAGACGCGCGCAACGTGCTCAAGGAAGGCGATGAAGTTTCTGCTGTTGTGGTGAACGTGGATCGCAAGACCCGCAACATCCAACTGTCAGTCAAAGCCAAGGACAACGCTGACCAGCAAGAAGCCATGGCTAGTTTGAGCCAGCAGTCGTCGCGCGAAAGCTCTGGACTGACTAACTTGGGTGCATTGCTGCGCGCCAAGATGGACAACGCTGAGTCGAAGCCGGACTAACAAAAAGCTGAATAAGTTTGCGGGACAGACCAGACGACGGTTCAAAGTTGCACAAATGTGTTGTTTGTGCTCTGTCCCCAAACTAGATAATCCCCAATTCAGATCCCATGACCCGAAGCGATCTAGTAGAAGAGTTGGCCAACCGATTTGGCCAGCTCACACACCGTGATGCTGAATACGCCGTGAAGACCATTCTTGACGCGGTCAGCGATGCAATGGTGCGTGGCCACAGAATAGAGATTCGCGGCTTCGGCAGCTTTTCAGTGAACCGCCGCCCACCACGCATGGGGCGCAATCCCCGATCAGGTGAAAGTGTTGCGATACCTGAAAAACGTGTGCCACACTTTAAGCCAGGCAAAGCGCTGCGAGAAGCGGTAGATGCGCGTACCGAAGCGCTTTTATGCGAGCAACAAAGCAAATCGGCGCCAAAAACGTAAGCCTGCAAACTGAAATCATTTTGCAAACGTCAGCACAGTGAGGGGTTGAGCCAAATGAAATACCTGATGTGGCTGCTCAAAGCAGCCATTTTTTTTACGCTGTTCGCATTTGCGCTGAACAACCAGCAAGCGGTGGCTGTTAATTTCTTTTTTGGCACCGTATGGAAAGCGCCCCTGGTCATGGTGGTACTGTCTGTTTTCGCCACTGGCTTGGCGCTAGGCGTGTTGCTGATGATGCCGCGCTGGTGGAAAAAGCGGCACTCTGGAAGCAACGTTAGTGTCGGCAACAGCCAGTGGGCAAGCACACTCGAAGCAAGCCCAACGTCCGGCTCAGTAGCCTCGCCAGCCACAAAATCAACCAACGTAAGCGCCGTGACTCATGGACTTTGACGTTACCTGGATTTTGCTGGGATTGCCACTGGCGTTCACGCTGGGCTGGATTGCATCACGCATTGATTTGCGCCAATTGCGCATTGAAAATCGCCAGGCTCCCAAGGCCTACTTTCGCGGTTTGAATTTTCTGCTCAACGAGCAGCAGGACCAGGCGATTGACGCCTTCATCGAAGCAGTTCAAAACGACCCCGACACATCGGAGTTGCACTTTGCGCTGGGCAATCTTTTCCGGCGCCGCGGTGAGTACGAGCGCGCTGTGCGCGTACATGAGCACCTTTTGTCGCGCGGCGATTTGCCCCAGCCAGAGCGCAACCGAGCCCAGCACGCGCTGGCACTTGACTACCTGAAAGCGGGTTTGCTGGACCGCGCAGAAACTGCGTTGCAAAAGCTTGAAGGCACCAGTTACGAAGAAGAAGCCAGACTGGCATTGCTCTCGATTTACGAACGCTCCCGCGACTGGCAGCATAGCGCTGACATCGCCAGCAAACTCAACAGCGCCGGCCATGCCAGTTTCAACGGCAGGCAGGCGCACTACCGGTGTGAGCAGGCCAACGCACTGGCGGCAACGGGAGATGCTGCCGGCGCCGCCAGGCTATTGCAACAGGCCTGCGCTATCGCCCCCGAATCAAGCAGACCCTTGCTTGAACTGGCCAAACTCCAGCAGCAGCGGGGGCAATCGCAAGAAGCGTTTAATACCCTGCGTCAGCTGGGCAAAATCGCGCCGCAGGCTATCCCTCTGGCTGCTGCGCTGCTGGCAACGGTTGCCCAGCAAGCTGACCTACATGAGCCCGTATTGGCACTGCTTAAAGCGCAATATAAAAACACACCGTCCATCGACGTGATGGACGCCATCGCCAAGCTTGAGCCAAACGCCGAGGTGGCTCGAGCATGGTTTGCAACGCACCTTGAAGGAGAGGCTTCGCTGGTGGCAGCATCGCGCTGGATTGCTGGCGACAACCCAGCACCTGACCACAACCAGCAATTGGTGCAACGCGCGCTCAACAAAGCCACCAAGCCCCTGATGCGATACCGCTGCGCAGCGTGCGGTTTTGAAGCAACCCAGCACTTCTGGCATTGCCCTGGCTGCCAGGCATGGGACAGCTACCCTGCCCGCCGCATTGAAGAGTTGTAATGTGACAAACACCCCCGTGGCTTCGCGTCCCTTGCCTCCCCCCTTACAGGGGGCGACACCTGCGAGCTGGCGAAGCCAGATCCGCGGTGTCCGTTTGAATGAAATGCAGCAAACATGACAACTTATTCGACGATCTCTCAAGATAAATTGGCCGCGGCCCGGGTGCTGGTCGTTGGCGATGCCATGCTTGACCGCTATTGGTACGGCGCGGTTGACCGCATATCACCCGAAGCCCCAGTGCCAGTGGTGCGCATTACGCGCACTGAAGAGCGCGTTGGCGGTGCGGCCAACGTGGCTAACAACATTGTGGCGCTGGGTGCCAAGGCATCGCTACTGAGTGTGGTGGGCAACGATGAGGCCAGCCACCTGCTAGAAGGCCTGGTGGCGCAAACTGGCATCACGCCGTACTTTGGTCGCGACCCGAAGCTTAAAACCACCGTCAAGTTGCGCGTGATTGGCCGGCAGCAGCAGCTGATTCGGCTGGACTTTGAAAACACACCTGAAACTGAAGTGCTGGCATCTCAATCGGCTACTTTTGAAAAGCTCTGCCCAAACCACGACGCCGTTCTGTTTTCAGACTACGGCAAAGGCGGCCTGGCGCATATTGGTTTGATGATTGCACAAGCCAAAGCACTGGGCAAAGTGGTGCTGGTGGACCCGAAGGGTTCGGACTACACACGCTACAGGTCCGCAACGGTCATCACTCCAAATCGCGCAGAGCTTGAGCAAGTCGTTGGAACCTGGGCAAGTGAATCTGAGCTGCAAACCAAAGCGCAAAACCTGCGCCAGCAGCTTGAGCTGCAAGCGTTACTGCTGACCCGCAGCGAAGCTGGCATGACGCTTTTTGACGACCAGGGCCAGCTAGACGTACCGGCAGTTGCACGAGAAGTGTTTGACGTGACTGGCGCAGGCGACACAGTGATCGCAACCTTTGCCGCCATGCTGGCCACCGGCATGCGCCTTCGGGATGCGGTGCCGCTGGCCAACCGCGCGGGTGGTATTGTGGTCGGTAAATTCGGCACTGCCACAGTGAGCATTAAAGAGCTTCTTGGCGCCGAATAACAAAGGACTTATTGCTATGAAATTAATAGTAACAGGTGCTGCCGGTTTTATCGGCAGCAACATCATCAAGGGCTTGAACGCACGAGGCATTGACGACATCATTGCGGTCGATGATTTGACTGAGGGCGACAAGTTCAAAAACCTCGCAGACCTGCAGATCGCAGACTATGTAGACGCCGAAGATTTTTACGACCTGTTTGCTGAAGGCGCTTTCGGAGATGTTGAAGCCGTGTTTCACGAAGGTGCCTGCAGCGACACCATGGAGCCCGATGGCAAATACATGATGGACAACAACTACACGCTGTCGTGCGAGTTGTTCCACGCCTGCCAGGAGCAAGGCACCCGGCTTTTGTACGCCTCTTCTGCTGCGACTTACGGCGGCTCAGACACCTTCAGTGAAGTACCTGAATTTGAAAAGCCGCTCAACGTTTACGGCTACTCCAAACTGTTATTTGACCAGCGCCTTCGCCGCGAGATTGGCCAGCGTTTTGAAAACGCGACCAGCCAGGTAGCGGGCTTTCGGTATTTCAATGTTTATGGCCCGCGTGAGCAGCACAAGGCCCGCATGGCCAGCGTTGCGTATCACCAGTTCAACCAGTACCTCTCTGACGGCAAAGTCAAACTGTTTGGCGAATATGGCGGCTACGGCGCGGGTGAGCAGATGCGCGATTTTGTATTTATTGATGACGTCGTGGCTGTCAATCTCTGGTTCCTTGACCGCCCCGAAAAGTCAGGTATTTTCAATCTTGGCACAGGCAAGGCACAGCCATTTAACGACGTCGCAATTTCGGTAATAAACAGCCTGCGCCAAAGCCAAAATGAAACGCCGCTAAACCTTGAAGAAGCAGCACGCGGCGGCCTCATTGACTACATCGCCTTTCCGCCAGCGTTGATCGGCAAGTACCAAAGCTATACGCAAGCAGACCTGAGCGCGTTGCGCGCTGCAGGCTGCAACCACACATTTGCTGACGTACAGACCGGCGTAGCCGCTTACATGCAGTGGCTAAAAACCCCATAGACCGGGTTTCCCTGCGTAAAAATAAACCCCAATCGGTCAACGGGCATTGCGTGTCGGCGTTATCAGGAGTGTTCTCCCTGTTCTAGCGGAGCGCCTGAGTTTTTCAATCCAAACCATTTTTGAGGAGTTTTCTCATGTTCAAGAAATTGCTGGCATTTTTTGCCGCCATGACAGTAGCAATTGCGTTCGCCGCAGTTGACGTTAACAAAGCCACGCCAGCTGAGCTGGACGGCATCAAGGGCATCGGCCCTTCAATTTCAGCCAAGATTGTTGACGAGCGCAAAAAGGGCAACTTTAAAAGCTGGGAAGACTTCATTGAACGCGTTAAAGGCATCGGCGAAGGCAATGCCGCCAAGTTTTCCGCAGAAGGCCTGACGGTTGGCGGTAGCGGCTACAAAGGCGCTGCTGCTGCACCTACTGCACCTGCTGCACCTGCCGCCAAAAAAGACGACAAACCTGCAGCCGCTGCAAAAGCTGATGGCAAGCCAGCAACGGCCGCTACCCCAGCAGCCGCACCAGCGAAAGCCGACGTGAAAGCCGACGCCAAGCCAGCAGCTCCAGCCGCCGCCACGGCAGCGCCTGCCATGGCCAAGGACGAGAAAAAAGATCCAAAAGCAGACGCCAAGATGAAGAAAGAAGAAGAAGCAAAAGCCAAGGCCGACGAGAAAAAAGCCAAAGCTGATGCAGCCAAAGCCAAAAAAGACGAAGCCGCAAAAGCCAAGGGCGATGCCGCAAAGCCAGCAGCAAAAGACGACAAGAAAGCTGACGCCAAAGCCGACGCCGCAAAGCCAGCTGCAAGCGCTGCCAAGAAGTAATTAGCTCCAAACTTCTTTATAAAACTAAAAAACCCGCTACTGGCGGGTTTTTTTATGCCTTTTAATGCTGTAGCGCAATAAATATAGGCGCAAGCAGCTCCTATATTAAGAGCAGCTATAAGTGGTTTACGTTCACAGCAGCGCAATCAAATCCGTCACACCAACGTCCACTCCCACCTGCGTGAGCAGAGTCGTGACC
>JANNCT010000149.1:0-20965 GCA_031386895.1 Polaromonas sp.
CGAGACTAAACTTTTGATCTTGCCTATTCGGTCCGCTTTTACATTTTCCAGATCTGAAACAGTCAGTGAGGACTGATCTATCACGCATAACTCGTAGTCAACAATGTTGGTTACTTCAGATCCGTTCCACGCCATGCAATCGACACCGCTCAGTCCCCGATGCCCAATTACTAAAGTTTTTTTGCCATTTGTCATTTGGTAAGTTTACAGAGCTGATTAAAAACTTATTACCCCACCTAACAAATGAAAATTAGCCGAGGCAGACTACATAGCTTGCAACAGCCAAGGCGCTAGTTTTAGACTAGGCAAAACAAAAAGGCTCCAAAACCGAAGTCCTGAAGCCTTTTAAAGCATCTTCAGCGAAAAGCTGAAGATGAAAGAATTGACGAGGGCTTAGTAGCCGCCGCGTCCACCGCCGCCGCCGCCGTAGCCGCCGCCACCGCCGGAACGACCACCGCCGCCACCGCCGTAGCCGCCGCCACCTGAACGGTCACCGCCGCCGCCACCACCGCCGTAACCACCACCACCGCCGCCGAAGCCGCCGGTACGTGGAGGACGTGCCTCCATCGGACGGGCTTCGTTCACGGTGATTGCACGGCCGCCGAGTGACTGGCCATTCATGCCGGCGATAGCAGCTTGCGCTTCAGCGTCGCTGCCCATTTCGACGAAACCAAAGCCCTTTGAACGGCCGGTGTCGCGCTCCATCATCACCTTGGCGCTGGTGATGGAACCAAATTCGCCGAAAGACTGTTGCAAGTCTTCGTCGCGTACGGTGTACGGCAGGTTGCCGACATAAAGTTTGTTGCCCATGAAGGACTCCTCAAAAACACATAAAACAAAAAAGCGATGGGGTCCCGAAAGCACAACAAACTAGAAGTACCGCCGTAGCGCGCGAAACTGACCGATCACCAACATGTGCAATTAAATTACTGCACCCCCCGATTATTCACCCTTAAACATGTAATTGGGGCTTAAAAAAACAATTTTTCACAGATTTTCGAGCGAAATCAAGAAACTTCTGACTTTTCGGGGTCGTTTTCAGTGCCGGTTGCATCAATGGGCCGCACCAGTCGATGACCCGGCTTACTGGTGATCTCGACATAAAACTGGTCTGCACCGCCTTTGACCAGCACATCGATCGCACCGATCATTTCGCCAAAGTGCACAGGCGCAGCATTCGCATCACTGGCCCCCAGCTTGCAGTCAAAGTCCCAAAAATCAACGCCTGCAGGCAATGCCTTTGCGCGTTCGCGTTTAACGTACTTGCGAATGTCGTGCTTGGCAGCGTCTAGCAGACGGTCTCGGTTTTTGCCTTCAAGATTCAGGCTGTAGGTCTTTTTCAAACTAGGCTGGCGTTTTGGTGCCAGCGGCCTGGGCTGCCAGAATCGCATCGAGTTCTTTGCACGAAGGCGCGCAAACAGCTTGGGACTTGCCCAGCACTTTGCGCGTGCCCATCAGTGAGCGCGCGCGGTGTTTGCCGCACATGAAGCACGACATGGTTGCCGCGCCAAAAGAGGTGGTGGCGGCAAAAGGTGAACCAGAAACCTTGGATTTGTAGCGCAGGCCGTCAGCGAGTACGGCGGTTTTAGCATCAGCTCTAGCCATTTTTTCGTCTTCCAGGGTTTAGTAATGAAGGCGACAACATAAGCGGCTGCAGTGCCGCTTTTGCCGGTGTTCACAAGAGCGTTTGGCCAGTGTGACCGGTGTTTTTACGCTGCCAGTTGGCTTGTATTTTACCGTGTAACGCTGTGGGCCTGTTTATGCGCCCCATAAAGCTTTGCGGTAGGTGGGGCAAAATACAGCCCGGCTGCCGGGTTTGCGAGCCTGCACAGCACTATTCACCAGCACTTTTTAACCCACGAAAGACCCGAAAACATGGCACGCCTTGTTAAATGCATCAAATTGGGTACCGAAGCAGAAGGCCTGGACTTTCCGCCCTACCCCGGACCACTTGGCAAGCGCCTGTGGGAAGAGGTCAGCAAACAAGCCTGGGCCGAATGGATGAAGCAGCAAACCATGCTGGTCAATGAAAACCGGCTGAACCTGGCTGACGCACGCTCACGCCAGTACCTGGCCCGCCAGATGGAAAAGCACTTTTTTGGCGACGGCGCAGACGCGGTGCAAGGCTACACACCGCCCTCGGCTTGACGCCTTGCCCAACGCGGCTGCAGATGCGATTGCGGATTTAACTGCCGACTGGGCGGGCGCAGCCCAGTGGCAGGTTCTGGAAATTGGATGGAACGGCGGCGCAAACTTTTTGCGCCTTTGGCAGACCTGGAGAAACGACGATAACCGCCCGAAGCTGCTCCACGTCATTTGCACACACAGCGGCAACGCCATTCATGCAGACAACGTCGTTGCGCCCGCAGAACCCATCGATTTAGCGCAGCAACTTCGAGCCCAGCTTTGGGGCTTGCTGCCAGGCTTTCACCGACTGGTTTTTGACGGTGGGGTGGTGACGCTCACGCTGTGCATTGGCGCGGTCAACACGGTTTTAAAGCAGCAGCAGTTTTCAGTCGACGGCGTGTTGCTGACTGGCTGCCTGCAGCTTGCGGACGGCAACAACAGCACGCAGCGGGACATTCACACCCTCAAAATTCTGGCGCGACTGTGCAAACGCGGCGCACGGCTGATCTGCGCAAACCCCGACAGTGACCTGCCTGCAAACCTGGCGCAATGCGGCTTTGTTGTCGAATCAGCAACCGGCGCCACCGTACTACACGCCCGCTTTAACCCGGCCTGGCAAACACGGCTGCCACGCAGGCAAAAGCGGCCTGACGCCATGTCGCCCAGCACCTGTGTGGTGGTGGGCGCGGGCCTTGCAGGCAGCGCAGTGGCAGCCAGCCTGGCACGGCGCGGCTGGCAAGTTACCGTGCTTGACCGGGCAAGCGAGCCTGCCAGCGGCGCATCAAGCCTGCCTGCGGGCCTGCTGGTGCCGCACCTTTCGCCTGACGACAGCCAGCTGTCCCGCATGAGCCGCAGCGGTGTGCGCGCCACGCTGCAGGCTGCTACTTTGTTGTCCGATTCAGATTGGTGCGCGTCTGGCGTGATCACATTGGGCGTGGGCGATGGCAGGCAGTTGCCGCCTGAAAGCTGGTCAACGCTGCATGCTGCGCAAGCGCGCGATTGGGGCTACAGCGCAACAGCGGCGCAGCTTTCGCAATGCAGCCCGGCACGCGCTGGATGGTGGCACGCAAAAGCGGGCTGGATCAAGCCCGCCAGTTTGGTGCGCGGTTTTTTGAGCACGCCGGGTATTACCTGGCAGGGAAACAGCGCCGTCACGTCGGTGAAAAAGCTTGACGGCAGCTGGGCACTGCTTGACATAACCGGCGCTGTGCTGGCCCAAGCGCAGCTGGTGGTGTTGGCTACCGCGTTTGACACTGCGGCGCTTGCGGCAACTGCAAGTGCAAACACTTTGCACCTGCAGCCGATTCGCGGTCAGGTCACGATAGGTTCGGTGCCGGTGCCGGTGCCGGTGCCGGTGCCGATCAATTTGCCACCGTTTCCGGTGAACGGACACGGCGGATTTATTCCGTCATTCCAGCACGCAGGCCTTGCCAGCTGGCTGATGGGCGCTACGTACGAACGCGACGCCGCAACGCCGCATATAACGCCCCAAGACCACGCCGAAAACCTTGCTCGCCTGCGCGCCCTGCTGCCGTCTGCAGCGCAAACCTTAACGCCGCAGTTTGAAGGTGCGCAAACCAAAGGCTGGGCAGGTGTGCGCTGCGCCACGCCGAACCGTTTGCCAATGCTCACCCAGCTCAACACCAACGATGCTGACAACACCACAGCCCAGCTGTGGGCGTGTACCGGCATGGGTTCGCGCGGGCTGACGTTTGCAGCGCTGTGCGGCGAGCTGCTGGCGGCTTACCTGCACCACGAGCCGCTGCCGATGGAGCGGCAACTGGCTAATGCACTGAGTCGCCCAGCAACACAAGTACTATAATTTTTATAGCTGCTTGCGCCCGTATTTATTGGGCAAGGGGTCTTTTTTTTATTAACTATTGATACTTGCCTGCCAAAACCGCTTGTGTCACCTCAAACGTGGCTGACCATCTGAGACCCACCGTAGATCAAGTGCTTGCCATCAAACGGCATGGCGTTTCCCACTTTAAATACCTAAAGCTCGCTGCGGCTGAGTGTGTGAACATCAAGCATGGCGACGATGGGCAATGTAAGCACGATGCGTGATTTTGACCATGGCATTCTGCTACGCTAAAAGTGTCACAGCATTTTGGCCAAGGCTTCCAGCTGATCTGCCGCAGTGCCCCAGCCTTGGTGAAAGCCCATGACCTCGTGTTTCGCACGGTCTTCGGCACTCCAGTGCCTTGCAATGGCTTTGTAATGCGTGCCACCACCAGGCGCATCCGCCAGAGTGACTTCCGCCACCATAAAAGCTTTGCCTGAAGGAAACCAGGCGCTGGTGAAGGCGTCTGTGAAGACAAGGCGCTGGCCAGGAACGACTTCCAGATACACCCCGTTATTCGGAAAGGCTTCGCCATTGGGCCCGCACATCGTCATTGCGCTTGCGCCGCCAGCGCGAAGGTCAAGCGTCACATCACGCACCATCCAAGGCTTGGGGCAGAACCATTGCTCCATCAATGCAGACTCTGTCCAGCAGCGCCAAATGGCCATGCGCGGGGCTTGAAGGACGCGCTCCAGAGCGAGTTCGCGAGAAGCGGGTGTGACAGGTTGGCTCATGAATTACTCCTAAATTTATAGCTGCTCGCGCAATTATTTAAAGGGCAAGAGGTCATTTGGCTTGCTGGATTCCAGCATGAAAGTGCAATAAGGGTTAGTTTAGCGAACGCAAAGCTACCCGTGAAATGCAAATAAGCTTATTCGAATAAGCCTACAACTATTTAATCGTTTGTTTGCATAACAAGCGTCGCTATATTCAGCGGCTATGTTTGAAATCGCTGCGTGGATTCCGTTCGTTGTTGCTGGCTTTGGTGTCGGCATGGTGGTGGGCCTGACGGGGGGGGGAGGTGGGTCATTGATGACGCCGCTTTTGATATTTGGCTTCGGCATCAAGCCGCATTTGGCCATTGGCACCGACCTGCTTTTTGCCGCATTCACCAAGCTGGGCGGCACCGCCAGCCTGGCGCGTAAACGCCTGATTGACTGGCGCGTAGTGGGCCAGGTGGCCGCTGGCAGCATACCGGCTACGCTGGCCACACTGTATTTTTTAAAGCTCGCGGGCCCCGCAAACCCGGCCACCCAAGCGCTGATGACCACCACACTTGGCGCGGCGCTGCTGCTGACTGCTGTTGCCACGCTGTACAAAGCCATTCGCGGCAAAGCCGTACCGCTGCACATTGAGCCTGAGCAGCTCGCGCATGCCACCCGAGCCCGCCACTGGTCGTTGCCAGTCATTTTTGGCGCGGTAATTGGCGTTTTGGTCACCCTTACGTCAGTGGGCGCGGGCGCTATTGGCGTGATTGTGCTGATGCTGCTGTACCCTGCCTTGCCGCTGCCTAGAATAGTGGCTGCCGACATTGCGCACGCTGTGCCGCTCACGCTGGTTGCGGGCTTGGGCCATGCGTCGATTGGCTCGGTAGATTGGCTGCTGCTGGCGAAGTTGCTGGCGGGCTCGTTGCCCGGTATTTACCTGGGTACTTACCTGATGCATAAAACGCCAGACCGGGTGATTCGCTCTCTGCTTTCAGTGTTGCTCGCCTATGCCGGTTTTAAACTAATAGCTATATAAAGTCTTATGGGCACTTCAAGGAATTCAAATTTTCGGGATGAAGTGCTAGGCGCACGGAGCACAGCACACCGGAATGCACTTGTGTGCATGAGGATTGCGAGCACCGCGCAACGACGCAATTCGCCCGAAAAATGAATTTATTGAGGTGACCATGTACCAATACACAGAATTCGACCGCCAGTTCGTTCAAGCCAGAGCCAACCAATATCGAGACCAGCTCACCCGCTGGCAAGCCGGGCAGTTACCGGAAGAAGAATTTCGCCCGCTGCGACTGCAAAACGGCTGGTACGTGCAGCGCTACGCACCCATGCTGCGCGTGGCAGTGCCTTATGGCGAGCTGAACACTGCGCAACTTCGCGTGCTGGCCACCATTGCGCGCGACTACGACCAGCCAAACGCCGCGCTGTTCAATGACGCGCAATCCGCGCAAGACAAGCTCGGTGAAATTCCTTTGCCGCATGGCGCATCGGTCAAAACCAACCTGACCAAAGGCTACGGCCACTTCACCACGCGCCAGAACGTGCAGTACAACTGGATTCCGCTCGATAAATCTGCCGACGTAATGGACCTGCTTGCCAGCGTAAACATGCACGGCATTCAGACCAGCGGCAATTGCATTCGCAACATCACCAGCGATGAGCGCGCTGGCATTGCGGCTGACGAGCTGGCCGACCCGCGCCCGTTTGCTGAAATCATGCGCCAGTGGAGCACGCTGCACCCAGAGTTTGCGTTTTTACCGCGCAAATTCAAAATTGCCATCACCGGCGCACTCGAAGACCGCGCCGCCACCGCGTGGCACGACGTGGGCCTGCACATGGTTAAAAACGAGACTGGCGAGCTGGGCTTTAAGGTGCTGGTGGGCGGCGGCATGGGCCGCACGCCGATTTTGGCGAGCACCATTCGTGCGTTTTTGCCATGGGACCAAATCCTCAATTATCTGGAAGCCGTCGTTCGCGCCTACAACCGCTTTGGCCGCCGCGACAACATCTACAAGGCGCGCATCAAGATTTTGGTCAAGGCTGAAGGCCAGTCATTTGTTGACCAGGTCGAAGCCGAATACAAGGACATTGTTGAAATAGACGGCGCGCCGCACACCATCACGCTGGCCGAGCTTGACCGCGTCTCAAGCTCGTTCGTCGCGCCTGATTTAACCTGCAACCGCAGCGACGCAGAGTCAAAAATCGCCAACATTTTGCGCGCCGCCGCTGAAGACGACGCTGAATTCAGCCGCTGGTTGCAGCAAAACGTAGCTGCGCACAAAAATGCCGATTTGCGCATCGTCACGCTGTCGTTCAAACGCCTGGGCCAGGCACCGGGCGACGCCACGGCTGATCAGCTTGATCTGGCTGCCGATCTGGCTGAGCAATTCAGTGCAGGCGAAGCGCGCGTTACGCACGACCAAAATCTGGTGTTGCCGTGGGTGCGCTGTGACCAGCTGCCCGAACTGTGGCGCGCGGCCCGCAAGGCAGGTTTTGCGCGCACCAACATCCGCCTGCTGACCGATATGATTGCCTGCCCTGGCGGTGACTTTTGCAGCCTGGCAAACGCGCGCAGCTTGCCGCTGGCCGAGGCGATCACGCGCCGCTATGAAGACATGGACGAGCTGCACGACCTGGGCGAAATTGATCTGCACATCAGCGGCTGTATTAACTCGTGCGGGCACCACCACAGCGGGCATATTGGCATTTTGGGCGTTGATAAAGACGGCAAGGAGTGGTACCAAATCACCCTCGGCGGCTCTGACGGCTCAACGCTGTCCGGCTCACCAATGGTTGGTAAAGCTGTGGGGCCATCGTTTTCGGCCGCTGAAGTGCCCGACGTGATTGAAGCCGTGTTGGACACCTACCGCGACCAGCGCTTGAAGGGCCAGGCTGAAACCTTTATTGCAGCGCTGCGCCGGCTTGGTGCGGAGCCCTTCAAGTTGGCGGCCAACGCAGCGCGCCATGCTGTGCAAGCTGAAGAAACAGTGTAATCACCATGAAGTCGATACTATGAAATTAATAGCTGCTAGCGCGTATATTGATTTGGCTACAGGCCAAAAACACTTGAATATACCCAATGATGCTGATCCACGCGACCACGAACTGGGCGGCGTTGAAACCATCACGCTGACCTTCCCAAAATTTACCGACGGTCGCGCGTTCAGCCAGGCGTTTTTACTCAGCCGCCGTTTGGGCTTCAAGGGCGAAATTGTGGCCACCGGCGACGTGCTGATTGACCAGCTGGCGCAAATGCAGCGCAGCGGTTTTACATGCGCCGTATTGTGTGATGACCAGCCGATTGATGTGGCGCAGCGTGTGTTGGCTGCGTATCCGGGCCAGTTGCAAGGTGCTTATCAAGGCGATGCTGTGCACGTCAGCCCGCATTTTGTGGAAGCAACAGCATGACCATGGACCTTACACACATCAACGCAGAGTTGGGCCGTAATGCACAAGGCCTGGTGGCCTGGGCTGTGGGATTAAACCAGCCCGCCATCATCACCACAAACTTCCGCCCTTTTGAAGCCGTCATCCTGCACATGGTGACGCGCGCCAACCCCAAGGTGCCAGTGGTCTGGATGGACAACGGCTACAACACCGAAGCCACTTACCGCTTTGCCGACGAAGTCACAAAGCTGCTGAGGCTTGACCTGCACATCTACCTGCCGCGCCGCTCGCGTGCGCACCGCGAGGCGGTTGAAGGCCCTACACCTGCGCTTGACGACCCACGCCACGCCGCCTTCACTGAAGAGGTCAAGCTGGAGCCCTTCACCCGCGCCCTGCGCGAAACAGCGCCCAAAGTCTGGTTCACGGCCCTGCGCGCCACAGACACCGCGGTGCGCGCCCAGATGGAACCTGTCAGCGTCAACCCCGACGGCCTGATCAAGGTAGCGCCCCTGCTGCACTGGTCGTCAAAAGACCTGCATGCGTACTGCGAAGCCCACGGCCTGCCCAACAACTTCGACTATGTGGACCCGACCAAAGGTGAAGACAACCGCGAATGCGGCCTGCACCTTTCGCATTGATTTTTGCACTGACCCAATGCAGATTCTGCCGATCCGAATTTCTGCACATTTAAAAAGCACTACATGAACGCCAGAGCCGACCACACGCTTGAACCAACCGTTTTAAGCAACGCCCACCTCGATGCACTCGAAGAAGAAGCGATCTTCATCCTGCGTGAAGTTGCCGCAAGTTTTGAACGGCCCGCCCTGCTATTTTCAGGCGGCAAAGATTCGCTCGTCCTTTTAAAGTGCGCTGAAAAAGCTTTCGGCGCGGGCAACATTCCCTACCCGCTTTTGATGATTGACACCGGCCACAACTTCCATGAAGTGACCGACTTCCGCGACTACCGCGCCAAGCAGCTTGGTGCGAACCTGATTGTGCGCAGCGTTGAAGACTCGATGGCACGCGGCACCGTGCGCCTGGCCCACCCGGGCGAATCGCGCAACGTGCACCAATCGGTCACGCTGCTGGAGGCGATCGACGAATTTCACTTTGACGCGTTGATCGGCGGTGCCCGCCGCGATGAAGAAAAAGCGCGTGCCAAAGAGCGCATTTTTTCGCACCGCGATGCCTTTGGCCAGTGGCAACCCAAAGCCCAGCGCCCTGAGCTGTGGACGTTGTTCAACACCCGCATCCAGCCCGGCGAGCACTTTCGCGTGTTTCCGATCAGCAACTGGACTGAACTTGACGTGTGGCAGTACATTGACCGTGAAAACATCGAGCTGCCATCGCTGTACTACGCGCACCAGCGCAAAGTGGTTGAGCGCAAGGGTTTGCTGGTTCCGGTGACTGAATTGACGCCGTTGAAAGACGGCGAAGTGGCGTCAGAGCAAACCGTACGCTTTCGCACTGTGGGTGACATCACTTGCACCTGCCCGGTCAGCAGCCCGGCATTGAATGCTGCTGATGTAGTCCTTGAGACATTAGCCGCCGACGTAAGTGAGCGCGGCGCGACGAGGATGGACGACAAAACGTCAGACGCGTCGATGGAAAAACGAAAAAAAGAAGGCTATTTTTAATGAGCGCTGTTATCACTCCCATTGCTATCGAGCAAGCCACAGAACAAGACACTAGAGCTGCCCTGCGCTTCGTCACCTGTGGCAGCGTCGACGACGGCAAAAGCACGCTCATTGGCCGCTTGCTGGTCGACAGCAAAACGGTATTGCAAGACCAGCTGGCTGGTGTGCAGCGCGGCGGGCAAACCGACCTGGCGCTGTTGACCGACGGGCTGCAGGCCGAGCGCGAGCAAGGTATCACGATTGACGTGGCCTACCGCTACTTCAATACCGCTGCGCGCAAATTCATCATTGCCGACGCACCTGGCCACGAGCAATACACCCGCAACATGGTCACGGCCGCATCGAGTTCTGACGCAGCTGTGGTGCTGGTTGATGCCACCAAGCTCAACTGGCAAGCAGCTTTGCCCGAATTGTTGCCACAAACCCGCCGCCATTCCCTACTGGTGAACTTGCTGCGCGTGCCGTCCATCGTCTTCGCCATCAACAAGCTTGACGCCGTAGCCGACCCGGCACTGGCCTTTGCCAACATCAGCGCCGCACTTACGAAGTTTGCCGATACTGCAGGCATTGCTGTCAACAGCATCGTGCCCATTTCCGCGTTGATTGGTTTTAACGTTGTTGACCAAAAGCCGGGCTGGTGCAATTACCACGGGCACAGCCTGCTACAAATACTGGAGCAACTGTCTAGTACTCCAGCAGACACCCAGCAGCCATTTGCCTTCCCAGTGCAATGGGTAGAGAAACCGGCCCCCACGTTCGGCACTAGCGTGTCCTCTCTGCCCCCCGAGGGGGCTGTTCCGCCTAAGGGCGGCCTGTCGGCGGAACGCCCTTCAACCAACAACAACGACACCTCCCAAGGCCGCCGTATTTTCTGGGGCCGCATCGCCAGCGGCAACGCGCAGCCCGGCGTGCAAATCACCGTTATGCCCAGCGGTAAAACCGCGACCATCGCGCAGGTTTTAAGCCACGCCCGCCAGCCAAAAAACGTCGCCGCCAACCACAGCGCTGGCATCATTCTTGACCGTGAATTGGACGTGTCGCGCGGCGATTGGTTGCTGGCAACAGACGAGGCCAACCCCAACCCCGGCACCCGCAGCATCACGGCAACTGTCGCGTGGATGGACGACGAGCCATTGCTGCCAGGCCGCATGTACTGGGCGCTGCACGGACACCGCTGGGTCAAGGCAAAAGTGGCGCGCATCGTCAGCCACATCAACATCAATACCCTGACCAGCCACGATGCTACCCAGCTTGATGCAAACGCCATCGGCGTGGTGGAGCTGGCGCTGCTGGAGCCCATTGCCGCCCTGCCGTACAAACAGTCCCGCAGCCTGGGCGCACTGATTTTGGTCGACACCGCCAGCCACAAAACCTCAGGCGCGGCTCTGGTGCTTTAAACCCCTTAAAATAAGAAATCTTTTTTTAGCTCAGCCGTAACCCCCATGACCCACATCGTCACTGAATCCTGCATCCGTTGTAAGTACACCGACTGTGTGGACGTTTGCCCAGTAGATTGCTTTCGCGAAGGCCCGAACATGCTGGTCATTGACCCAGACGAATGCATTGACTGCGCCGTCTGCATTCCCGAGTGCCCGGTCAACGCGATTTATGCTGAAGAAGACACGCCCGCCGACCAGATGAATTTCATCCAGATCAACACCGAGCTGAGCCGTGCAGCAGGCTGGAAATCAATTACCAAGCGCAAGCAGCCGCCTGCTGATGCCGACGAATGGAAAGACAAGACCGGCAAGCTGTCTGAATTGATCCGTTAATTACCCGTCATGCCGATTGAAACCCATGCGCTCATCATCGGGGCGGGGCCAGTCGGCTTGTTTCAAGTTTTTCAGCTCGGGCTGCTGGAAATCAAGTGCCACGTTATCGACGCACTGCCCGCCCCCGGCGGCCAATGTATTGCGCTGTACCCCGACAAACCGATTTACGACATTCCCGGCACGCCCCGCACAACAGGCCGTGAGCTGACGGCAAGCCTGCTCAAGCAAGCAGCGCCATTCAACGCGACGTTTCACCTCAGCCAAACCGTCACGTCAATTGAAAAATCAGGTGACGGAAGTTTTGCAGTTGAAACCTCAAGCGGCACGCAATTCAAGGCTAAAACCATCGTGATTGCAGCAGGCGTAGGCGCATTCCAGCCGAAAAAACTCGCAGTCGATGGCCTGACGCAGTTTGAAAACCAGCAGCTTTTCTACCATCCCAGTGATGCCCTGAACACCGACGGCAAACACGTGCTGGTAGTTGGCGGTGACGATGAAGCGCTTCAATGCAGCATTGACCTGGCCAGCCTGGGCGCAGCCAAAAGCGTCACCCTGCTGCACCGGCGTGATGTGTACCAGGCTGCACCCAACGTGGTGGCGCAAGCCAAAGCCCTGCAAAACACCGGCAAACTCGGCGTGCTGGTCGGCCAGATCATGGGTTTTGATGCAGCCGAAGGCAAGCTCACTGCTGCCAGCGTCACTGGCGTTGACGGCACGGCCAGCAGCGTACCAGTCGATACGCTGCTGGTGTACCTCGGCCTGTCTCCCAAGCTCGGGCCAGTTGCCGACTGGGGCCTGGACATGCAACGCAAGCAGGTCGCGGTAGACACTGAAAAATTCTCAACCAGCGTGCCAGGAATTTTCGCCGTGGGCGACATCAACACCTATCCCGGCAAGAAAAAACTGATTTTGAGTGGCTTTCACGAATGCGCCCTTGCCGCTTTTGGCGCGGCAGACATCGTGTTCCCCGGCAAGAACCCGCAGCTGGAATACACCACCAGCAGCACGCGTCTGCACCGATTGCTGGGTGTGGACAAGCAAGGCGCTAGCGGCCTTTGATTACGAGTTGATTGCTATTGAATAAATAGCTGCTTGCGTCCGTATTCATTGCGCTACAAGCACTTTTCATGATTAAATCGCGCTTCCGCAGCTTGCATTAGCCAAGTTTGCGAGTCGAGCAGGTGTTCCAGCCAAACAGCGCGTAAGGCGGGCACCAGCCGATGGCTGCCGTGGCGAGCGGAATAACGCCTAAATAGCCCCACAAGCCCACACTGCTGGTTGCGGCGAGGGCAATCAGCACCAAGCCAACAACAACGCGCAGGATACGGTCCATGCCGCCTACGTTTTTGTCATGGGAGTCTCCTTTGAAGAAGGTTGATCATTGAAAGCCAATTTATTAAACGCCTGACGGGCTCCAACTTCAATGATGCAAACCAAGCTTACGCGACTCTTCAGTAAATTATCGGTTTGAACGCTCTATTTAAGTGCGCGCTGCAACAAAAACACCCAGGCAAAGAACACCATAAACACAAAATCGTTTAGCCCGTAAATGCTGAAAAAAGCGCCAGCAAAAACGTCCTTTGCATACAGCTCAGGCAGGCTGTTTTTTGACAGCCACATCACCCAAACCACAACGTACACCAGCTTTTCCAAAGCGAATGCGCCAGCTAGCCACTTGATGTTTGCGTTAATCGCCGCAGCTCCCAAGTAAGCTAAGCCCCACACCGCAATCATTAGAAGCCCAAAATTAGACATCACCACAGGGTCGGCAGTGTTGATAGCCGTGTTAGTGAAAGCGCGGGAGAACAACACAACGCCGCCGATGTTCATCAGGCCTGCTGCGACGAATCCGGTTTTTATTAGTTTTGCATTCATGTTTTATCTTGCACAGGTAAAAGTGTTGTGAGCACGACAAACCCAACTGACGCTTGCGAGACAACGCTGATATCTGCCGTAGGTGCATCTCGTTTATGTCAAAAATGTAATCATAAATCAGCGCCCAGTTGCGCTTCAAACATCGTTGCTGCGACAAAATCGCAAATGGATTTTTATGCCGAGCACTGACATACTCAGATCTAAAAATCCAGCAACCTGCAGCAACTTTACCTAAAGCAATCCCATGAAACACACTACTCAGTTGCCAGACAAACTAACCGCTGCCTCGAATCACTCAAAACGAATCGTAGAGCGGGTGGCGTTGGCTGGAATGTTCGTTGCCTTGGCTCTTGCTGGGTGCGGTGGCGGCAAAGATGACGAAGAGGCTGCGCCTGTGGTTGTTGCGCCAGCAGTTACTGCGCCGGTGGTTACTGCGCCGGTGGCTGTTGCACCAGCCATCACAGTTCAGCCCGCGAACCTTACCGTTACCGAAATGCAGCCTGCATCTTTCAGCGTAACTGCAACCGGCGAAGCACCTTTGAGCTACGCATGGCGGCGCAATGGCACGCCCGTGGCTGGCGCTACGTCGGCGACGTTAACTATTCCCGCCGCAATGGCCGCCGATCACAACGCCAAGTACTCAGTGATGGTGAGCAACAGCGCCGGCTCGGTCACGAGCGCCGAAGCCGTACTTACCCAAATGTTGCCCATGTTTTTACTGGCCGGCCAGTCGAACATGGAAGGCAATGTTGAAGCGTCGTTGGCTAAATCCCACCTAGCCGAACTGGCCAGCGGCGCCAGCACAGACACCATCAAGACCAATTTGGCGCAGCAGATCAAGGTATGGACCTTCGTACCAGGCAGAGACTATGGGTACAGCCCCACGATGGCCGCTTTAGAGGCGTCCGAACTGGTTCGACTCAATGCAGCCGGGCTGGTGGGCGCCAACTTGACAACCCCCAACAACAAGGTGCTTTGCGCGTGGAATTCAACCACCCTTTCGCCGCTTGAAATGGGTAAATGTGGCAACGCGTTTGGCCCTGAACTGGTTTTCGGTCAGGCATTGAGCAAGGCCGGCTACTCATCTACATCTCTCATAAAAGTTGCCTACGGCGGCACAAACTTGTTTGCTGACTGGCGCAGTCCGCTGTCAGGCGGCACCGTGAGTTCAAGGGATTTGTACACGCAGCTTCGCTCGCGTATCAAGTCGCTGAAGTCCGCGCCCGAGAGTGTGAACCCTGATTGCAAAACCCGAACCTGCCAATGGTCTGCGTTTGTCTGGTTTCAGGGCGAAAACGACGTATTCGATGTGCCCTACGGCCTGGCTTACGAGCAAAACCTGAAAAACCTGATTGCGGATGTGCGCAACGATGTGGGGTCACCTACGCTGCCGGTAGTTATTGTTCAAATCGGGTCATGGGCGCAATCTATAAATGCAGGCGGTCAAAATGTGGCCAATGCGCAAACTGCTGTGGTCAAGGCAGATAAATACGCGCGGCTTGTCACTACGTCTGATTTGAACGGGTTTTATCACTACGACCCGGCGGCGCAACTGATCATTGGCGAGCGGGTGTCGCTGGCCGTGAAGTCGCTTCTGGCCGCCGCACCTGCACAGAAGTAAGCATCGGATGCCTGTGTTCAAGGCGCTTGCGCTTTGAACACACTTCGCTCGGTCGCATTTGGCCACCGTCGTCTCCAGTCGAACAGACGCTATTTTTTCAGGAGCTGCTTGCGCCCATATTCATTGGGCTTGGGGCGCAACATATACCTGTAAATGCCTTTAGAATCAGCGGCTGACATACCACCTGAAGAAAATTGTGCCCGCTGATCAGAACTCAGTCGCCGATCTTCCTGACACTTCCAATACGGCCCTAACCCCGCTGCCAGCCGCTGAACGCTCCTTCGCCTTTGGCGACCACGCCGCCTTGTGGTTCAGCCTGGGCGTTGGGCTGCTGGTAATGCAAATTGGCGCGTACCTGGTGCCTGCCGTCGGCCCGCAGCAGGCAGCGCTGGTGATTGTGTTGGGCTCGATTTTGGGTGCGGGCTTGCTGGCATGGACGGCCAAGCTGGGTTGCGATACCGGGCTGGCCAGCTCGGGGTTGATGCACGCCACGTATGGCTCCAGCTTTGCCAAACTGCCGGTGCTGCTGAACATTGTGCAGCTGGTCGGCTGGACCACGTTTGAGCTGGTCGTGATGCGTGATGGCGCGGCGGCTATTGCCAGGCAAGCGGGCTTTGCAGCGGCGTGGTTGCCGTTTGCAGCCACGCTGGTGCTGGGCGGCGTGCTGGTGGCGCTGTCTTATGGGTCAATGGTCAAGCTGGTGCGCAAATTTATTGGCCGTTACGGCCTGCCGCTGGTGATTGCATCGCTGGTGTGGCTGACATGGCAATTTTTAGGCAAGGCCAACGTACAGGGCTTAAGCGCCATCTGGAATAAAGCTGGCACGGGCGCCATGAGCACCATGCAAGCGCTTGATTTGGTGATTGCCATGCCGATTTCGTGGCTGCCGCTGGTGGCCGACTTTGCGCGGCACGGCATGCAGGGCAAAGCTGGCGGCAACAGCGCGTTTCGTGCAACGTGGCTAGGCTATGCGGTGGCGAATATCTGGTGTTATTCGCTGGGTGTTTTGATTGCAATTACCACGCCCAGCACCGATTTGGTCGTGGCGCTGCTGCTGGCGCAAGGCGGCTTGATTGCACTCGGCCTGATTTTGATTGACGAGATGGACAATGCGTACGGCGATGTGTATTCAGGCGCAGTAGCGGGCCACAGCTTGCGCTCTGGCTGGTCGGTTCGCCACATCGCCGTGGGTATGGCTGTGGTCTGCACGGCGCTGGCAACAGTATTGCCCATGCACGCGCTGGAGCCGTTTTTACTAATGCTCAGTTCCGTGTTTATTCCGTTGTACGGCGTGATTTTGGCGCGCTTGGTTGGCAAAACCAATGTGGCTGCGATGGTGAAAGAGCGGCAAGTCAACTACAGCGCGGTGTTGATCTGGTTCAGCGGAGTGGTTTTCTACCATGCCATGTCTAAATACGCGCCTGCCTGGGGCGCGGCCATTCCTACGTTGGTGCTGACATTTGTGCTGGCAAAGCTGATGAGCGATTCAGCAAAAAAGCCTAGCCCGGCAGCGGTATAAGACGCATCACCTGCGGCGCAAATCCGTGGTTAAGCGGCCCGCTGCCGTGCCCTGTTTTTACGCTTGTCCCTGCTGCAAGCGCACCCCGCACATAGGCCCGCGCAGCTTCAACCGCGTCGACCAGCGTGAGGCCCAGCGCAAGGTGCGCCGCAATCGCAGACGACAGCGTGCAGCCCGTGCCGTGCGTGTTGGGTGTGGCAATACGCGGGGCGCGCATCCAGTGCGCGGCAGCCCCTGCCACTTGCAGCAAATCGCTCACCACGTCGCCCGCCAAATGCCCGCCTTTGAGCAGCACCGCACGCGCGCCCTTGGCCAGCAGCTCATGCGCGGCGGCTTGCATGTCAGCTTCACTGGCAAGCGTGCGGCCCACCAGCAGTGAAGCCTCATCCAGATTGGGCGTTACCACCACGGCGCGGCCAAACAGTTCACGCACCAGGCTGGCAATTGCTGGGCTGTCAATCAACACCGCCCCGCTGGTGGCCACCATCACTGGGTCAAGCACCACATGCGGCAACTGGTGGCGGTCAATCGCACCGGCCACGGCTTGCACCACTTCAGGGGAATGCAGCATGCCGATCTTTACTGCATCCACGCCAATGTCTTCAAGCACCGCATCAATTTGGCTCGCCAGCATGTCAGGCGGCACACCATGAATGGCGCGCACTCCGGTGGTGTTTTGCGCAGTTAGCGCGGTGATGGCCGACATGCCGAAACAACCAAGGGCGGAAAATGTTTTAAGGTCAGCCTGAATACCCGCACCACCGCCGCTGTCAGAGCCTGCAATGGTGAGGAGGCGTGGGTATTGGTGGGTGAAAGCAGAGTTCAAAGGCGAATTTGTCATGGACTTGATGGTATTTGAAAGTGCAGTGACAAAACCAGACGGCTGCAAGCCAAAGCGGCGCATGCAGTGACAGGAGATGCTTTCGCAGCAATGCAACCGCTATTTATTTAATAGCTGGTCACGCCCGTATTTATTAGCTAAAAGGCCTATCAAATAGGTAAAAACGCGGTTTTTGAAGATTTCTACATGTATTTGACAGCAAAGGTAGAGACGTTTGACCTGCTGGATTTATCCTACAAAGTCAGGCGGAGTGTCGCCATACATTGGGTGGATGAACTTGATTGGTAATAAGTTGCCTAAAAAACCGTTCTTTCTATTTTTGGCAGCAGACCGTCTGCCCCTATTGGTTTTGCTGGTCGTGTGGTGTTTCAACACGCACGCCCAAGTCAACCTCGCCCCCGCCCTGCCGACTGTCACCATCGTCGCCAAAGCCAACCGCGACCCGGTTGAAAAGTCTTACCGCAAGATGGTGCTCGGCATGGACTTGTTTGACGCTGAGCGCAGCCTGTCCCCCAACGGCGCGCTGCGCTTTAAGCTGCTGCCGCGCCGGCTAGAGACCGACATGAAAAACATCGAGATGGAAGTCATCGGCTCGACCATTGCCTTCCCGGTGGCCCTGTCGCTGGATAACACCTTCACGCTGGAGCGCAACGCCAAGGCGTTTGACGAAAACGCCCAGGTCATACCCAACCGCAAGTCACAAACCATGACCTGGCGCAGCGACATACGCACGCCCGGGCTGCCGCCGAACACTAGGCGCTTGGGCGATTTGCGGCTGGAATGCCGGGTGGGCATGGAAGCGGGCTTGATATCCAACAGCAGCAACCTCATTGGCCGCATCGCGCAGGCGCTGACGGACACCCCAGCCTATTGCAACCGCAAAGCGCCGTTGTATCTGTTCTTTGCTGACCGGCCCCTGTTCAGTGTGGCGATGGTAGCTGGCAACCGACGTGAAGTACTGTCTATCGACAAGCTGTATGCATCTGCCAGCGACGACCCAGGGCTGAAGAGCGACCTGCCGTATTGCGACTGCGAGGTTCTGATAGACCGCACCTACGTGCTGCCGCTGGGCGATAAAAGCTGGCCAGACGACACGCTGGTTGAGTTTGACTACATGGATGGCAACTGAGCATGAGCAGGCGAACCGCAACCGCTTTTCACAACTTCGGCTTTATCTTCATCGCCGCTGTCTGCTGCGTGTGGTTGGCAGGTTGCGCGGGGCCAGGCCTGTTCAGTGGCGGACCAGACGCGCCAACCTTCAGCAACCCAACCCTGTCCATGCAAAGCGCCAGCGATAGCATTACCGTTGGCAAAAGCAGCAAAGCTGACGTGACCGCAGCACTGGGCGCAACCACTGTGATCAGTTTTGACAGCGGGTATGAAGTGTGGGTTTACCGAGCGAAATCGCGTGAAGCTGCTGAGGCGAAAGCAGAGTTTGTGATTTTGTTTTCGCCAGATGGGGTGGTTAGGAAGACGCGGTTGCGGCCGGGTTATGTTGTGTAGAACGGAATCAGCGTTCAACTGAGCCACCTTTAAAAAAAGGCCTCGTTACCTTCCACGCTCCTGATTTAGGAGCTCCTCGCGCTTGTATTTATTGGGCGACAGGCCGATTTGGTGGTCGAAAACGACCGTTTTTGGGTTTTCAGGCGCCGCAGAGCCTATTGACGCTTCCCCCAGGCTTCAAAAAGCTGTTTTTGGCAAGTTTTTACTTATTTTTTAGGCTTCTAGGCCAGTCGATATGTGCGCGAGCAGCTTCTGAATTCATAGCGATTGGGGAATTAATTGGAGTCTGACCCCGATTCTCGCAATGAATACGGGCGCAAGCAGCTCCTAAATTGATAGTGCCTAAATTACCTGCCCAGTTCGCCATTCAAGCCAAAACCTTCTGTTTATCAGGCAGCTGTGTGTCATTTTGCAAGCTATAGTCAAGAGCGAATGGACAAGCAAACCACGCTGGCTGACCTCAAACAGGTCAGCAAATACCAAAACAAGCGTGACGGGTTTCACGGAATTTTTATACCGCTAAATAAACAGGTCGATGCCTTGAAACCCAACAGGCAAGCCAGTTTCAGGAGATTTTGATGCCCAGATTATGTTGCAGCGCCATTTTTATACCGCAGGTCTTGCGGTATACGTTGAGTTATGTTTAGAGTGGGTATGGACCGCCCCAGAATCCAAGTTGACTTCAATGAGCTTGTTGAGCCGAACCTAGTCCTGTTGTCGAAAACGGATGTCGTTCTTGATTCGGGCGGGAATGAAGTCTTCCTGGTTGATGGCGCTAAAGTGTTCGTTTACGAGTTCAATAGCTATGACGACGGTGATGAGGAGTATTTGCTGGCCGACGGCGTCGCGGAAACTAATCGGGCGGAGATTAATGGCCAGTGGACGAAGGCTGCACGTTGGTGTTGCCGGATTGACAGTAATGGGATCAAGAATGAAACGTCTCGAAAAACATAACCGGTTGTTCGTCGCGGACAACCAGCAACAGAAGGCCGCTGCGCGGCGTGTGCTGCTCGCCGGACAACGCCAACGTTAGACCGCAAAAGACACAATTCGTGGACCCTTGGCTAGTAAATCCTCCCTGGCAGAACTATTCCTCGATGGTGCGCGAGACTTCCGACGCTGCCAACGCTGAGAGCGAGGTTGAGCGCCGCCATCACATGACGTCGGCCTTGTACTTCGGAATTGCAGCCCTTGAGGCGTTTCTGAATCAGAAATTTCGCGCCTTCTTCATTCAGAAGCAGTCTGAGGAGGAAGTCATGAAGGCGCTTCGGTACACGTCGTTAATGGACAAAGTCAAGAAGTGGCCCAAACAACTTCATTCCAGCGAGATGGCCATCACTCCAGCGGTCCACGACACGATCGCCGAGTTCAATGACCTTCGCGCCAGCCTCACACACGCCAAGACTCGGGGCCACGACGTCTACGCAACGCTCGAGCAAGCCAATCCCGAACTCGTACTGGATACGATCGCCCAGTTCATTGTTCGTTTTCACGAGGCAGACCAATCACGATATCCGTACTGGATATTCGGCTGGAACTATCTCAATCCGAACCCTACCGGCTACGAGATCATCCTGCTCAACGATCAGCAGTTTGTGTGCTCACTTAGTTCGCTCGGAGTCCGAATTCCTAGCGGACACGGATGGGAAGAGGACTGGAAGAATAAGACCATGAAGTCATTCAACGGCTATATCCAGATTCGAGATCACCTGCAAAGTGTCAAACACTGCGAGCCGAAGCACACAGAGTTCCCGCTTCAGCCAAAGCTATGCCAGCGTTGGTGGGCCAAGGAGCATCATCGTTCGTGTGGTGCTGTACTTAGAGCGCCTAGCCAAAAGAATGCGGTCTAATTCAAACGTCCAAACAATGGCAAACAATGGCACAAACAATGGGGGTCAGACTCCAATACTGTTCAGTTAGTAAAATTTGAAGTAAACTTGTATTCCAGTTGCATCACCAACTGGAGGCTTCATGGCGAGAACCAAAGCAGTGCTACCCACGGGCACACGAATCGCAGACTACTTAAGCGTCGGCCTGCTGGCTCAGGTCTGCCCGCTGGCCAAGATTCACCAAATACTTCAAGACACTGGCAGGCAGTCCCAAAGACAGCGTGACTTG
>JANNCT010000180.1:0-27809 GCA_031386895.1 Polaromonas sp.
GCAGCAGGCGAATGGTGCTCAGGCGCTGCGTGTCTTTGGCGCGCATGGCGGTTTTCATGTCGTCGGTGATTTGGTCTTTTAGCAGCATGGTGGGCATTCAGTAGTTAACTTGGAAGATAACGCAAAAGGGGTCTTGCGAGATGACTTGCGGCGTGACGTTAAAAAGCCCGCAAAGTCGAGACTTGCGGGCTTTTTTGCGGTAAACCGAATAACTGTTTAGAACAGTTTTTTCGGCAATTGCATAGCGCGAATGCGCTTGTAGTTGCGTTTGACGGCGGCAGCCTTTTTGCGCTTGCGCTCGGCAGTTGGCTTCTCGTAGAACTCGCGCGCACGCAAGTCGGTCAGCAAGCCGAGTTTTTCGATGGTGCGTTTGAAGCGGCGCAGCGCTACGTCAAATGGCTCGTTGTCTTTTACGCGAATGGTCGTCATTGTTCAAAAGGTCCAAAATTGTGCATCTTTAAGCTGGTGATTTGATCAGAATCTAGCCAGATGCGGGTTTGCTAGCAAAGCCTGTGAGTATACAACATGCCCCCACGTTTGCCCACTGAGTGTGGCTCTCTGCACCTTGCAGGCCGCCGCTCGCCAGAGGCTTCGCTTCTGTCGCCTGTCCAAACCTGCGCATGCAGGTTCGGAGCCGCAGGCTCCAGCCCCGAGGGGGCCTCTGCGCCTACGGCCCGGCTAAGCCGGTTCCGTGGCCCCTGCTTTGTGAAGCGGGGAAGCACATTGCTCCTATTTCACAAGCGAGCGGTCTGCCTGAGCGTTTTGCTACGTGTCCCCCGCGCTTCGCGCTCCTCCTTGACCTCCGCAAAACGCACAGCCAGCCCGCTCTGGTTGAGACAGTTTTTGCTACTTTGAGAAGAACACCCAGCTCAGCGACGGTCATGGCGTGTCTGCCGCAGCGAAATCAAGGAGGAGCGCAAAGCGCGGGGGACATTCGCGGAGGTAGATACGCCGTGGCCGTTGCGGGTTAACAAGCACGAAGCGTCGCAAAGCACACAAAAGCAGATTGAAAGTAAAAACCATGTTCACAAAAATCCTAATCGCAAACCGGGGCGAAATCGCCTGCCGAGTCATCCTGACCGCCCGCAAGATGGGCATCAAAACCGTCGCGGTTTACTCTGATGCTGACAAAGACGCACGCCACGTGGAGCTGGCAGACGAAGCTGTCAACATTGGCCCCGCACCCAGCCGCGACAGTTATTTACAGGCTGAAAAAATTATTACTGCCTGCAAGCAGACGGGCGCGCAGGCTGTGCATCCGGGCTATGGCTTTCTCAGTGAAAACTCGGGCTTTGCCAAGCGGGTTGAAGAAGAGGGCATCATTTTTATTGGCCCCAAGCACTACTCCATTGCCGCCATGGGCGACAAGATCGAATCTAAAAAATTGGCGGGTGCGGCGGGCGTCAACTGCATTCCCGGTGAGAACGATGCGATTGAAACGGCTGAAAAAGCGGTTGAGATTGCTAAAGGCATTGGCTACCCGGTGATGATCAAAGCCAGCGCAGGCGGTGGCGGCAAGGGCTTGCGGGTGGCCTTTAATGACAAGGAGGCGTTTGAAGGTTTTACTTCTTGCCGCAATGAAGCCAAAAACAGCTTTGGTGACGACCGTGTGTTCATTGAAAAGTTTGTTGAAGAGCCGCGCCACATTGAAATCCAATTGATGGGTGACAGCCATGGCAATGTGATTTATTTGAACGAGCGTGAATGTTCCATTCAGCGCCGCCACCAGAAGGTGATTGAAGAAGCGCCTTCGCCCTTCATTACCGACACCACCCGCAAAGCGATGGGCGAGCAAGCCGTGTTGCTGGCCAAGGCCGTGAAGTACCAAAGCGCGGGCACGGTTGAATTTGTTGTTGGCAAAGACCAGAGCTTTTACTTCTTGGAAATGAACACCCGCCTGCAGGTTGAGCACCCGGTGACCGAATGCATCACCGGGCTGGACCTGGTCGAGCTGATGATTCGTGTGGCCGCTGGTGAAAAGCTGCCGCTGGAACAAAAAGACGTACAACGCAACGGCTGGGCGATGGAATGCCGCATCAATGCTGAAGACCCGTTTCGCAGCTTTTTGCCCAGCACAGGGCGGCTGGTGCGCTTTCAGCCGCCCAAGACAACCATGTTTGCGGCCGACACCGCGCATCTTTACGGCGTGCGGGTTGATACCGGGGTTGAAGATGGTGGCGAGATTCCGATGTTTTACGACTCGATGATTGCCAAACTCATCGTGCACGGCACAGACCGTTTGGATGCGATTGCCAAAATGCGTGAAGCGCTCAACGGCTTTGTGATTCGCGGCATCAGCAGCAACATTCCTTTTCAGGCGGCTTTGCTCGCGCACCCGAAGTTTGTGGCGGGTGATTTCAACACCGGCTTTATTGCTGAAAACTACGCCAAAGGTTTCAAGGCCGAAGACGTGCCGCATGCTGCCCCGGACTTTTTGGTGGCGCTTGCTACCTACGTTAACCGCCGCATGCTGGGCCGCGCCGCTGGCATCAGCGGGCAGTTGCCGGGCCATGGCGTTGCGGTGGGTGAAGAGTTTGTCGTCATTGCCCTCAGCGCAGAGGGCAAAAACACCCAAAAGAGCGTTTTAGTGGTTGATTTTGAAGCTAAATCAGGCTCTAGCCGAATAGATCCGGGCGCAAGCAGCTATGAAATATGTAGCAATTGGCACTTGGGTGGGGCGCGTATTCGCGGCACAGTCAATGGCCAGCCGTTTGCAGCGCAGGTCGAACGCGGTGTGGGTACAGGTTCCAAAGTTAACCCGCTGGCGATTCGCGTTGTCCATAACGGAACGCAACTTGATGCGCTGGTGTTGTCAACCCGTGCCGCTGAGCTGCACGCAATGATGCCGCACAAAGCCCCGCCCGACATGAGCCGCTACGTGCTCTCGCCCATGCCCGGCTTGCTGGTTGAAGTGGCAGTGCAAGTCGGCCAGAAAGTGCAGGCTGGCGAGCGCGTAGCCGTGATTGAGGCGATGAAGATGGAAAATGTTTTGTTTGCCCTTGCCGACGGCGTGGTGGGCAAAGTGCTGGCCGCAAAGGGCGAGACGCTGGTGGTAGACCAGCCGATTGTTGAGTTTGCGTCAATCTAATTCGAGAGAACCATGAATACCAATGAATTTGAAAATGCCTTAAAAGCCGAAAACTTCAACGAAGGCGTACTGGTCAGCAAACCCGTCGGCTACGAAATGGAGGAGCACGCGCATCCGTTTGAGGCCTGGGCGTTAATCACTGCTGGGGACATCACCCTGAGGGTAAACGGCGTTTCAACCACCTACCCAGCGGGCGCTATGTTCAGGCTGCCAGCGGGCACGCCGCACCATGAAGACGCCGCCGCCTATGGCGTCACATATCTGGCGGGCCGCAAGTATTCGGCTGCAGTATGACCAGGCCATTTAAAGTGCTCGGCATTCAGCAGATTGCCATCGGTGCGCCAGACAAAGCCCGTTTAAGGACTTTATGGGTCGACATGCTGGGCTTGGAAGTGACAGGCAATTTTGTGAGTGAACGTGAAAACGTCGACGAAGACATCTGCGCCGTTGGCAGTGGGCCGTTCAAGGTGGAGGTTGATCTGATGCAGCCGCTAGACATCGACAAAAAGCCAGCCGTGCACACCACGCCGCTGAACCACGTCGGCCTGTGGATTGACGACTTGCCAAAAGCGGTTGAATGGCTGACAGCTCAGGGTGTGCGGTTTGCCCCCGGCGGCATTCGCAAAGGGGCGGCGGGTTATGACATTTGCTTCATGCACCCCAAAGCAAACGACGAATTCCCGATTGCCGGGGAGGGTGTGCTCATTGAGATGGTGCAGGCACCCAGGGAAGTGATTGCGGCTTTTGCCGCGCTGCAAGCTGCGTAGCTTGCGGGGCGGCTAGTCGGTTGATGTAGCCGTGGTCGTGGCTTGCACGCGGCGCGCGCCGTCAAAGCGGCTTGCCCAGTAGTCGATCTTCATGCTTTCAACCCGCACTTCAGCGCCGGGTTTGGGTGAGTGAATAAACCGGCCTTCACCGACGTAAATACCAACATGGCTGAAGGTGCGCCTGAGCGTGTTGAAAAACACCAAATCACCGGGTTTGAGGTCGGCTTTATCAATGCTTTGCGTCGCTGCGGCTTGCTGGTCTGCCCGGCGCGGCAACACCAGGCCAATGGTTTGCTCGTACATGGCGCGTACAAAACCGCTGCAGTCAAAACCGGTTTCCGCCGTGTTGCCGCCGCGCTTGTACGGCACGCCCAAAAAACCCATGGCATTGACGACCAGATCGGATGCCTTGTTACCCACCGTTTGGCGGACTTGCTCCAGCTGGCTGAACAAGCCTTTTTCGGCCAGCAATTTGTCAATGTCGTCGGCCCCGCCCGTTGGGGCCGCAGTTGCACGTGCTACTGGCAAACCGGCCAGTACGATACAAATGAAAAGGGGCGTAAATCGCATGACCCGCAGAATACTAGAAGTTACCCGGGCAAGTCAACCTCAAGTTGTTTCTACGGTTTAGTTGTAAACCCTTGATTTGTAACGAATAAACCAAATTTTAAGTGAATCGGCGCGCAGCGAAAAACGCCGCCATGTGGGATAGTTGAAAAAATATACCTTTTCCGACCAAGGAGTATGCAATGCCGAATTTAGCGTCTTTTTTAATGCCAAATTGTGCTCTAGCGCAATATATTCGGGCGCGAGCAGCTATTATATTAATAGCGTTTTTGGCATTCAGCACTTCTGCAGTTGCTCAAGGCGTGAAGCCGCAAACGTTAGCCACGGGCCTGCAAAATCCGTGGGCACTGGCGTTTTTGCCAGAGGGGCGTTTTTTGATAACCGAGCGCCCCGGCCGCATGCGCATTGTTGAAGCTGACGGAAAATTGAGCAAGCCCCTCGAAGGCGTGCCTGAAGTGGTGGCGGCTGGGCAGGGCGGCCTGCTCGATGTGATTGTGGACGCCGACTTTGCTGCCAACCGCACGTTGTACTTTTGTTATTCAGAGCCCGCTGCGGTGGGCAATGCCAACAGCACAGCGCTGGCCAGAGCCACATTGAGCGCAGATGGCGTGCGGCTGGACAACGTCAAAGTCATCTTCAGCCAAAAGCCGAAGTTTTCGAGCACGCTGCATTTTGGCTGCCGCATTGTTGAGAGCCGCACCGCAGGCAAGGCGGACGGCAAGTTGTTTTTGACGCTGGGTGACCGCTATTCGCGCGCCGAAGACGCGCAAAAGCTCGATAACCACCACGGCAAAATTGTGCGCGTTAACAAAGATGGCTCCGTTCCAACTGACAACCCGTTTGTCGGCAAAGCAGGAGCATTGCCTGAAATCTGGAGCTACGGCCACCGCAACGCCCAAGGCGCAACGCTTGCACCGGACGGCGCGCTGTGGATAAACGAGCACGGCGCGCAGGGCGGCGACGAAATCAACCTGCCCAAGCCCGGCGTAAACCACGGCTGGCCAGTCATCACCTACGGCGAAAACTATGGTGGCGGCAAGATTGGTGACGGCATCACGGCCAAAGAAGGCATGGCCCAGCCACTGCACTACTGGGTGCCGTCGATTGCGCCGTCAGGCATGGCGTTTGTGACCAGCGAGCGCTACGGCAGAGCCTGGCAGGGCAACCTGATGGTCGGTTCGCTGAAGTTTGGCTACTTGAACCGCATGGAGCTGGCGGCTCCCTACGCAGGAAAAGTGGTCCGCGAAAGTAAATTAATCAGCAGTGAAGGCCGCATCCGTGACGTGCGCCAAGGCCCGGACGGCTTGCTGTATGTGCTGACGGATTCGTCATCGGGCAAATTGATCCGGCTGCTGCCTGCACTGCCTTGAGTCGATATTTTTAAGCTAAATAGACCTCTGGTGCAATAAATACGGGCGCAAGCAGCTATTAAATTAGTAGTAATAAACTGTGGCGTCGGACGCAGGCAAAAGTCAGTATTCAAGCCGCTCAGGCTTGATCTCCTGCAAAATCGTCGTGGCGATTTCTTCAATCGACTTGGTAGTGGTCGACAACCAGCGAATGCCCTCGCGTCGCATCATTGCCTCTGCTTCATGAATTTCATGGCGGCAGTTGGCCAAGCTGGAATACACCGAATCCGGCCTTCGCTCGTTTCTGATTTGCGACAGGCGTTCCGGCGCAATCGTCAGGCCAAAAATCTTTTTGCGATGCTCGGCCAGGGCTGGCGGCAATTGGCGGCGGTCAAAGTCCTCGGGGATTAACGGGTAGTTAGACGCTTTCAAGCCGTGTTGCATGGCCAGGTACAGCGACGTAGGCGTTTTGCCGCTGCGGCTCACTCCGACCAGAATCACGTCAGAGCCTGCCAGGTCTTTGTGGCTTTGCCCGTCATCATGCGCCAGGGAAAAGTTGATCGCCTCAATCCGGTTGTCGTAGGCTTTGCTTTTTGACGCGTCCGAAAACCGGCCCACGCGGTGATTGGACTTGATGCCCAGCTCCGCTTCAAGCGGCGAGACAAACGTGCCAAACATGTCCAGCAGCATGCCGTTGCAGTCTTTTTTAATCACCGCCAAAATTTGCATGTTGACCAGCGTGGTGAACACAATCGGGCGCTTTCCTTCCAGCTCGGCCACGTGGTTGATGTGGCGAACCACCTGGTGCGCCTTGTCGACGCTGTCGGTAAACGGAAGCCGAATATGGCGGGCAGTCATTTCAAACTGCGCCAGAATCGCATTGCCAAATGTCTCGGCGGTAATGCCCGTGCCATCAGAGATAAAAAATACGGTGCGGTTGGGCATGAAGGTGCTTTCAACGGTGTTGCAGGCTCAAGACGCCGCCACCATTTGCCGCGCCCTACAATTGCCTGATTATCTCGATTCTTCGCTTCATGCCTATATCAACCACACAACACAACAACACGGTTGCCTAACGCGCATGAACGTATCACTGCTTTTAAAACCTCCCGGAGTATGTGTATGTCCAGTCTTTTTGAGGCGACCGCATTGGTCGTGCCGTTTGAAAACTTGAGGATGGCGGATGTCGAGGCTGTAGGCGGTAAAAACGCCAGCCTTGGCGAGATGATTTCACAGCTGCCCACCGGCGATGGTGGCGTGAGAGTGCCAACTGGCTTTGCCACCACAGCGCACGCTTTTCGCTTATTTTTAGCCCATGGTGGGCTGGACAAAAAAATCAACGAAGTGCTTGACGCACTCAACACTGACGACGTGCGCGCTCTGGCCGTAGCCGGTGCGCAAATCCGCGCATTGGTTGAAGCGCAGCCTTTTCCATCAGACTTTGAAAAGGCTGTTCGCGACAGTTTTGCGACTTTAAGCGCAGGTAATAACGAGGCGAGCTTTGCAGTCCGCTCATCTGCCACGGCTGAAGACTTGCCCGACGCCTCTTTTGCGGGCCAGCAGGAAACGTTTTTAAACGTAGTCGGCATCGACGATGTGCTGCACAAAATGAAAGAAGTGTTTGCCTCGCTCTACAACGACCGGGCCATCAGCTACCGCGTGCACCAGGGCTTTGCCCATGCAGACGTGGCGCTGTCGGCAGGCGTGCAGCGCATGGTGCGCAGCGACAAAGGCGCGGCCGGTGTGATGTTTACGATTGATACCGAAAGCGGCTTTGAAGACGTGGTGTTCATCACGTCCAGCTACGGCCTGGGTGAAACGGTGGTGCAGGGCGCGGTGAACCCGGACGAGTTTTATGTGCACAAGCCCATGTTGAAAGCAGGCAAGCGCGCGCTGATTCGCCGCAACCTTGGCTCCAAGCTGCTGCAAATGGAGTTTTCTACCCCACAAGAAAAAGCTGCAACTGGCAAACTGGTGAAAACCACCGACGTGCCCACCGAGCTGCGCAACCGATATTCGCTGAGCGACGCCGACGTTGAGCAGCTCGCCAGGTACGCGTTGATCATTGAAGAGCATTACCAACGCCCGATGGACATTGAGTGGGGCAAAGACGGCACCGACGGGCTGCTGTACATCTTGCAAGCACGGCCCGAAACTGTAAAAAGCCAGGCCAAAGGCAAGGCCGAGTTGCGCTACAAACTCAAAGCCAACCAAGCCAGGGGCAATGTGCTGACCGAGGGCCGCGCAATTGGCCAAAAAATTGGCACCGGCCCGGTGCGCATCGTGCGGGACATCAAAGACATGGACCAGGTCCAGCCCGGCGATGTGCTGGTCACCGACATGACTGACCCGAACTGGGAGCCCGTTATGAAGCGCGCCGCCGCCATTGTTACCAACCGCGGCGGGCGCACCTGCCACGCCGCCATCATTGCGCGTGAGTTAGGAATACCGGCGGTGGTCGGCTGCGGGGACGCCACCGAGCTTCTTAAAGACGGCATGCTGGTCACGGTCAGTTGCGCCGAGGGCGACACCGGCAGCATTTACGACGGCCTGCTGGAAACCGAAGTCACTGAAGTGCAGCGCGGCGACATGCCGCCTATTGACATCAAAATCATGATGAACGTTGGCAACCCGCAACTGGCGTTTGATTTTTGCCAAATCCCCAACCAGGGCGTGGGCCTGGCGCGGCTCGAGTTCATCATCAACAACAACATTGGTGTGCACCCCAAAGCTATTTTGGACTACCCGAACATTGATGCCGACCTGAAGCAAGCCGTTGAAAGCGTGGCGCGCGGCCACGCCTCACCACGAGCGTTTTATGTCGACAAAGTAGCTGAAGGCATCGCCACGATTGCGGCAGCGTTTTGGCCAAAGGCCGTGATTGTGCGGCTGTCAGACTTCAAATCAAACGAGTACCGAAAGCTGATTGGTGGCTCGCGCTATGAGCCGGAAGAAGAGAACCCGATGCTTGGCTTCAGGGGCGCAGCGCGCTACATCAGCGAAGATTTTCGTGCGGCTTTTGCTATGGAATGTGAAGCGCTTAAACGCGTGCGCAACGACATGGGTTTGACTAATGTTGAAGTGATGGTGCCGTTTGTACGTACGCTGGGGCAAGCCGCCAAAGTAACCCAGCTGCTGGCCGAACATGGTTTGAAGCGCGGGCAAGACGGCTTGCGCATCATCATGATGTGTGAGGTGCCGAGCAACGCGGTGTTGGCAGATGAGTTTTTAGAGTACTTTGACGGGTTTTCCATCGGCTCGAACGACTTGACCCAGCTCACGCTGGGCTTGGACCGTGACTCGGGGCTGGAAATTTTGGCCGAAGATTTTGACGAGCGCGACCCTGCAGTCAAGGCGCTGCTTGTCATCGCTATTTCTGCGTGCAAACGTCAGGGCAAGTACGTCGGTATTTGCGGGCAGGGCCCCAGCGACCACCCCGATTTGGCGCAGTGGCTCAAAGAGCAGGGCATTGGTTCAATTTCATTGAACCCAGACACCGTGATTGCGACCTGGAAGCAACTCGCCAACTAAGCTGGCAAGTTGCGGAACTGTTTGCAAGGCCGAGGGAAACCCCGGCTGCGGGCACGTTGCTGCGCCGTGACAATCAGGCGCCATGCAGCGCATTGAAAACCACCGCCAGTACTGGCGCAAAAACCGCATCGTGATTGCAGTGCTGTTGCTGTTGTGGTTTGTAGCCACGTTTGGCGTGAGCTACTTTGCGCGCGAGTTGAACTTCACTTTCTTCGGCTGGCCGTTCAGCTTCTGGATGGGGGCACAGGGCGCGCTGGGGGTCTACGTCGGCATCATTGGTTTTTATGCCTGGTACATGAACCGCCTTGATATTGAGCACGGCGTTGAAGAAGAAAGCGACTAGCGCCATGGCAGGTTTTTTTGGCACGCGTGATGGCATTCACCTGTCAGGCCAGCAGTTCAAGGCGCAGCTCAAAAGCTTTTACAGCTGGTACACAGTAGCTTTGGTGGTGTTTGTGGGTGCGCTGGCGGTGGCTGAGCGCATGGGGCTTCCCAGGCTATGGATTGGGTCCATTTTTCTGCTCGCTACCATCATGCTGTACGCCAGTATTGGCATGATGAGCCGCACGACAGATGCGACCGAGTATTACGTAGCTGGGCGGCGTGTGCCCGCCTTGTACAACGGCATGGCAACCGGCGCTGACTGGATGTCGGCCGCGTCATTTATTGGCCTGGCCGGCACGCTGTACCTAACGGGTTACAACGGCCTGGCATTCATCATGGGCTGGACGGGCGGCTTCTGCCTGGTGGCGTTGGTGCTGGCGCCGTATTTGCGCAAGTTTGCACAGTTCACCATCCCCGATTTTTTGGGTGAGCGTTACGGCGGAAAGTTGCCCCGCTTGATTGGGGTGATGGCTGCAATTTTGTGCTCGTTTACCTATCTGGTCGCGCAAATTTATGGGGTCGGGCTAATCACCTCTTACCTGACAGGCATTGCTTTTGAGCTGGGTATTTTTCTTGGGCTCGGCGGTATTTTGGTCTGCTCATTTCTGGGGGGAATGCGCGCGGTGACGTGGACGCAAGTGGCGCAGTACATTGTTTTGGTGCTGGCGTATTTGATTCCGGTGGTGTGGTTGTCGGTCAAGCAAACTGGCGTGCCAGTGCCGCAGGTGGTGTACGGCTACCAGCTAGAAAAAGTCACCGCGCGGGAAAAAGAAATCACCTTTAATGCGCAAGAGCTTGAGGTGCGGGCCGTATTTGCACAGCGCGCCGCAGCGCTAAGTGAAAAACTCAAAAATCCAGTTCAATCGCTGGCTTCGGACAAGGCCTTTGCAAGCAAGCGGCTCGAAGACCTCAAAAATAACAATGCATCGGTCGCTGCCATTTCAGCGGCCGGTAAATTGCTGGCAGCAATACCCAAAGATGAGGTCTCAGCCATTCAAGTGTGGACTGCAGCCAGGCAGGCCGCCGAAATCAAGTCGCAGCCTTTAAACGGCATGCCGCCACATGCGCAGCAGTTCGCGGGGGAGCCAGACGGTTCGCCGAAAGAAAAAGCGCTGTACGACGCATCAAGACGCAATTTTCTGGCACTGGTGTTTTGCCTGATGGTCGGCACTGCTGCATTGCCGCATATTTTGAGCCGCTCCTACACCGTGCCCAGCGTTCGCCAGGCGCGGCAGTCAGTGACGTGGTCGTTGCTGTTTATTGTCCTGGTGTACTTCACGGCTCCAGCGCTGGCGGTACTGGTCAAGTATGAAATTTTTACCAATCTGGTCGGCGTACAGTTCGACCAATTACCCGCTTGGGTAAGCGCGTGGGCGAAGGTTGATTCATCGTTGTTGTCGGTAGTTGACATCAACAAGGACAATGTTCTGCAGCTCAACGAGCTCACTATTGGCGGGGATGTTGTGGTGCTGCTTACGCCAGAGCTTGCTGGGCTGCCATACGTTATTTCTGGCTTGGTCGCTGCCGGCGCTTTGGCTGCAGCGCTTTCTACCGCTGACGGATTGCTGCTGACCATTGCCAATTCGCTGGGGCATGACTTGTACTTCAAGATGGTTGATCCCAACGCGTCAACGGTAAGCCGCGTGACGGTATCGAAAATTTTGTTGCTCGTGGTCGCGTTGCTTGCCGCGTATGTTGCTGCGCAAAAGCCGGCAGATATTCTGTTTTTGGTGTCTGCTGCTTTTTCGTTTGCCGCAGCGTCGTTTTTTCCGGCACTTAGCTTGGGCATTTTCTGGAAGCGCGCTACCGGTATTGCGGCGGCGCTGGGCATGTGCTGTGGCTTGGGCGTGACTTTTTACTATATGGTCGTCAACCAGCCGTGGCTGCGCACCGTGTTCAGCGTGAAGTCGCCGATAGAGCTGTGGTGGGGCATAGAGCCAATTTCAGCCGGGCTGTTCGGTGTGCCGGTGGGTTTTGCTGTGATTATTCTCGTCAGCCTGGTCACGCCACGCCCAAGCCAGCGTGCGCAAGACCTGGTTGAGTACATTCGCTACCCTGATATAAAAAAGCTATAATCATGGGCTTACCTTGCCGCACCCGTCTTGACGCCGGGGTGGCTTTTTTTAACCCAAAAGGAGAGTTTATGCGTCACTATGAGATCGTCTTGCTGATCCATCCAGATCAAAGCGAGCAAGTTCCAGCCATGCTGGAGCGTTACAAGGGCATGATTGTTGCCGGCGGTGGCGTTGTGCACCGTGTTGAAGACTGGGGTCGCCGCCAGTTGATTTACCTGATTCAAAAACTCGGGAAAGCACACTACCTGTGCATCAACATCGAAGCGTCGCAAGCCGTGATGGAAGAAATTGAACACGCGTTCAAGTTCAACGACGCCGTGCTGCGCCACCTGACCGTAGTCAAGAAGAAAGCTGAAACCGGCCCATCTTTGATGATGCGTAACGTTGAGCGTGAAGAAGCCCGCAAAACGCAACAAGCTGAATACGCTGGTAACGAGCGTTAATTAACAAAGAATCATTGAACAAGGTAAATACTGTCCAGAATATTGTCAAATTGTCGGCGTGTATTGCCGAGGCAAGTCCTCTTCGCTACACGCCAGCCGGTATTCCAGCACTCAACCTTGTCCTCGAACACGAGTCTGAAGTTGAAGAAGCAGGGGTTACAAGGCAAGTCAAATTGACAGTTAGAGCAGTCGCTTTCGGTGCATTGGCAGAAACTTCAGCCAAATCCGAACTTGGCAAGATCCAGTTGTTTACCGGTTTTTTGATCAACGCACGTACCAGTAAAAGCATCGTCTTTCATATTCAATCTGTCGATCAGATAAACCCCATTTAAGGAGTCCATCATGCCCGGACCAAAACGTTTTAACAAAGACAAGCGCCCAAAGCGCAACACACAATCACTGCTGTTCAAGCGCAAGCGCTTTTGCCGCTTTACCGCTGCTGGCGTTGAAGAAATCGACTACAAAGACATCGATACCTTGCGCGACTTTGTATCTGAAAACGGCAAGATCATTCCAGCTCGCCTGACCGGTACCCGCGCAATTTTCCAGCGCCAGATCAACACCGCTGTCAAACGCGCTCGCTTTTTGGCGATGCTGCCTTACAGCGACCAGCACAAAAGCCTGTAAGGAGCACGACCATGCAAATTATTTTGTTAGACAAAGTCGTTAACCTCGGCTTGCTCGGTGAAGTTGTCAAAGTTAAAGATGGCTACGCACGTAACTTTTTGATCCCCTCAGGCCGCGCCCGCCGCGCCACTGAAGCGAACAAGGCCGAGTTTGAAGCCAAGCGCGTCGAACTTGAAAAAGCCGCTGCCGCAAAGCTGGCTGAATCACAAGCCCAAGGCGCAAAGCTCGGCGGCACCACCATCAAGCTGACGCAAAAAGCTGGAGTTGATGGCCGTTTGTTCGGCTCTGTAACCAACCACGACATCTCTGCCGAGCTGACCAAGCAAGGCTTTGCAGTGGCCAAGTCGCAAGTTCGGTTGCCAGTCGGCCCGCTGAAAACCACCGGCGACCACGCCGTGAGCGTTGCGCTGCACACCGACGTGCTGGTCGACATCACCGTGACGGTGTTGGGCGAAACCGCTTAAGTTTTTCCTCAAGCCGCAAAAAGCCGCTCGCTGAGCGGCTTTTTTTATGGGCAATTGTGGCCTGCAGTTTCTCACAACTTCAGGTCACATCTCCACCGGATTTCCATAGCTTATCCACAGAGCTGTACACGCTGCGCTCAGTCCTTCGGCGTACCATTTACCCCGTCAACAAGGAAGCCCATGTCCGCCGTTATTTCTACTTTTGAAGATGCCTCACGCCAGCCCGTAAATATTGGTTATAGCCCCGACCGCCAAATCGCCCAGCTGCGCATTCCCCCACATTCGATTGAAGGCGAGTCCAGCGTGCTGGGCGGCTTGCTCCTAGACAACGCCGCCTGGGACCGCGTAGGCGACTTGCTGACCGACCAGGACTTTTACCGCGCCGAGCACAAGCTGATTTACGCCGCAGTGGGCGCACTGATCAACGCCACCAAACCAGCCGACGTCATCACCGTCTACGAGCACCTGCAAAACCAGGGCAAGGCCGACGAAGTAGGGGGCTTGAGTTACCTCAACTCATTGGCGCAGTACGTGCCCAGCGCGGCCAATATTCGGCGGTATGCCGAGATCGTGCGCGAACGCTCCATCTTGCGCAAACTCGTCGCAGCGAGTGACGAAATATCCACCAACGCCTTCAGCCCACAAGGCAAAGACATCGCCACCATCCTGGACGAAGCCGAGCAAAAAATCTTCAAAATCGGTGAGCAAGGCTCCCGCATGAAAGAAGGTTTTCAGAGCATGGAAGGTCTGGTCGTCAGCCTGCTAGACCGCGTGACCGAAATGAGCGAGAACCCGAACGACGTGACGGGTGTGCCCACAGGTTTTTATGATTTAGACCGCATGACATCAGGCTTTCAGGCGGGGGATTTGGTGATTTTGGCGGCGAGACCCTCGATGGGGAAAGCCCAGCCGCTTGATGCACGCGTGCGCACCCGCACTGGATGGACGACCATGGGCGATTTGGCGGTAGGCGATGCCATTGCATCCGTTGATGGGCAGCCATCTATCGTTACAGCTGTTTTCCCGCAGGGCGAAAAAGAGGTGTTTCGCATCAGCTTTTCAGACGGCCGCAGCACCGAATGTTGTGATGAGCATTTGTGGCAAATCCAGTACCGCGACTGGGACGCGCCTCGCGTGGTCAACACCGCCAAGCTGGCCGACATGCTGCAACGCAAGCGCTACATCAACCGATTGTGGGTGGAGCCCGCCTCGGGTGACTTTGGCCACACAGACGAGCTGCCGATTGAGCCCTGGGTGCTTGGCAGCTTGCTAGGCGACGGTTGCCTGACAGGCACGGGTACCGTTCGCTTTTCAACCGCTGCACCGCAGATGCTGGAGCTGATGGCCGAACGCATAGGGCAGGGCATGACCATGAACCACGCCGGGCGCTATGACTGGCGCATCGTCAGGCAAGACGGCGCGCATGCCAAAGGCGTTGCGGGCGTCCAGTCAAACCCCCTGCGCATGCAGTTGCAAGCGCTGGGTTTGTCTGGTCTGGCCAGTGACCACAAATTCATTCCACGCGTGTATCTTGAAGCACACAAGGCCGCGCGCCTGGCCATATTGCGTGGCCTGCTAGACACCGATGGCTGGGTTGAAAAGTGGGGCAGCGTTCGCTTTTCTACTGCCAGCCATCAGCTGGCCAAAGACGTGCAAGAACTCGCCCGGTCACTGGGTGGCTGGTGCACGATTAACCCCAAGCAACCGCATTTCACCAACGTGGCAGGCATGCGCATGGTAGGCTTGACGGCCTATGTCTGCAACATCTCGCACCCTGAACCAAAGTCATTGTTCTCATTGGCTGAAAAAGTAGCCCGTGCGCCTGCCCAGTGGCAGCGCAAAAAACGCCTCACGGTCAGCAGCATCACGCCCACCCGCAAAGCGCCGTGCCAGTGCATATCTGTCAGCCACCCGAGCAAGCTGTACATCACTGACCAAGACGTGGTGACGCACAACACAGCCCTCGCCATCAACATAGCCGAACACGTCGCCCTAAACGAAGGCCTGCCCGTGGCCGTGTTCTCAATGGAGATGGGTGCGTCGCAATTGGCGGTGCGTATCGTCGGCTCGATTGGCCGCATTGACCAAACCCATTTGCGCACCGGCGCATTGACAGACGAAGAATGGCCGCGCCTGACCGAGGCAATTGAAAAGCTGCGCAATATATCGCTGCACATTGACGAAACGCCCGGCCTGACCGTCAGCGAGCTGCGCGCCAACGCCCGCCGCCTGGCCAAGCAGTGCGGCAAGCTGGGTTTGATCGTGGTCGATTATTTGCAGCTCATGAGCGTGTCCAGCAGCATGAGCGAAGAAAACCGCGCCACCGCAGTCGGCGAAATATCACGCGGCCTGAAAATGCTGGCCAAAGAGCTGCAATGCCCCGTGATTGCCCTGTCGCAGCTCAGCCGTGGGGTAGAAAGCCGCACCGACAAGCGGCCCATGATGAGCGATTTACGTGAGAGTGGAGCGATTGAGCAGGACGCTGACATCATCATGTTCATCTACCGCGACGAGTACTACACCAAAGAAGCCTGCAAAGAACCCGGCGTGGCCGAAGTCATCATCAGCAAACAGCGTAACGGGCCAACAGGCACCGTCAAGCTCGCGTTTATCAACCGCATCACCAAGTTTGAGAGCTTGGCGCATGGGAGTGGGGGTGGGGGTGGGGGTGGGGATTTTTAAATGATTGAATATGGGATTCAGCTGTTAAAAGTTGCTGTGTTTTTCAACGCGTTTTAAGAAAAAGGGACAATTTATGGCTACAGAAGCGATATTAGAAATAGCTCGTGAATCTTTGAATAGAGTTCAACAATTTGACGCATCCTCTCTAAGCCGTGATGCTGATTTAGGAAAGCAGATGAATTTTGCTGCTGCAGTGAAACCTGCCGAGGCATTAATCAATATCTACAAACGTATTCCATTAACTGCGATTGGAGATTTCTCCGACACGCAATTAAATTCGATAAACGGGCAAGCCCAGGCGGACTTCAACCTCTTTAAACAGATACTAGATTTTGATGCTACGGGAGCTGATGCATCGAACATGCGTACAAACATCTTAAATTCACTTTCTGTGAGGCGAGATCCGCTATTTGATCAAGTCTGGCAATACATTGCCTATGGCGTTGCTCGCACAACCGATGTCAGTCTTCTCGAAACTCAAGCTCGCACCACGATACAAGCGATAAAGGATCAATCGGGAAAACTTACCGATCAGTTAAACGATGCGAAAACTGAAGCTGACACGACTTTGATTGCAATAAGGGCTGTAGCCTCCGAGCAAGGCGTTTCACAGCAGGCGGTTCATTTCAAACTGGAAGCTGAGGATCAGGAAAAACTAGCTAAGGCTTGGCTGAAGTACACATACGCTTTCGCAACTGCCGTCGGTGTATTTGCAGTTTTTAGTCTTTTCTTTCATAAATTTGAATTGATACGGCCTACAAATACCGCCGAGATGTTTCAGTTAATTAGCAGCAAATTTCTAATCTTTGCTGTGCTCGGCTATTTGTTGCTGATGGCCGCTAGGAACTACACGACACATAAGCACAATTCGGTTGTGAATAGACATCGTCAAAATGCTTTGCTGACATATCGCGCTCTAGTAGAAGCATCAGCAGAAAAAGGTACTGAAGATATCGTCTTGGCTCATGCAGCTTCATGCATTTTCTCGCCACAGGAAACTGGTTTTTCACATGGCAAAGGGGAAACGTCATCTGGACCCAAATCAGTGCTTGAATTTATGAGCAAGGGCTCAACAAAGAACATTGAATAAGAGCAATTTTGTGAATAGCTGCTTTGTAATGATGGAACTGCGATTTAAATGCCGCACACAAAGCGCTACCGATCAACCCAGCGCCCCCAACGCAGCCTCCGGCGCCCGATCCAGCACCCGCAGCAGCGCCTTTGCCGCACCGGTCGGGCTGCGTTTGCCTTGCTTCTAATCGCGGATGGTCTCTAACGACACGTCGATGCGCTGCGACAGCTCCTGCTGCGTTAGCCCCAGGCGCTGACGAACTCGGCGTGCGTACTTGGCAGCGTCTTGCATCGCGGCGCTGTCGTCGCTGGCTTGTTGCGCTGCCAACTTGCTTTCGGTCGTGGTGTCCAGCCGCGCCGCATTGATTTGGCCTTTTGGCCAGGTTTGTGGGTTGGCCGGGTCAAGTTTGATTTTCATGATTTATTGCTACTAAATGAATAGCTGCTTGCGCCCGTAAACAGGGCGCCAGCAGCTTAAAAGTACCTGAAAAGTACTTGATTTTGCCAATCAAGCCGCCTTCTTAAACAAAGCCAAATGAATCTCAACCGATTCAAACGGCACAAACACCAAGTCGTCAGGCGTGCGCTTGACCAAGCCGTGCTCTTCGAGCTTCCCGATATCGGTATGCACATTGGAATAATTGCGCGCCACAGCCTTTGCCAGCGCATAAACGGAGCAGGGGCCACACCGTCGCAAGGCTTCCAGCAGGTCGATGCGTGCGGGCGTCAATTCTGTAAAAAGCGCTTTGGCTGACTCAAAGCTCAAGTTGTAGTCTGCACCGTAGGCTGGGGTGGCCTCTGACACTTTGAGCTGGTTTCGCGCGGCGCTGAAGACCGAGCCGCGGGGTGCTATTTCAATGATGGCTTTCATGGGTTAGCTCCAGGTTTCTACATCATGCTGAAAGTCGCTCAGCAATTGGTTGATGGATACAAAAATATACGGCGCTTCAACATCATTGAAGTGCCGGTGGTCTCCTTTGCCGCGCTCGTTGTCATAGCGCACGCGGCATTGCCGCCTGCCCCAAAGTACATCCTGTATTTGTACGAGTGAGTGCAAGGGTGCAGCGGCTCAGTAATGCGCCAAACAATGATTTCAACCACTGAGCCGTCGTCCCGTATTTCTTTGGCTCTGGCGATTTGCGTTGCTTGCATTTATGTTGCATTTTAGCAATGCATTGCATATTTGCAATATAGCTAAGTTAGATTTAAAAGATAAACAGGCAAAGCACAAAGTTGAGCGACGGTTATCGGGCGATGGCTGCTGATGCGCGCTGCGAGGCGAATGCTGCCGAGTGGATCAGCGGCTTGGCGAGCTGCAAGGCCATGGCCATGTCCGCCCATATCGTGACGGCTGACAAGTTGCGGCTGAAGTCCAAACTTGTCGAGCTTTTAAAGCTGGGTATGCAGGCGGTAGACGATGCAGTGAGTGTGCAGCTGGGTTTGCGCAAATAACGTTTGCTACAAAATATGTAGCTGCTCGCGCATATAAAAAGTGCGCTAAAGGCCTAAGTGTCACCTGAAAATAGCTGGATTTTGCCAAATTTGACCAACTTTAGAGCCAAATCACCTACCTGGAAACGCCCTGAATGCCGAAATACCGCATCATTTAGCCTTACAGGCCAATGAATATCTGCTTAAGCAGCTACGAATTCAGTAGCGCTTGCCATTAATCCGCCCGCAACTCCTCACAAGTCACCCGCCGCACCACATCCCGCAAATCGTCTTTGGCGGCATTGGCTTGCAAGCCACGACGCAGCGCCTCAAAAATCAGCCTCTGGTAGCAGCTCCCGCCAGCACGTGCCTTGCAGGCGCGCACTGCTGCGTCGTCCAGATGATGGTGATGCGGTGCTTGCCCAGCTGCTGCGTCAGTGCATCAGCAAACGCAGGCTGGCTGACATCTTTCCGCCCGACGCGAAGCCGGGCGGAGTACTGCCAGCGGCAGGATAAACATTGGCTTGTTTCATGGATATTTGGGGTCGAAGTCTCCAACTTCAGCCGCTTGCCGTCTGCCAGCGTTGGCTGCCTTTGTGCGAAGTTGTCTTTCGCTTAACTTATTCACGGCCAGCGATGGCGTGCAGCGGAATGTCATGCGCTGACGCCAGCGCCTTCAGCATCGCGCACGTTTGAACTTTAAAAAACCGGGCCAGCAGTTTTTGCGTTGTTGGGTTGAACATGTCTTTTGGGCTGTTCAATGCCACACCCGCTGCTGTGCACAGGCGCGCGGCAAAGTGCGGCTCCAGTGCCGCAACTGCCACCCGGCCGTCTTTGCAGGCATAAATTTGGTAGCCTGCGTGGCCGCCGCCTACTGCCGCGCCGGGCAGCGTCAAGCCCCAGGTGCGGGGCAGGGCCAAGTATGCGGCTGCGTCGCTCAGTGCCACTTCAGTGAAAACGCCTTGGCCGTTGGCTTTGCCTGCGCGCTGCATCAACACGGCCAGCACGGCTTCGCTCGCCATTACAGAGCCTCCCATGTCTGCGTACAAGGTGGGCGGCAAGTCCAGCCCGGTGACCAGGCCTTGTTCGGCAAGGTAGGTCAGGTCATGGCCAGGCTCTTCAGCGCGTGCACCCAGGCTGCCGACGATGGCCACCTGGCACAGCTTTGGGTGCTTTTTGTGCAGTGCCTTGAAATCCAGGCCTAGCTTGGCAAGGGCTGACGGTCGAAATGACGTCAGCAGCACGTCGGCTTTGCCAAGCGCCTTGTGCAACGTTGCCTGGCCAGCGGCGGTTTTGAGGTCAGCCGTTCGGCAGGTAACGCCTGCATGCAGCGCGCTGTAGGCCGCTGGGTTGTAGTGGCGCATCGGGTCGCCCGTGGGCGGCTCAAACTTTGTGCAATTTGCGCCCATTTGCTGGCACCGCATCAATGCCGCCGGGCCGGGCAAATTCAGGGCCAGACTGACGATTCGGGTGCCCTTGAGCGCGTTCAACAGAGGAGTTTTTGGTGTTGTCATTGCTATGGTATTAAGAGCTGCTTGCGCCCGTCTTTACTGGTCTGTAGAGCTAAAACGTACTGAATTTTGCCTGTTTCAAGCGTTTATAACGGTAACCCCACGTAGTTTTCTGCCAGCGCTGTTGATGCCGCAGTTGACCGCACCAGATACTCCAGCTCGGCTTCCTGCATTTTTTGGCCGAAGGCGTCGGTGTCCGGAAAGCGGTGCATCAGGCTGGTCAGTGACCATGCAAAGCGCTCGGCCTTCCAGACTCTGGCAAGCGCGCGCCGTGAATAGCCGTCAATGCCTGCGCTGGATTTTTCACTGTAAAAATCGATCAAAGCTTCAGACAGATACTTGACGTCAGACGCGGCCAGGTTCAAGCCCTTGGCGCCTGTGGGCGGCATCACCGGCCAAAAACAGGCGGCCAAAGCGCATGGGTTCGGCCACAAAGCTGCGCAGCGGGGCGATGCTTTTTTCAATTGACGGCCCGGTGATGATGCGCTCGGCCAGCTCGGGGTCCAGCCGGGCGCGCAGCTCGTCCCAAAAGGCGGTGTCGCTCCATTGTTCGGCTTTGTCGGACATGGGGCACTGAATGTAGTAGCGGCTGCGCGTCAAACTGCGCATTGAGCACAGTGAAAAGCCGCGCGGGCTGTTGCCATACACAATTGCGTGTGTTGACACGGGTGGTACGTCGGCCAGCACGCCCAGCCAGCCAAAAGGGTAGACGCGCTCGAACTCTTGAATCGATGTTTTTGGCACGCTGGCGCGGCACACGCCGTGAAAGCCGTCGCAACCCGCAATAAAGTCGCACCTCAATTCGTGGTGCTGGCCGTCTTTGACATAACGCACTTTTGGCTGTGCCGTGTCGAAGCCAGTCACCTCCACGTCACTAGCGCTGTATATGGTTGTCAGTCCGAGAGCGGCTCTGGCTGCCATCAGGTCATGCGTTACCTCAGTTTGGCCGTAAGCAGTAACGACTTTGCCGTCGGTCAGGCCGGTCACGTCAATGCTGTGCCGCGCGTTTTTAAACACCAGCTCAATGGCATGGTGCACGATGCCTTCAGATTGCAAACGCGTGCCAGCGCCAACGCTGTGCAGCATGTCTACCGTGCCCTGTTCAAGAATGCCGGCGCGGATGCGCTGACGTACGTAGTCCGCGCTTTGGCGCTCAATGATGATGTTGTCAATGCCGGCTTTGTGCAGCATGGCGCCGAGCAGCAAACCGGCGGGGCCTGCGCCGATGATGGCGACCTGGGTGCGCATGGTGAGGGTTCCTGAACGTTAGGTCGCGCGACTGGTCAAACCGCTTGAGCTGACGGCCTGCATTTTGTATACTGAAGAGTCACAAAAAATACTGCTGAGTAAATTTGGAAGGAATCCCAATGAAAACTGTACTTGACCCCGTCTGCACACCCACACCGTTCAGCCGCCGGGCGTTTGCTGCCCATCTGGCCGGTGCAGCTGCACTGGCCCTCAGCGCAAGGACCCTGGCGCAAACCCAGGCAAGGTCGACAGCAACAACAAAAACACCCACCGAACTGGGCGCGTTTGGCGGCGGTGCGACTTGGCAAATGCAGGGCAGCGGGGCGTTGCGGTTTTTTGGTTTCAAGGCTTACGACGCGAATTTATGGTCCACCATACCCGCACCTTCGGGGGTCAACCCGTTTGCTGCCAAGGGCTTGTACGCGCTTGAAATTGTATACAACACAGGCATAAAAGCAGACGAGATCGTCAACGTGTCGCTGGTAGAAATGGCGCGGTTGCGCAGGCTGACCGACGCGCAAGTTAAAGCCTGGACGGCAGTGATGCAACGCACGTTTCCCTCGGTGGTCAGCGGTGACAGGCTTACCGGACTGCATGTACCCAACGTTGGTACGCGCTTCTTTTTCAACTCCCGTCTGATTTCCGAGATCAACGACGCTGCGTTTGGAGATGCGTTTTTCGCGATCTGGCTCGACGAGGGCACCAAGCGCCCAGAATTGCGCAAGCAGTTGCTGGGCCAGGCAGTAAATGCTCCTGCTGCGCCTGCAACCAACTGAAGTACGGCGTTAAACACCCAGGTACTTTTGCAGCAATTCGGGTTGGGCATTGAGCTCGGCGGACGTTCCTTCAAACACCACTTCACCCTTGAGCAGAATCACATTGCGGTCGGTGATTTGCGTGACGTGTTTGTGGTTTTTATCGACGATGACGCTGCTGATGCCTGTTTCGCGAATCAACGCACATATCCGCCAGATGTCCCTGGCAATCAGGGGCGCCAGGCCTTCTGTGGCCTCGTCAAGTACCAGTACGTCAGGGTTGGTCATCAGTGCGCGGCCGATGGTCAGCATTTGCTGTTCGCCGCCGCTGAGCTGCTGGCCGCCGTGGTTGAGCCGTTCTTTCAGGCGCGGGAAGGTGTCCAGCACGCGGTCGTAGGTCCAGTCGTTCCTTCGGCCCGTGCCGTCAGTGGCACTTCCGGGTCTGCCGGCGCGTGCTGCCATCTTCAAATTTTCAACCACGCTCAGGTTGCCGAAAATGCCGCGGCCTTCTGGCACGTAGGCAATGCCCATCTGCGCAACTTCGTAGGGGGCTCGGCCCATCATTTGCCTGCCTGCAATTTCAATCGATCCCGCGCGCGGTTTGACGAGCCCCATGATGCTTTTGAGCAGCGTGCTTTTGCCCATGCCATTGCGGCCCATCAGGCCGATGGTTTGCCCGCGCGCAACACAGAAGTTGACGCCGCGCAGGATGTGGCTGGCACCGTAGTAGGTTTGCAGGTTTTGGGCGTTGATGAGGAGGTCAGCCATACGTAGCCTATTTTCTTTTCAAGCAGGGGCGGACAAGGCTTTGCCAGGCCGCAGGCGCAGCGGCCCCCCCGGGGTGCAGGAAGTTACGCGAAGCGAACGACCGTGGGAGCATTAATGCTCGCCAAGGTAAGCGGCTTGCACACCTGCATCGGCCCTGATCTCAGCTGGCGTGCCACTGGCAATCACCTGGCCATTGACCATCACCGTCAGTTTGTCGGCTAATGTAAAAACTGCGTCCATGTCGTGCTCCACCAGCAAAATGCCGTGGTCTTTTTTAATCGCTAGAAGCAGCGCCACCATGCGTTCAGCTTCTACCGCGCCCATGCCAGCAAGCGGCTCGTCCAGCAAAATTACCTGTGGCTCGGTGGCCAGTGTCATGGCGATTTCAAGCTGGCGCTGCTCGCCATGGCTGATGGTGCCAGCAATGCTGTTGATGCGATTTTTCAAGCCAGATAGCTCAATGGCGCTCTCGATTTGGGCGCGAGTAGCTATGAAATTAGAAGCGTTGCTGAGCCACTTGTGGGCGTGCGGTGAGCGTGACTGCGCCGCCAGATGCACGTTGTCCCACACCGTGAAGGGTAGAAATATATTGGTCTTCTGGTAGCTGCGGCCCAGGCCCTGGCGCGAGATTTTTTCGGGCGTCCAGCCGGTGATGTCTGTGCTGCCAAGCGCCACCGTGCCCGAAGTCGGCTGCAGGTCACCTGAGAGCAAATTGGTCAGCGTCGACTTGCCCGCGCCGTTAGGGCCGATGACCGCGTGGATGTGGTTGCGCATCAAGTCAATTGAAACGTTGTCGACAGCGGCCAGGCCGCCGAAGCGCTTGGTCAGGCCCTTTGCTGAAAGCAGTGTTTCAGCCATGCCCGGCTTTCTTGCGCTTCATGAATTTTTCAACCAGGCCCAAAATACCGCGCGGCGCGAAGGTGACCAGCAGCACGATGAACAGGCCCATCCACAATTGCCAGTGCTTACCCAAGTTCACGCTGCCCACCTGCGGCAAATCTTTGAATACGTGCAGCAAGTATTCAAAAGCAAACGCGCCCACAATCGCGCCAGCAAAGTTGCCCATGCCGCCCAAAATCACCATCATGATGGCGTGCGCGCTCATGTGAAAACCCATTAACTCGGGGTTGATGTAGCCCGACTGCGCGCCCCACAAATAGCCCGCTAACCCTGCCAACGCGCCAGCTACCGTAAATGCAGCCAGTTTGTAGCCAAACACGCCATAACCCATGGCGCGCATGCGGTGCTCGTTCACGCGGATGCCGCTTAAAGTACGCCCAAACGGGCTGAAGAGCAGGCGGCGCAAAAAGGCAAACACCACCAGCAATGCAACCAGCGTCACGTAGTACATCGCCCGCTTGTTGTCCAGGTCAAACGGCACCCAACCAAAAATGGCCGCGCTGGGTTTGAAGTTGATGTACAGCCCGTCAGACCCGCCTAAAGATTTATTGTCAAAAAACACGTAGTACACCATCTGAGCAAACGCCATGGTGACCATGATGAAGTAAATGCCGTGCGTGCGCACCACAAAAAACCCGATGACCAACGCAGCCGCGCCTGAGGCCAAAACCGCCACTGGTAATGTCCACCACAGGCTGACTGCTTCACCTTGCGGGGTTAAAAAAGCCAGCGCATAACCCGCCAAGCCAAAGTACGCCGCGTGACCCAGAGACACCAGCCCGGTCACCCCTTGCAGCAAGTCCAGGCTCATGGCAAATATCGCCATGATCATCATGCGCGTAACCATCTCGGTATAAAAAGGTGTGCCCACAAACGGGAAGGCGAGCAGGGCGACCAGGCCCAAGCCCAGCACCAGCTTGATGCTCGTCGGCAGTAGTTCTAAATTCGCTTGCTGCGCGCTCATTGTTTAAAGAGACCTTCAGGCTTCCAGAGCAGCACCGCCGCCATGAGCATGTAGACCAACATGCCAGACACTGACGGCAGCAGCACCTTGCCAAACGTGTCAACAAGTCCCACCAGCAGCGCCGCAATCAACGCTCCGCGCACTGAGCCGATGCCGCCAATCACCACCACCACAAAGCACATGATGAGCGCTTGCGAGCCCATGTTGGGGTACACGCTGGCCACAGGCGCGGCAATCATGCCTGCGACTGCAGCCAGTCCCACGCCCAGGGCAAACACCACCGCGTGGATCAGCTTGATGTTGATGCCTAGCGACTCGGCCATGTCGCGGTTGAACGCACCCGCGCGAATTTTCATGCCCAAGCGCGTTTTGGATATCAAGAAATACAGGCCAATCGCCAGCGCAATGCAAACGCAAGACATGAACAGCCGGTACACGGGGTACGACAACGTGTCGGTCAGCGGAATTGATGCGCTCAATGCCGCCGGAATGTTCACGCCATGAACATCGTCGCCCCACAAAATAGACCGAAGTTCTTCAAAAATATAAATTAACCCAAATGTCAGCAGCACCTGGTCCAGGTGGTCGCGTTTGTAAAAGTGCCTGAATAGCAGCCATTCAAGCGCCAGACCAAACACCACGGCCAGCGCAGCACCCACCACGATAGCCAGCGTCAAGCTATTAAAAGCAGAGCTGAGCGACCAGGCAAGGTATGCGCCCAGCATGTAAAAACTGCCATGCGCCAAGTTCACCACGCCCATGATGCCGAAGATCAGCGTCAAGCCTGCAGCCAGCATGAACAGCAGCAAACCGTACTGCACGCTGTTGAGCAGCTGGATAAGGAAGGTGCCGAACCCCATGGCCAGCGAATCAGGCTTGGCGTCGGGTAAACAAAAGCGCTATGCCCATCACCGTAAATAAACCACCGCAAACGCGGTTCACCCAACGCATCGGGCCGCTTTGGCGCAGCAGTGGCGCGATGCGTGACACGCCCAGAGCGCAAACGGTAAGCACCGTCATTTCAAAAGCCACAAAGGTCAGCGCAAGGATGGCGAACTGCGGGGCAAACGGCAGGGCGGGGTTCAAAAATTGCGGGAAAAATGCCGCAAAGAACAGCAACGCCTTGGGGTTGCTGGCACCAACCAAAAAACCGCGCACATAGCTTGCGCGGCTGGTAGCAGTGCTAACGTTCGCGTCAGCATCGCTGGTCAGCAGCGTACCTTGACTGCGAAAAGTCTTGATGCCGAGCGCGATTAAATAGCTCGCGCCCAACAGTTTGGCAATTGCAAAGGCAACGTCTGACGCAGCGAGCAACGCGCCCAAGCCGAGTGCAGACAAAAGCATCACGCCCAGCACCGCGGTTACGCTGCCGCCTGCGGACAACATCGCTTTGCGCGGGCCGTGATGGATGGCAGTGGTGATACACATCAGCATGGTGGGGCCGGGAGACAACACCAGCAGGGCAACGGCGGCCAGGTAGAGCAGGTAAGTGGTGAGGGTCATGGAATAAAGATAACAGAGCAGGTCAAAGCCAAAGAAAGGTTGCGCTCCCATTCAAGCAGGGGCCACGGATCTGGCTTTGCCAGTCCGCAGACGCAGCGGCCCCCTCGGGGCTGAGTGCTGCGGCTCCAAATCCGCCTGCGCGGAGTTGGACAGCGCGAAGGGCTTGCGGCTCTGACGCTTGCACGTACAGGGAGTTTGCGCGTTGTGAGCGACCGTGGGGGTCACACCATCTTGCAGCCAGCGCCGCTGTCGGCCAGCGCCTTCGCGCCAACTCCAATGACTTTGTTTTCTTTGTTGGACACCTGGCGCACATAAATATCTTGCACCGGGTTGTGCGACTTGCTCATCGTCCACTTTCCGCGTGGGCTGTCGATGGTTGCGCCTTCCATTGCCTTGTACAGCGCGGCTTTGTTGCTCAAATCGCCCTTGACGGCGTTTGCGCCTTGCACTAGCAGCAAGCCGGTGTCATAGCCCTGCACGGCGTACACGTCGGGTTGTGACTTGAACGCCTTGGCGTATTCCAGGCGGAAGTTTTTGTTGCGTGGTGTGTCCAGCGAATCGCTGTAGTGCATGGTGGTAATGATGCCGTCAGCTGCAGGGCCGGCAGCGTCTAAAACGCCTTCGGTCAAAAACCCTGACCCGTACAGCGGAATCTTGTACTTCAGGCCAGCGGCCGCATAGTCACGAATGAACTTGGCTGCACCTCCGCCCGCCCAAAAGCAGGCCACTGCGTCAGGTTTTAAGGCAGCAATTTCTGTCAGCAAAGCTTGAAATTCAACCTGCGGGAAGGGCAGGCCAAGTTCTTTGATGATCGTGCCGCCTGCGGCGGTATAGCCTTCTTTAAAACCTTCAAAGGCTTCATCGCCAGCGGCGTACTTCCACGTTATCCAAACGGCCTTTTTATGACCCTTGTCAACCATCACTTTGCCCAGCGCCCGGGTAGGCTGCGAGTTGGCAAACGATGTACGAAACACATTGGGCGCGCATAAACTGCGCGTTGCAGCATGTACGCCTGCGTTCGGAATCAAACTCAAAACGCCCGTGTCGCGCGCGACTTTTTGAATGCCCATTTGCACACCTGAATGCACGGTGCCCACCAGCACATCAACCTTGTCGCGTTGCACCAGCTTGTTTGCGTTTTCAATGCCTTTTGAGGGGTCTGACTCATCGTCGACTTTGAAAAACTCAACCTCACGGCCACCCAGCTTGCCGCCTTGCTCATTGAGCGCCATGCGAAAGCCGTTTTCAATCGCCACGCCCAGTTGTGCAAACGTGCCGGTGTACGGCAGCATCAAACCTACGCGCACTTTGGCGCCTTGCGCACGTACGATTTCGGGCAAAAGCAAACCAGTGGACGCCGCGCCAATAACAGCTGCGCTGCGGGTGAGAAGTAAGCGACGTGATGCCATGTTGGTGCTCCAGGTAATGGGGAATTTACGCAAACAAATATGTATAAATATTAACGCGACAGCTTGCTGGTCTGGCTAGTGTAAAACCCGGCCTGCTGCTTATGATGAAGAGGTAACAGCTGCCAAACCCACTGACCTTGCCCCCGAAAAACGTATCCCTTGCTGAGTGTTTAAATTCACGCAAGGAAAACGGAAATGGAAAAAACTGCAAGAGCGCGATACACGCTCGAATTCAAGCAAGAGGCGGTGCGACTGGTCGAGGCAGGCCAAAG
>JANNCT010000054.1:0-1946 GCA_031386895.1 Polaromonas sp.
CGCGAGCTGCGACGCTTTGCGTGACGCGACGGTTTCAGCCTTGCTGTGCGCGGCCAGAATCGTATCGACGGCCAGCTGGTCAAACTGCTTGGGCAAGTCGCCCTTCATGCGGCGTGACAGCTCGGTAGCCAGCGCCGGATACGCCGTTTTGTACGCGGCAAATTTGGCATCCCAAGCGGCCTCAGCCACCAGGCCTTTGGCTTTGGCGTCCCATGCGTGGCGCACGTCGTCAGGTATTTCAAACGGCCCGTGCGCCCAGCCCATAGCTTCGCGCGTGAGTTTGATTTCTTCCGCGCCCAGCGGCTCGCCGTGCGCCTTGGCGGTATTGGCGCGATTCGGGCTGCCTTTGCCGATGTGGGTTTTGCAGACGATCAGCGTGGGTTTGTTGTCAGCGTTGGTTTTGGCGGCGGCAATCGCGGTGGACACGGCAGCTGCGTCGTGGCCGTCAATTGGGCCAATCACGTTCCAGCCATATGCGGCAAAGCGCAGCGGCGTGTTGTCGATAAACCAGGGAGCGACTTGCCCGTCAATGCTGATGCCGTTGTCGTCATACAGTGCCACCAGCTTGCCCAGGCGCCATGCGCCTGCCAGCGCGGCGGCTTCGTGGCTGATGCCTTCCATCAGGCAGCCGTCACCCATGAAGACATAGGTGTGGTGGTCCACCACGGTGTGGTTTTCACGGTTGAACTCTTTGGCCAGCAGCTTTTCAGCCAGCGCCATGCCGACTGCGTTCGTCAGGCCCTGCCCAAGTGGGCCAGTGGTGGTTTCCACACCCGGAGTTACATCGACTTCAGGATGGCCAGGCGTTTTGCTGTGCAGTTGGCGAAAGTTTTTGATCTCTTTCATCGGCAGCGCGTAGCCCGTCAAATTCAGCAGCGCGTACAAAATCATGGATCCGTGGCCGTTGCTCAAAACAAAGCGGTCACGGTCAAACCAGTGGGGATTGTGTGGGCTGTGCTTCAAGTGCCCGCTCCACAGCGCAACCGCCATGTCGGCCATGCCCATGGGCGCGCCGGGGTGACCAGAATTGGCGGCTTGCACGGCATCCATGGCGAGTGCGCGAATGGCATTGGCCATCTGATGCCGCTGGTTGTGCGGTGGGGTCAATTCAGTAGTGGCCATTAGGCTGAAGCTCCGGGCAGAAATTAAAGATGAAGTAAAAATCAAGGCAATCTCGCATTTTACTGTTTGACCTTGTCGCAGCCCTGCGCCAAACAAAAGTGGAATAAAGTTGCCGCATGCAAGGCCTTCACCTCACTGCCGATATCTACAACTGCCGCTGCGACAAGGCCTGGCTGCTGGACGCAGACAAACTTGGCACATGGTGCGCAGCTGCAGTACGGGCCAGTGGCCTGGTGGTCGTCAACCAGCTGTTTCATACCTTTCCCGCAACGGCTGCTGGGCCTGGCGGTGTTACCGCAACCATCTTGTTGGCCGAGTCGCACCTGTGCGTGCATACGTGGCCTGAACAAAAAGCGGTGACGCTGGATGTGTATGTCTGCAATTTCGGCGGCAACCACTCAGCCAAGGCGCAGGCGCTGATGCGGGCACTGGTCGACCGCTTTGAGCCTGAATGGACCGAGCAACGCTCGCTTGACCGGGGTAACGAAGCTTAGCCAATAGACTACGCGCGCGTGACCGTACTGCCCTGCACGTGCCCATGCGTAAACGCTTCTTCAAATACCGAATAGCCCGACAAATCACTGTGCGCAAAGCGCAACCTGGGGTGCGTGGCCTGCGGTTGTCGCAGTGCCTGCAGGGCTGCGCTGGTGCGAACACCGGGCAGCGGCACGCTCATGGCATGTCCGTACCGCATGATGTCGATACGCGTAGCCTTTTCAAGCAAATCGGGGTGCGCTGCTGACATTTCACCCAGCACGGTGTCGCGCCAATGCGCCCAAGGCTGCTCGTACAAGTGCTTGCGGCGGGCGGCATCAATTCCAAAC
>JANNCT010000083.1:0-2765 GCA_031386895.1 Polaromonas sp.
GCTTTTTTTGCCAGTTCAATGCCGAGTGCTACAAACACCCCGCCCACCCAGGCGTGCGTCCATTTAACAAACGTGTTGGGCACATAACGGTACAGCGCGGCCATGGCGCCGGCCACCACCATAAATTGAAACACAACAATCACCAGCCGAAGCGGCGCAGGCATGCTACCTACCAAACCCGATGACGCAGATATGAAGTAAGACGTCAAAGCCACACTAGCCCCCAGCAGCACCGGCCCCAGCGTGATGGCGGCCCAATAAATCAGCACCCGCTGCGTGAATGGCCGCAGCTTTTTAACCCGCCAGATGTTATTCAGTGTGCGGTCAATCGTCAAAATCAAAGCAATCGCCGTGATGAGTAAAACGCCAAGACCCGCGCCGCCAAGCTTATTGGCCTGGCGGCTGAACTGGGTCAAATACCCCAGCACCTGGCGGGCGATGTTGTCGGGAATCAGGCTTTGCACCAGCCAACCTTGCAGCACCTCCTGCATTTTTGAGAACATGGGGAACGCAGTAAATATAGCCAGCGCCACGGTAAAAAACGGCACCAGCGCGATCGACGTGGTGAACGTCAGGCTGCTGGCAGTCAAGCCCATCTGGTCGTCTCGAAACCGAGCGCGAAGGGTGTACGCGGTATCTCGCCACGGGAAATGGGACAGGTCGCTCCAAAACACCTGCAATCGCTGTTGAAAATTCATCCCCGGTATCATGCCTCAAGCATCTGCCCATCCATCTCTTTTCCAAATATGAACAAAGAAAATCAAATAGACATTATTCGCTGGACAGCGGCCGCAAGCCTGTTTGGCCTGATCGTGCTGGGCGTGGCATGGGAGATGTATTTAGCGCCTGTGCGCCCGGGCGGTTCGCTGTTGGCACTAAAAGTGCTGCCGCTGATTTTGCCGCTGGCAGGTGTGATGAAAAACCGCATGTACACCTACCGCTGGCTGAGCCTGCTGGTGTGGCTGTACTTCACTGAAGGCGCGGTGCGCGCCTGGAGCGACAAGCCGCCCAGCAACTACCTGGCGATGGTTGAAGTGGCGCTGTGCCTGGTGCTGTTTGCGGCTTGTTCGCTGCACGTCAAGATCAGATTCAAGGGCATTCCCAAGCTTCCAAAAGGGAGCTACTAGCCATGCAGCAGGAACTCATTGACCAACTAAAGCACATCGTTGGCGTAACCCACGTTTTGGTTGATGGTGATTTGTCTGCCTACGAGCTGGACTGGCGCAAACGCTCGCGCGGCAAGGCGCTGGCGGTGGTGCGGCCCGCCAATACGCTTGAAGTAGCCGCCGTTGTGAAAGCCTGCGTTGCGGCGGGCATCAGCATCGTTACCCAGGGTGGCAACACGGGGTTGGTAGGCGGCTCGACACCCGACGAATCCGGCCAGCAAGTGGTTCTCAGTTTGCAGCGCATGAACTCAGTGCACAACATCGACGCCGCCAACATGACCATGACTGTCGATGCAGGCTGCATTTTGCAAAACCTGCAAGACACCGCGGAAAAAGCTGGCTTTTTATTCCCGCTCAGTCTGGCCGCTGAAGGCAGCTGCACGATTGGGGGCAACTTGGCGACCAATGCGGGCGGCACGCAGGTTGTGCGCTATGGCAATGCGCGCGACTTGTGCCTTGGCGTTGAAGTCGTTACTGCACAAGGTGAGGTATGGGAAGGCCTGAGCGGCCTGCGCAAAGACAATACGGGGTACGACCTACGCGATTTGTTTGTAGGCAGCGAAGGCACGCTGGGCATCATTACGGCGGCAACTTTAAAGCTCTACCCCGCGCCCGCTGCCCGGCTGACGGCTTGGGCGGCAGTGCCGTCGATGAAGCACGCCGTGACCTTGCTCGGCCTGGCGCACAAGCATCTGGGTGCGGGGCTGACTGGTTTTGAAGTCATGGGCCAGTTTGCTTTGAGCCTGGTGGCCAAGCACTACCCGCAACAGCGGGTGCCTTTGTGGCAAGACTATCCGTATTGCGTTCTGCTAGAAAACTCAGACCACGAAAGCGAAACGCACGCCAGAACCCAGTTTGAAAAATTACTCGAAACCGCTTTTGAAAACGGCTGCGTGCTTGACGCCGTCGTTGCTGAAAACTTGACCCAAGCCAACCAGCTTTGGCATATTCGCGAGAGCATTCCGCTGGCGCAGGCTGAAGAAGGCTTGAACATCAAACACGACATTTCGATTGCCGTGTCGCGCATTCCTGAATTTGTAGCCACAACAGATGCGTTGTTAAGCGCAGCGATTCCCGGCGTGCGCCTGGTTAATTTTGGCCACTTGGGCGATGGCAATTTGCACTACAACGTGCAGGCGCCTCTTGACGGCGACAGCAAGGCGTTTTTGCGCGACAAAGAAGCTGAAATCAACACGCTGGTGTTTGATTCGGTTCACGCGTTTGGCGGGTCCATATCGGCGGAGCATGGCATCGGCAGCTTGAAGCTCGACAAGCTCGAACACCACAAATCCCCGGTGGCACTAGGCATGATGCGCGCCATCAAGCAGGCGCTGGACCCGCAAGGCGTGATGAACCCGGGGCGGGTAGTGCGGGTTTGATGCGTTGATCTTGGTGCATGATATTATGCGCATGAATCATGGAGAAAATCATGCTGAATTTTGAACACGCACCCAAAAAAGCCACCAATCTGTCGCTTAATTAAAAAGTTTTGGAAGCAGCACGCGAAATGGGCATGAACCTGTCGCAGACATTTGATGTTTTTCTTGCAAACGAAGTCAAAAAAAGATACTGGGAAAAATGGCGCGAAGACAACAAAGA
>JANNCT010000150.1:0-17373 GCA_031386895.1 Polaromonas sp.
TCATGTCGACGATCAGATCGCGCACGACGGGCAGTCCAGGCAGCGGTTTGAGCGTGATTTCACCGGGCAGGGTGCGCATGTTGGTCAGGCAGGCCAAGCCGTTTTTGCCGTTGATGTTCATCGCATCAGAGCCGCAAACGCCTTCGCGGCATGAACGCCTGAAGCTGATTGTCGGGTCTTGCGCTTTCAGCTTCATGATGGCGTCCAGCAGCATGCGCTCGCTGCCGTCGAGCTCGACCTCAATTTTTTGCATGTACGGTTTGGCATCCGTATCAGGGTCGTAGCGGTAAATATTGAAAGTGCGAATGGCCATGGTGTGTGCTCGGTTGGGTATTTGCAAAAATTAGGCGCTGGCTTAAAAGCTGCGAACTTTGAGCGGCAGTGAATCAACCGTCAACGGAATCATTTGTACCGGCTTGTACGTCAGGGTGTTGCTGGCGCTGTGCCACAGCGTGTGCTTGTGCCAATCGGTGTCGTTGCGGCCGTTTGGATTTGCTGGGGTGTCGCCGTAGTCGTTAACCGAGTGCGCGCCGCGGCTTTCATGGCGCGCCGCGGCTGAGACCATGGTGGCTTCGGCAGACTCAATCAGGTTTTCAACTTCGAGCGCCTCAATGCGCGCGGTGTTGAAGATTTTTGACTTGTCTTTGAGATTGATATTTTTCACGCGCTCCCGCAGGGCGGCGATTTTAGCGACGCCTTCGTCCATGCTGGCCTGCGTGCGAAACACGCCTGCATGCAGCTGCATCGTGCTGCGAATGTCATTGGCAACGTCTTGTGCGTATTCGCCATCAGTGGCGTTGTCCAGCCGCGCAATGCGGGCCAGCGTAGCATCGGCCGCACCCGCAGGCAAAGATTTGTGCACCGTGGTTTTGTTGTGCTCAACAATATGGTTGCCAGCCGCCCGGCCAAACACCAACAGGTCTAGCAATGAGTTGGTGCCCAGGCGATTCGCACCGTGCACGCTGACGCACGAGCATTCACCGACCGCATACAGGCCGTTGACTACTTCGCTCTTGTTGCTAGAGTTTTGCGTCACAACCTGGCCGTGGATGTTGGTCGGTATGCCGCCCATCTGGTAGTGAATGGTCGGAACCACAGGAATCGGCTCTTTGGTGATGTCGACGTTGGCAAAGTTGTGGCCAATCTCAAACACAGACGGCAGGCGCTTCATGATGGTGTCTGCGCCCAGATGCGTCATGTCCAGGTTGATGTAGTCCTTGTTTGGGCCGCAGCCACGGCCTTCTTTGATCTCCTGGTCCATGCAGCGCGACACATAGTCACGTGGGGCAAGGTCTTTGTAGGCGGGGGCGTAACGCTCCATGAATCGCTCGCCATCGCTGTTGCGCAAAATCGCACCTTCGCCGCGGCAGCCTTCGGTCAGCAGCACGCCTGCACCGGCCACGCCGGTGGGGTGAAACTGCCAGAACTCCATGTCTTCAAGTGGAATACCTGCGCGTGCAGCCATGCCCAGGCCGTCACCGGTGTTGATAAACGCGTTGGTCGACGCCGCAAAAATACGGCCCGCACCGCCGGTGGCCAGCAGGGTGGTTTTGGCTTCAAAAACATGCACGTCGCCAGTTTCCATCTCCAGCGCGGTCACGCCCACCACGTCGCCATCGGCATCGCGGATCAGGTCCATCGCCAGCCACTCCACGAAGAAGTTGGTTTTTTCTTTCACGTTTTGCTGGTACAGCGTGTGCAGCATGGCGTGCCCGGTACGGTCGGCCGCTGCGCAGGCGCGTTCAACGGCTTTTTCACCATAGTTGGCGGTGTGGCCACCAAACGGACGCTGGTAAATCGTGCCGTCCGGGTTGCGGTCAAACGGCATGCCCATGTGCTCCAGGTCATACACGACTTTGGGCGCTTCGCGGCACATGTATTCAATTGCGTCCTGGTCGCCCAAATAGTCTGAGCCCTTGACGGTGTCGAAAAAGTGGTAGTGCCAATTGTCTTCGTTCATGTTGCCGAGCGAGGCGCCAATGCCGCCCTGGGCCGCTACGGTGTGCGATCGGGTGGGGAAGACTTTGGTCAGCACAGCGACGTTCAAACCTGCTCGCGCGAGCTGTAGCGAGGCGCGCATTCCGGAGCCGCCAGCGCCGACGATGACGACATCAAATTTACGTGAAGGGAGTTTGGTGGGGGAGGTCATTTACTTTGTAAAACTCAATGGAATGTCAACGCAAAATAGCAAAAAACTCTTGAAACGGCTTCTTACAGGCGCCACAGAACCTGTATGCCCCAGCCCGCACAGGCAGTAAGCCATACGATGGTGAAAACCTGCAGGCCAAGGCGTGCACCGACGGGCTTGATGTAGTCCATCCATATGTCCCGCATGCCGACCCACACGTGGTACGTGAGCGCGATGATGATGGTAAAGGTGAGTACTTTCATCCATTGCGACGAAAAGATGCCTGCCCATTTGTCGTACCCAATTGGGCCTTTGGTCAGCAAGATTTGCCCCACCACCAGCGTAGTGAAAAGCGCCATCAGGCCAGCTGTGACGCGCTGGGCCAGCCAGTCGCGCAGACCGTAATGTGCGCCGACAACGATGCGTTTTGTGCCGTGATTGATTGCCATAAAAATACTTCCTGAATTAGTAAAGGCCAAACAGCTTGGCACCCAGCACAACCGACAGCGTGATGCTGATCACCAGCGTGGCAATTGCGGAGGTTTTGCCAAACTCTTTGGTCACTGCGGAGTGGTGCGTGTCTGACCAGAGGTGGCGCAAGCCGGCGATGGCGTGGTGTAAATAGGCCCAGATGAGTGCCAAAGCGACCAGCTTCCACATAAAGCCGGGTAAGCCGAGCATGCCTACGTTGAACGCAGCTTTGAATGTTGAAAATGAAATTTCAGATGACACAGACTTGTCAAACATCCACAAGATAAAAGGCAGCAAAATGAACATGATGGCCCCGCTGATGCGGTGCAAGATAGAAACAATACCGGCTACGGGCAAGCGGTAGCTGGGCAGGTCGGTAAACGCGTTGATGTTGCGGAACTCCGGCCGCTTTTTCGCGGTGGACACTGATTCGGACATGCGTGGCTTTCTGTGTTGTTCTGGGGGATCAGGTAGCTGGGCTGGGGTCTAAAAGAAAGTGAAGTAGGTAACTGCTGTGTAACTCGTGGATTCTGGTAAACCCTCAAATTCTATTGCAATGCAGCATCTGGTTTCATTCGCACTGTAATAGCTTAAAGTTTTTGTCTGAATAGGGGCTGACGTTTCCCTACAAGCCGTCCAGATCGGCCAGCATCTCTGCAGCCCGCTCGCGCACTCCGGTCCGTACCTCGGGCGCCATGCGCTGCAAATTTTTTACCATCAGCGCGGTGCGCGGGTTACTGCCAAAGGTGCTTTCGTGTTGGTCTAAAAAATTCCAGTACAGCGTGGTCATGGGGCAAGCGCTGGGGCCGACGCGGGCTTCAGGCTCGTATTTGCAGCCACTGCAGTAGTTGCTCATGCGCTTGACGTAAGCGCCGCTGGCAACATACGGCTTGGAAGTAAACCGCCCGCCGTTGGCAAACAGAGCCATACCGGCCACGTTGGGCAACTCGACCCATTCCACCGCGTCAACGTACACCGCTAAATACCAATCGCACATGGCCTGCGGGCTGATTTGCGCCGTAACGCCAAACATGCCGGTAATCATCAGCCGCTGAATGTGGTGCGAATACCCGTTTTTAAGGGTTTGGCCAATGCTCTGCTTCATGCAGTTCATGTGGGTGTCGCCGGTCCAGTACCACTTGGGCAGGGCGTTGGTGTGGCCGTAGTGGTTGGCGGTTTTCAGCTCGGGCATGTCTAAAAAGTACACGCCGCGCATGAACTCGCGCCAGCCCAGAATCTGGCGAATAAAGCCTTCAACGCTGGCCAGGTCAAGGTCGTGCTTTTTGTACGCGGCTTCAGCCGCCAATACGACTTCAAGTGGGCTCAACAGCTTTAAATTTAACGAGCTCGACAGCAGCGAATGCCAGCCAAAGTCGAGATTGGTCCACATCGCGTCTTCATGCGGGCCAAATTGTGGGAGGCGGTTGTCGATGAAGTCTTGTAAAGCAACGAGTGCCTGGGCCCGCGTGACGGGCCAGTTGAAATCGTCCAGGCTGCCGGGGTGGCTGGCAAAGTGGGTGTTGACGAGTTTGACCACGTCTTGCGTGATGGGGTCACACTCGTACTCGACGGTGTGGGGCACATTTTGCGGACCGGCTTTGCCAAAACTCTTGCGGTTGTCGGCGTCAAAATTCCATTGACCGCCAACTGGTTCGTCGCTGGCTTTGCCTTCTACCAATATTTTGTATTGCTTGCGCATGGTGCGATAGAAAAATTCCATCCGCAGGCTGCTGGATGTGCCGGCCCATTTTCTGAACTGCGGCAGGCTGCACAAAAAATGTTTGTCTTCACGCCAGTCAATGTATGTCAATGCCTGATTTTTCAAGCGTTTTAGTGCTGCAGCGACCGTTTTATTGGCGCTAGCAGCTACTGATTTAATAGCGTCTTCAAGTTGCTGCTTCACCCGCAGATCACCTGGCTCAACGCCAATCAGGCCCTGTGGATGGTGTTCGTCAATCGCCGCCAGAAGCCCCTCACCCAAAGTTTTGTGACCTTGCGTGTCCAGCGCCCGGTAATCTACCAGCCAGCCGCGCAGACGCAACTCTGCAGCGAAGTGCCGCATGCTGGACAAAAACAAGGTGGTGCGCACTTTGTGAGACCACACGTGGGTGGACTCTTCAAAGGCTTCGATCATCAGCACGGTGTCCAGTTTGGCATCAAAGCCATCGAAGGCCGAAGAGGCCTCATCGAGTTGGTCACCAAGAATTAAAACCAGGTGACGACACGGTGTATTTTTCATACAACTTATTATGCCGAGCGACTGGTGCGTTTGCGCCTGGTTGGCCTTTTGCAGGGCTGCAAGCAGGGTTTTATTTGGTGGCTTTCGCAGAAGTCGAATCGCCCGGTGATTTTTTGGCCCGGCAGGCATCAGAGCAGTATTTCACTGCGTCCCAATTTTTGGCCCAGCTTTTTCGCCAGGTCATTTCACGCCCACATGCAACGCAAAGCTTGCTCGGCAAAGCCGCTTTGTTTCCTTTAAAGCCTGATTTGGGCGGCATGGCTTGTGCAGTGTTAGTTAAGCGTGTTACTGTAATGGTGCGTGTCTGTGCGGTAGTAGCCACGGCGCAGTTCCATTGGCACGTCCTGGTAGGTATACGAGATGCGCTCGACACCCAGCAGTGGCGTACCGTGCTCTACTTTTAATAGCTGCTCGCGCCCGTCAATAGCCGCTTCAGCGCGTATTTTCTCTTCCGCCCGGAGCATGCGCATGTTGAACTCGGTTTCAAACAGCGCATACATCGGGCCGTCGTAGCTGGCCAGGCGCTCGGCCGTCAGACCCTTGAACGGCGCTGCAGGCAACCACAGGTCTTCCAAAATAGTGGGTGTGCCCGCAAAGCTGAGTACGCGGCGCGCTTGCAGCACTGCGTCGCCTGGTCGCAACTTGAGCGCCTTCGCCACGTCAGCGCTGGCCCGTGCGCGGCGGCAGTCAATGATCTCGCGCTGGGCCAATCCCAGGCTTCCGGGCAAACCGCTGTCGGGTACCAGTTTCAAGAACCTGAATTGCGCCTGTTGTGCGGCGTGGGTGGCTACAAAGGTGCCTTTGCCTTGACGGCGTACTAACAGGTTGTCAGACGCCAGCTCGTCAATGGCTTTGCGCACCGTGCCCTGGCTGACGCGAAAACGCGTGGCCAAATCCATCTCTGACGGAATGGCTTCGCCGGGCTTCCATTCGCCAGACTGCAAACTTTGCAAAATAAGCGCCTTGATTTGCTGGTAAAGCGGGCTGAAAGCGGGTGCTGAAATGGACGTTAATCCGCCCAAATCGCCAAGCAGCGCGACTGGTGCGGGGGTTAAAAGTGCGGCCATGTTGTAAGTTTCTGTCTACCTTAATGATATCTTATATAAGACATAAGACAAGTGGATTTGCGGTGTTATTCGGGCGTAAAATCAAGGCGGTAGAAACGCAAAACTTTGCTGCATCTCTAATTTATAACCACTTGAAAGCTCTTGATCATGACTAAAAAGCCCGTCCGCGTTGCAGTTACTGGTGCAGCCGGCCAAATTGGCTACGCGCTACTGTTTCGCATTGCCTCTGGTGAAATGCTGGGCAAAGACCAGCCCGTGATTTTGCAGCTGCTCGAAGTCCCGGTTGAAGGCCCGCAAAAAGCCTTGAAGGGCGTGATGATGGAGCTGGACGATTGCGCCTTCCCGTTGCTTGTGGGGATGGAAGCCCACAGCGACCCCATGACGGCATTCAAAGACACCGACTACGCGCTGCTTGTCGGTTCACGGCCACGCGGCCCAGGCATGGAGCGTGCCGAATTGCTGGCAGTGAATGGCGCGATTTTTATCGCCCAGGGCAAAGCGCTGAACGCTGTAGCCAGCCGCAATGTCAAAGTGCTGGTGGTGGGCAACCCGGCTAACACCAACGCCTGGATCGCCATGAAAAGCGCACCTGATTTGCCCAGCAAAAACTTTACCGCCATGCTGCGCCTGGACCACAACCGCGCGGCCAGCCAGGTCGCTGCCAAAACCGGCAAAGCCGTGGCAGACATTGAAAAACTCTGCGTGTGGGGCAACCATTCGCCCACCATGTACGCCGACTACCGCTTTGCCACGATCAAAGGCAGAAGCGTTGCCGCCATGATCAATGACCAGGAATGGAATGCCAACACCTTTTTGCCAACCGTTGGCAAACGCGGCGCAGCAATTATTGAGGCCCGAGGCGTGTCTTCAGCGGCATCAGCGGCCAATGCAGCTATTGACCACATGCGCGACTGGGCGCTGGGGACGAACGGTAAATGGGTGACCATGGGTATTGCGTCAAGCGGCCAATACGGCATTCCTGCGGGCACCATGTTCGGCTTCCCCGTGACCTGCGAAGGTGGCGAATACAAGCTGGTTGAAGGCCTGGCTATTGATGAGTTCAGCCAGACCTGCATCAACAAAACGCTGGCTGAGTTGCAAGGCGAGCAAGACGGTGTCAAGCACCTTCTGTGATGGGCTGCTGCACAACCCGTTCGCGATGCTCCTGAATTTGTGGTGAATCAATGACCCACCCACGCGACGTTCTCCTCGGCGCTCAGGCCGCCACCGGTTTTTTACCGGTGTGCGACCACTACAGCGGCGTGGAATCGCGCATGCGCAAAAGCCTGCAACTGCAGGCTGAAATGACGCAAGAGTTTGGCTCTTGCGTTTTTGACGTGACGCTTGACTGCGAAGACGGCGCGCCAGTGGGCGGTGAGGCGGACCATGCGGCCATGGTGGTTGCAGTGGCGCAATCTGCTCCTGCTGGTGCTCGTGTTGCGGTGCGCGTGCATGCGGTTGACCACCCGGCGTTCGCATCTGATGTCGCCACCATCGTTGGCCAGGCAGGCGGCAAGTTGTGCCACATCATGGTGCCAAAGATTGAATCACGGGCCGATGTGGTGGAGGCTGAAAAAGCGCTGGATGCCGCATCAGGCGCGCATCTGCCTCTGCATGTGCTGATTGAGTCGCCCGCTGCGGTGCACCGGGTGTTTGAAATTGCTGCGCACCCACGTGTGCAGTCGGTCAGCTTTGGGTTGATGGATTTTGTGTCCAGCCACGGTGGTGCAATTCCGGCGGACGCGATGACCAGCCAGGGCCAGTTCACACACCCACTGGTGGTGCGCGCCAAACTGGAAATCGCTTCAAGCTGCCACGCGCACGGTAAAACGCCGTCGCACTGTGTGGTAACTGAATTCAATGACCTGGATGCGCTGACGGCGGCTGCGAATCTCGCCGCGCAATCGTTTGGCTACACGCGCATGTGGAGCATCCACCCGAATCAAATCCGCCCGATTCTGGATGCCTTTGCGCCCAGCGAAGCGGAGATTGAACACGCTACTAAAATAATAGCTGCTAGCGCCCGTGTTAATTGGGCCCCAATCAGTTTTAATGGCCAGCTACACGACCGTGCCAGCTACCGTTACTTTTGGCAAGTGCTCGAGCGCGCGCAGCGCACGGGCAGGGCGTTACCCGCCGAGGCACAGTTTTATTTCTCTTCGCCGTACGTCTGATTGACTCTATTTTTACAAGGACCCCCATGAAATCTGTATTGACTATTGCCGTTGCAGCTGTCGTTATTTTTGCCGCGCCCGCTTTTGTATTTGCGCAAACTTCTGCGCCTGCTAAACCTGCCGCCAATGTCAAAAGCACGCCCAGCAAGTCTGCGAAGGAAGTGCGGCGTTCCGCGCTCAAGGCAGTGGAAGAAGTCACGCCGATTGATGGCGACCCCAACATCAAACTCAGCGCTGAAGACCTCGAAGTCGCGCAGCGCGTTTTTATTGGCAGCATTCCGTGCGAGCTGGGTCAGTCGGTGACGGTAACGCCAAGCGCGCGCCGGGCAGGGTTTTTTACAGTGCAAGCTTCCGGTTCGCGTTTCGTGATGCACCCGGTCGAAAGCCGCACCGGGGCCATCCGGCTTGAAGACCCGAAAGCCGGTGCAATGTGGTTGCAGCTGGGCAACAAATCGATGTTGATGAGTCAAAAATTGGGCAAACGCCTTGCAGATGAGTGCATGAGCCCAGCCCAGGTCACGCTGGCCAATGACCTGAAAAACAACCCGCGCCCTGGCTTGCTGGACGGGCCAACCGTCGCCAAATAAATTCTCGACCCGTTCGAGAGCTTTCAACCCACACACCTTTTATTGACCGCTTCCTGCTGGAGAAACCATGTCGTCCGATTTCCTTCAAACCTATCGCAACCACGTCGCGGAACGCTCAGTGTTGGGTATTCCGCCGCTGCCACTGTCTGCCGCGCAAACCGCCGATGTGATTGAACTGCTGAAAAACCCGCCCAAAGGTGAAGAGGCCTTTCTGGTCGAGCTGATCACCCACCGCGTTCCCGCAGGCGTTGACAACGCCGCCAAAGTCAAAGCCAGCTATCTGGCTGCCGTGGCCCATGGCACTGAAAAGTGCGCGCTGATATCGCGCGAGCACGCCGCACAACTGCTGGGCACCATGCTGGGCGGCTACAACATCAGCCCGATGATTGCGCTGCTTGACGACGCAGAGCCCAGCGTGGCCACGCAAGCCGCAGCAGGTTTGAAAAATACGCTTTTGATGTTTGACCAGTTCCATGACGTCAAAGAAAAAGCCGACAAGGGCAATACCTACGCCAAGAGCGTGATGCAAAGCTGGGCCAATGCCGAGTGGTTCACCAGCCGTCCTGAAGTGCCTGAGGCGATCATGCTCACCGTGTTTAAAGTTGAAGGCGAAATCAACACCGACGACTTGTCTCCCGCACCAGACGCGTGGAGCCGCCCGGACATTCCGCTCCACGCCTTGGCTATGCACAAAAACCCGCGCCCCGGCCAAACGGTCGAATCTTTGCCTGAAGAAGAGGGCAAGCGCGGCCCAGTCAGGTTCATTGACTCGCTCAAGGCCAAAGGCAACCTCGTTGCGTACGTCGGCGACGTGGTGGGCACAGGCTCATCGCGCAAATCAGCTACCAACTCGGTGCTGTGGTTCACTGGCCAAGACATTCCGTTTGTGCCCAACAAGCGCTTTGGCGGTGTGTGCCTGGGCTCCAAAATCGCACCGATTTTCTACAACACCATGGAAGACTCAGGCGCGCTGCCGATTGAGCTGGACGTGAGTCAGATGGCGATGGGCGACGTGATTGAATTGCGGCCGTATGACGGTAAGGCACTGAAAGACGGCAAGGTGATTGCCGAGTTCAAACTCAAAAGCGATGTGCTATTCGACGAAGTACGCGCCGGTGGCCGCATTCCCCTCATCGTGGGCCGTGGCCTGACCGCCAAGGCACGCTTTGCTTTGGGCCTGCCTGCTTCGACCCAGTTCCGGCTGCCGCAAGACCCGCTGGACAACGGCCGTGGCTTCACGCTGGCGCAAAAAATGGTCGGCCGCGCAGTTGGTCTGCCTGTCATCGACGGAAATCAGCAGGGCGTACGCCCCGGCACGTATTGCGAACCAAAAATGACATCCGTCGGCTCACAGGACACTACCGGCCCCATGACGCGCGATGAATTGAAAGACCTGGCCTGCCTGGGCTTTAGCGCTGACCTGGTCATGCAGTCCTTTTGCCACACAGCGGCTTACCCCAAGCCAGTGGACGTGAAAATGCACCACGAGTTGCCTGACTTCATGAGCACGCGCGGCGGCATTCCCCTGCGCCCCGGTGACGGCATTATTCACAGCTGGTTAAACCGCATGTTGCTGCCCGATACGGTCGGCACCGGTGGCGACAGCCACACCCGTTTCCCGATTGGTATCAGCTTCCCCGCAGGTTCTGGCCTGGTGGCATTTGGCGCCGCCACTGGCGTGATGCCGCTGGACATGCCTGAGTCGGTGTTGGTGCGCTTTAAAGGCGAAATGCAGCCTGGCATTACCTTGCGTGATCTGGTCAACGCCATTCCGCTGTACGCCATCAAGGCGGGTTTGCTCACGGTGGCCAAGCAGGGCAAAATCAACATTTTCTCAGGCCGAATTCTAGAGATTGAAGGCCTGCCAGATTTGAAAGTCGAGCAGGCATTTGAACTCAGCGACGCATCGGCCGAGCGTTCAGCAGGCGGCTGCACCGTTCACCTGAACAAAGAACCGATCATTGAGTACATCACGAGCAACATCACCATGCTCAAGTGGATGATTGCCACGGGCTACTCAGACGTGCGCACCATCAACCGCCGCATTGCCGCCATGCAGGCCTGGCTGGCCGACCCACAACTGCTCAAAGGCGATGCGGACGCTGAATACGCCGCCGTCATTGAAATTGACCTGGCCGATATTCACGAACCCATCGTCGCGTGCCCGAACGACCCGGACGATGTAAAAACTTTGGCAGACGTTGCGGGCAGCAAGATCGATGAAGTCTTCATCGGCAGCTGCATGACCAACATCGGCCACTTCCGCGCCGCCTCAAAACTATTGGAAAACAAGCGCGACATTCCCGTCAAACTCTGGATGGCACCACCCACCAAGATGGACGCCAAACAATTGACGGAAGAAGGCCACTACGGCGTTCTGGGCAGCGCAGGTGCACGCATGGAAATGCCTGGCTGCAGCCTGTGCATGGGCAACCAGGCGCAGGTCAAAGAAGGCGCAACGGTGTTTTCAACATCCACCCGCAACTTCCCCAATCGCCTCGGTAAAAACTCCAACGTGTATCTGGGTTCAGCCGAACTGGCAGCGATTTGCTCCAAGCTCGGCCGCATTCCGACCAAGGCTGAGTACATGCTGGACATGGGTGTGCTGGCAGCTGCGAGCGATACCGTCTACCAGTACCTGAACTTTGACAAAGTGAAGGACTATACCGACCTGGCCGATACCGTGAAAGCCGGCGTCGCTGCGTAATTTTTACAGCGCTAACCAGTTCAATCATGCGGCTTTAGGGCCGCATTTTTGTTTGCGTCTGGCGGGCGCTGGCGTTGTTGGTTTACCACGATAAATGCAGGGTTTTCCGCAAGCAATGCGGTTTCATTAAATTGCACAATGAAAGGGTCGGATTTTCCTTGAGGACCCGTTTGCCAAACTCTTTTCCAGATCTTTTACTACAGCCGGCGGATTGCCTGGCGCAGACTCGGCTGCTTGATCTGGACGACTCCAAACTCCGGATTCAAGCGATGCGCATCACGCAGCTCGCGTCCAGCGATGTGCACAAGGCCGTGCTGGTGCACGACTATCTCAAGTCGCTGCCGTTTGGTTGCGCAACTTCGCATGGACACGTCACAGCTGGCGAGGTGCTTAAAAATGGGCGAGGTGATTGCCATACAAAGGGCACACTATTTGTGGCGTTGTTGCGCTCGTCTGGCGTGCCAGCGCGACTGAGATTTGTGAACCTGCGCGGTGCGTTTTTTCGCGGCATTATTGACTCCGGCGATGTCAATATCACCCACGCAATCGGCGAGGTGTTTCTGCAGGGTCAGTGGGTTCAATCAGACACCTACGTAGCCGATGATGCCCTTGAAATGCAGGCGTTGACTTTGCTGCAAGAAGAAGGCCGCGCGTTGGGTTACGGCATTCACGCGCAGGGCAGCAGGTACTGGAGTGGACTGCAGCATGCGCACGGGCAATACACTCCCCAAGACCCTACCAGCATGCCTTTAGCCGACTTTGGTGTGGCCCACGACCCAGAGAGTTTTTACATCAGCCAGCCGTTTCTGCCGGAACAAACCAGCTGGGTAGACCGGGCCAAGTGGACCATTGCGGCCAGCTTGATCAACCGCCGAACACAGCAGTTGCGAAAGCGCGGCGCAGCCCAGGGTGTGCTGGACCAGCCATCAGGCTAAAAGCTGCTAGAAGACGCTAAACGGTGTAGTTCAGCGCCATGCGGCCGCCGTCAACCACCACAATTTCCCCCGTCATGTAGCTCGCCGCATCGCTGGCTAAAAAAGCCGCGACATCGGCAATTTCTTCGGGGGTGCCCAAACGCTTGAGCGGCGTGCGGCTCATGATTTTTTGCGTTGCTTGCGCGCTGGTAAGTACTGCTTTAGCCGCCAGCCCGGTTGCAATCGTGCCCGGCGCTACCGCATTGACTCGAACGCCCTTGTCGGCAAGCGACAGCGCCATCACCCGCGTGAGCTGGTTGATGCCGCCCTTGCTGACGTTGTAGCTCGCAATGTTTGGAATAGCCAACACGCCATTGACCGAGCTCATGTTGACGATTGCACCGCTACCAGTTTTCGCCATTTCACGCGCTACGGCTTGGCCAACCAAAAAAGCACCTTTGAGGTTCACCCGCAGCACCGCGTCAAAGTCGGCCTCCAGCACGTCCAGAAAATCAGCTGCTTTAAAAATGCCCGCATTGTTGATGAGCACATCAATGCGGCCGTGCATCGCTACTGTGTGCTGCACCAGCGCATCGACTTGCGCCTTATCGCCCACATCGCAACGCATGTAGCTTGCTTGCAGCGCAGTTGCCAAGGCTTGGCCCCGGGCATCGTCAATATCCGCAATCACCACCGCGGCACCTTCACGTGCAAAGCGGCGCACACAGGCCTCACCAATTCCTTGCGCACCGCCCGTAACGATGCAGACTCGACACGCCAGCCCAAAGTGGATTGCAGAAGTGTTTTTATGTGTCATTTAAGGTCATGCCGCCCTAAATACGGGCGCAAGCAGCTATGAAAAGTGTAGTAAAAAGAACACTGATGGCGCTGGAATTTTTTGCGGTTTAGGGTCGGAGCGATGGCTGCAAAAAAGGGTGCCGGTCAATTTTAAACTAGTTCAGGTGTGCTTTTGCATATCGCCAGACAGCAGCACATGCTGGCCAGTGCCAGCCGTTTGCAGCGTTTTGACCATAGCTACTGCAACGCTGCTGGCGCTGATGGATTGGTAGTTCGCGGGTATCAGCGGTTTGAGCAGTTTGAACGCCACCAGAGATAGCTTTTCTGCCATGCGCTCCGGCTGGCGCAGTGCGCCCCGGTCGCCTGACAGCAACGACGGCCGGGCAATAACCAGCGTTTCAAAGCCAAGGTGGCTGACGGCATCTTCCATCTCGCCTTTGACCTGGTTGTAAAAAACACCCGACTGCGCGTTGGCCCCCATGGCGCTGACCACAGCAATGCGGGTTGCGCCATGCGCCTTGGCGGTAGTTGCAATTGCCACCACTGCATCGCCATCGAGTGCCTTGAAAGCGGCTTTGCTGCCAGCTACTTTGATGGTGGTGCCCAGCGCTATAAAAACGTCATCGACCTCAGGGCTCTCCCACCTGGTCAGCGATTCGCTGGTGTGCACCACCAGTTTGGGGTGCTGCACACTGGGCGCACGCCGCCCAACGACATGCACCGCGCTATAGTGCTTGTCAGCCAGTAAAAGCGCCAGAATGGCCCGGCCTACCAGGCCTGTTGCGCCCACTACCAGTGCTGTACGGTTAGAGTCAATAGCTGAGTTCATGAGACTTTCTGTGATGCTTCAGTATGCCTGCCCAACGACGTTTTTTTCAGCCACAGACTCAACTGAATAGAGCTAATCCGTTGGGAACGACGACTCTGGCAGGCCGGTTTCAAACACTGCATTGTCCAGCGCTGCCAGGTATTGTTCACCTGCCACAGCTTGCAGTTTGGGTAAAAAGCTGGAGTTGTCGCGCAGCAGCTTTGAAATAGCTCGGCGACCATTTTTGATACTTTGATGCCAGCTGACTGCTCTTTTAACCGCCTGAAATTGCCACTTCAACAGGCCTGGATTTAACGCTAGGTACAACGCTTGGGATTGGTGAATGGTACCTGTTACGCGATGTTTGCGGCAGCAATGGATGCGACCGAATCTGGTTTTGCTACAGCTTGGCCCATTCTGAATAAGTTGCTAGGGCTGGGTTAGGAGCTGTTTGTAGCAGGTTGCGCAGTTGGGTGCACAGCTCGGACAAGTCACTGCTTTTGCTGATGACTAACGAAGCCCCTTCGTCAATCGCTTTTGCCTTCAAGACGCTGTCGACATAGCCTGAAATAATGATCACGGGCAAGTCTGGTCGCATTGCTTTGATTTGGCGCATAAGGTCTATCCCGGATGCACCTTGCAGGCGGTAGTCGCTGATCAGTGCATCGTACTTGAATGGGCTGGCTAAAAATGCCGCAAGCGCTTCATTGCCGCTTTCGTAACACGACACGTGAAAACCCGCATCGGGTAGCATTTCACTGATGAGTTCGCGCATGGCGTCATAGTCATCCACGTACATGATGTGCTTGATATCGGAGCCTGATTCATTGAGCGCCGGTACTTCAAGTGGAATGGCTGTCGGCAGGTAGATCTCGAAAGTGGTTCCTTTTTCTGGCTCTGTCTCAACCGTCATCCAGCCATGGTGCAGGTCGACGACCTTGCGTATTTCCAGTAACTTCAGCCTTCGCGCGCTTGAAGGGCTGTCGTCAACCTTTTTTGGCAGTGGTACCAAGGTGTGAAACGGTCCAGCCTGTATGCGCGAGTTGTTGCTAATGACTATCCAGGCGTAGGTTCTGGGGGGCAGTCCGCCGCCTAACTTTTCGGCATCCGGGTCAAGAACCACGTCATCCAGCAGGATTTCTTTCATTTCCACCATGATCTGTTTTGCCAGCCCGCCCATGGACTGCCAGGCCACCATGTATGCGCTTAACAGGGCCTCTTCAATGTGATGCTCATGGGCTCTTATACGCGGATCGTCGTGTGAGACTTCAACCACCAGCTCAACTTCGATGGGCAACAATGCACGAAAACGCGCTAGTGTCCGGTTCAAAATGGGCTTGATCGACAGGTTCACCGATTCTTCGACCTGGATGCTTTGGTAGTTCATGTTGCAGCCTCGAATGCCCAATAAAGGGAAATGTAAATTTTTAGGGCAGTGTTTCGCTATTTAAATTTGATTTAAATGATAAATGACATTTTAAAACAAATAAAACAAATAAACACAACAAAAAATCAAATCAATCAATTTATTCATTTTTTTATCAATTGCAGGAAAGCGCGGGCCTTCAGAGGAGCGAAGAGGCGCAAACGGGCACCCAAGGTATGCACAAATCGTGCGCCCTCGCAGACAGGTGAGTTGTGCTTACGGCCCGCTAATGTGGGGTGCAGCAGAGAGCTGCAGCGCTTGCTGAACAACCCTGGAGAATGGATTGAGTCGATCGGGGGATGGCAAATTGCTACAAATTCAATAGCTGTTTGCGCCCGTATTTATTGCTCTAGAGGCTTAAATGACAATCAACAATGAAAAAAAGCAGCCAAAAGCTGCTTTTTTCATTGATATTTAACTAGCGAGTTGGTTAGCGCCGAAATCCGCCGCCAGAGTTGCCCCGGCCTCCACCGCCGCCAGAACGCGATCCGCCGCCACCTCCACCGCCTCCGTTACCACCCCGGTTGCCGCCGCGGCCACCACCACCGCCTGCGCCGCGCATGGGCGCGCCGGATGATGGGAAGCCTGCTGACACATGGCTGGTGGGCTGGCGTTCGTCGAAGTCGTTGCGCTGCTCACCCATGTCGACACGAGGGCCGCGTGGGTCTTGGCGTTGTTGTTCGTCACGCGGCACGCGTGGTTGCCCCTCATCGAAATTGTTGCGCGGCGGGCGTGGGGCATGGGGGCGGCGGTCATGGCCACCACCGTTACCACCACCATTGCCAGCGCCGCTGTTGGGGTAGCCCGAATTTTGCCGTGGCTGGCCAGGATTGGGGGTGCGTGGGCCACGGCCAAAGTTGCCGCCGCTTTCACCATTGCCACTACCTCCACTGTTACCACCGCCGCCACCAGCGTTCATTCCGTCTTGCGGGGCGCGTCCCCGGCCACCGCCGTTGTTACCACCGCGGCTACCACCACCACCCGAATTACCACGCGCAGGCTGGCCAGCACGGGTGTCACGAATACGCGTCATCATTTCACTGCGCGCAGCTTTGGCCGCAGCCTGCATTACGTCGCGGCTTGGCGGCTTGCCCAGGCCGCCCCAAATGGTTTGGCGGCCCATGGCCAGCGGCTCGGCGCGCTCGTCGGGGTCAGCCTCAAAGCCTGGCACCTTGACGACTTCAATGTTTTGCTTGGTAAAGCGCTCAATGTCTTGCATGAAGCCTTCTTCGTCCAGGCACACCAGGCTGACAGCTTCACCGCTGTTGCCAGCACGGCCGGTGCGGCCAATGCGGTGAACATAGTCTTCACTGACGTTCGGGATCTCATAGTTCACCACGTGCGGCAGCTCGTCAATGTCAATACCGCGTGCTGCAATATCAGTAGCTACCAGCGCCCGTATGGTGCCGTCTTTAAAGCCTTGCAGGGCTTGCGTGCGGGCGGTTTGGCTCTTGTTGCCGTGCAGGGCGAGGGCTTCAATACCGTTTTTGGTCAAGTGCTCGGCCACGTTGTTGGCGCCAAACTTGGTGCGAGTGAACACCAGCACCTGGCTCCACTTGTGCTCGTTGATGATGTGGGTCAGCAGCGCTTTCTTTTTGGCGCGGCCCACCGGGTGAATGGTTTGCGTGATGCGCTGCACCGTGGTGTTGCGCGGCGTGACTTGTATGTGCAGCGGGTCGCGCAACAGGCCATTGGCCAGGTCGCGAATTTCATCGCTGAAGGTGGCTGAAAACAAAAGCGTTTGCTTTTGCTTGGGCACCAGGGCCAACACTTTTTTAATGTCATGGATAAAACCCATGTCCAGCATGCGGTCAGCTTCGTCCAGCACCAGCACCTGCACTTGGCCGAGGTCCAGCGTGCCTTGGCCAGCGTGGTCGAGCAGGCGGCCAGGGGTGGCGACCAAAATGTCAACACCACGGCGCAGCTTTTCAATTTGCGCGCCCATGCCGACACCGCCAAACATCACCATCGATGTCAAGTCGAGGTATTTGCCGTACTGACGAACGCTTTCTTCAACTTGCGCGGCAAGTTCGCGGGTCGGCGTCATGATCAGG